>NZ_CP063398.1:0-353750 GCF_021729845.1 Rhizobium sp. SL42
TCGACACGGACCAGGTTGCGGCCTTGACGACGGGTCAGGTTGCGGCTCTGAAGTCGACGCAGATCGGTGCGCTGACGACGGACCAGGTCGTGGTTTTGACCTCGGCGCAGATCGCAGCGCTGAGCTCGACCCAGGTTGCGGGCCTTTCGACCGACAATGTCGCGGTCCTGACCACCGACCAGATCAGCCAGCTGACCTCGAAGACCGTGGCAGCCCTGTCGACGGACCAGATCGCGGCACTCAGCTCCGAACAGGTCGAAGCCCTGTCGTCGGCCCAGATCGCCGCGCTCGGCTCTGAAGACCTGGCCGCCCTGTCGACCGACGAGATCGCCACCTTCTCGACCGACGAGATCGCCGCCATCAGCGTCAAGGCCCTGTCGGGTCTGACCACCGATGCCGTCGCAATCCTCGAAACCGACCAGGTTGCGGCCTTGACCACGGCCCAGGTCGCCGTGCTGAAGTCCAGCCAGATCTCGGCGCTCACCACCGACCAGGTCGTCGTGCTGAGCTCGGGCCAGATCGCGGCGCTGAGCTCGACCCAGGTATCGGGCCTGTCGACCGACCAGGTCGCTGCCCTCACCACCGACCAGGTCGTCGCCCTGACCTCGAAGACGGCAGCCGCCCTGACCTCGACCCAGGTCGATGCCCTGACCTCGGACCAGATCACGGCTTTGACCTCGTCGCAGATCTCGGCCCTCGGTTCGGCTGCCATCGGCGTGCTGAGCTCCGACGACATCGTCCTCTTCGAGGCCAATGAAGTCGCCGCCATCAGCGTCAAGGCGCTGGCGGCCCTGTCCACCGACGCCGTCGCCGTGCTCGAGACCGACCAGGTCGCCGCCATGACGACAGCCCAGGTCGCAGCCCTGAAGTCGACCCAGATCCAGGCCCTGACCACCGACCAGGTCGTCGTCCTGACCTCGGCCCAGATCGCAGCGCTCAGCTCCACCCAGGTTGCCGTCCTGTCGACCGACCAGGTCGCCGCCCTGTCGACCGACCAGGTCGTCGCCCTGACCTCGAAGACGGCAGCCGCCCTGACCTCGACCCAGGTCGATGCCCTGACCTCTGACCAGATCCAGGCTCTGACCTCGTCGCAGATCGGCGCGCTCGGTTCGGCCGCCCTCAGCGTGCTGAGCTCTGACGACATCGTCCTCTTCGAGGCCAATGAAGTCGCCGCCATCAGCGTCAAGGCGCTGGCGGGCCTGTCCACCGACGCCGTGGCGGCGATGGAAACCGACCAGGTTGCGGCTCTGACCACGGCCCAGGTCGTGGCCCTGAGCTCCGGCCAGATCGGCGCCCTGACCACCGACCAGGTCGTCGTCCTGACCTCGGCCCAGATCGGCGCGCTCAGCTCGACCCAGGTCGCCGGCCTCTCGACCGACAATGTCGCGGCCCTGACCACCGACCAGGTGACCCAGCTGACCTCCAAGGCTGTCGGCGCCCTGACCTCGGCCCAGCTCGAGGCGATGAGCTCCGATCAGGTCGAAGCCCTGTCCTCGGCCCAGATCGCGGCCTTCGGCTCGGAAGACCTGGCGGCGCTGTCGACCGACGACATCGTCACCTTCTCGACCGCCGAGATCGCAGCGATCAACGTCAAGGCACTGTCCGGTCTGTCGACCGACGCGGTGGCGATCCTCGAAACCGATCAGGTCGCAGCCCTGACCACGGCTCAGGTCCTCGGACTGAGCTCCGGCCAGATCGGCGCCCTGACCACCGACCAGGTCGTCGTCCTGACCTCCGGCCAGATCGCAGCCCTCAGCACCACCCAGGTTGCCGGCCTGTCGACCGACCAGGTCGCAGCCCTGACCACCGACCAGGTCGTGTCGCTGACCTCGAAGACAGCCGGCGCCCTGACCTCGACCCAGGTCGATGCGCTCAGCACCGACCAGGTCGCAGCCCTGACCTCGACCCAGGTCGCGGCCCTCGGCTCGGTTGCCATCGGCGCGCTCAGCACGGACGACATCGCCCTGTTTGCCACTGACGAGATCGCCGCGATCAACGTCAAGGCGCTGGCAGGCCTGTCGACCGATCAGGTGGCCGCTCTCGACACCGACCAGGTGGTGGCCCTGACCACGACCCAGGTCGTGGCCCTGAGCTCCAGCCAGATCAGCGCGCTTTCGACCGATCAGGTTGCCGTCCTGACCTCCGGCCAGATCGGTGCCCTGAGCACGACGCAGATCGCCGGGCTGACCACCGATACGGTCGCGGCCCTGACCACGGACCAGATCGGTTCGCTGGGAACCAAGACGGTCGGCGCCCTGTCCTCGGCCCAGATCGAAGCGCTCGGTTCGGATCAGGTCGCAGCCCTGACCTCGACCCAGATCGCCGCCCTCGGCTCGGCCGCCATCTCGGCCCTGTCGACCGACGAGATCGCAACCTTCAGCACCGACGAGATCGCAGCGATCAACGTCAAGGCGCTGGCCGGCCTGTCGACCGACGACATCGACAGCCTGGCAAGCGACCAGCTGCAGGCCTTCACCTCCACGCAGATCCAGGCCCTGAACGACGAACAGGTCGCAGCGATCATCTCCGCCTACCAGGATCTCTGATCACAACCGGCGCGGCGAAAGCCGCGCCGATACACACTGCCGCTGCCAAACGGCACACACACACACGCAACAAAGCACAAGCAAATGCCGTCCCTTCAGCCGAAGGGGCGGCATTTTGCTGCGTATGAAGGGGGCCAAGCCGCCGGGGGGCGGGTTGTGGGCGATGACAATGGCGGACAGCATAACGTCCGACCAGGAATCCCTGATCAATGTGCAATATTGGGCGTAATAATTCCAAGGTTGCCCAGTCCGCTAACGATCAATTGCACGGCAACGGCAGTCAGAAGTATGCCGAAGACGACCTCCGAGACCACCATCGTCGCCGGTTTCATGCGTTTGGCGAGCGTGTCGATATTGGTAAACACGAGATAGTCCAGAGCTCCCACGACCAGAATCAGCACGGCGACAACGACGGCACTGGCAACCGAGACGACTTCCCCGGAGGCGAGGATGACGACCGTGATGCCAACGGGGTTGAGCAGGTAGGGTACCGCAAGCGGAAAAACCGCAAGCTTGTCCGGATCGACAGGCGCCGTCAGTTCGTCATGCGGCTTCTCCGTCGGTCCTGCCGCCATCTTGATCGCAATCAATGCAAGGATAATGCCCCCGGCCACAGCGACAGCCCCGCCGGTGATGTGCAGGAGCCGCATGAGAAAAGCGCCCGTGGCAAACAGGATCAGAGCCGTGACCAGGGCGGTCAGAACCATCTTGCGGCCGATGCGGGCCTTGGTTTCCGCGTCAAAAGCGTGTGTCTTCTCCAGAAATGGCACAAGTGCGATTTTCGGCCCCATGCCGATCAGAAGCATGAGAAGAAGTTTACCCACCAGCGCAGCGTCAATAACGGTAAAGTCCATGGAACGTCTCCCTGAGTTATCATATTTAAGCAGTGTCTGCTGCCTGCGCCGGCCCCTGCAGAACGGTGGCCAGACGCCCGGCAGTCTGGCCGACACTACCGCGCGCAGCCGCTTTGCCCCCGCTCCCCTCTCTCGCCCGGTTCGCAGTCCGGTTTCCTGGCCGGCGTGCCGCCGGGACCGAAGAGACCGGTGACATTTCCGGCATAGTTGTCTCTCGTATCCGCATCGATGACCGCAACCGGCGCAGCCAGGATCAGGCCTGCGACATTGCCGGCAGCGGCAGCAGTCCCCGTCGTTGCGGCAAGAAGCGTATCGCCCAGCCCCACCTTGCTGTCGGTCAGTGGCTGGCCTTCGGAAATTCTGGCGCCGATGAGGCGCACGACTTCCGGCGATTCCGCGAACTTGCCGTGATGAAGCCTGTCGCCCGCCTTGACCTTGGTCAGGTCGATCACCGTGATCTTGTTGTCCGAGAGTTCCTTCTTGAATGGAGGCTGCTCGGGATCGATCGCACCCAGCCTGGCGACATCACCCCAGACCCTGCGCGATAGCGCCAGTGCGCGATCGTCGCGGGAGACAAACAGTGTAAACCGGGGACGCGCCTCTCCCATGTCGGCGATCTGCTGGCGAAAGATATCGACATCCACGTCCGGCGAAGCGAGCATCACGTTCTCGAACTTGGCCGGAAGGCGGCCATTGCGGATCGCCATCTGGCGAAGTGCCTCCAGCGCCAGCCAGTTGCCCATGGAATGGGCGAGGATGGACACTTCCTTCACCTGCGGATCCCTGCCGAGATACTGCAGGAGCGTTTCCAGAGCGTTGCGGGTATAGTTCGTGCTCTCCCTGTCATATCCATAGGCGAAAACGCTGCCGCGCGACGGCCAGGTCACCAGCACGGGCGCACTGCGGACCCCGGAATCTTCGACGATCTGGGCAAAACGGTAGACGGAATCTTCAAAGCGGTTGTTGAACCCATGGATGAAGACAAGCACGCTGCCGTCACCGCTCTTCCTGACGGCTGCGTTGAGCCACGTCCTGGCATCGTCACGATCGATCTCTTCAGCCTTCAAGGTCGCAAAATCGGTTGCCGGATTGGCCGGAAGCTTGCGCGGCCAGGCAACTTCCCCGACCTTTCGGACGCCTGCAGGCGGGATTGACACGGTGATATCGGCAAAGGCCGGTTGCATTGCGCGCTCGCCGGTGAACATCTCCCCCTTCACCATCGACCGGCTGCGCATCGTGGTGACCATCAGGTTGACCCGGGACGATTGCGCCTCGGTGTCCGCAACGGGCGTCAGGACATTCTTCGGGCGACCACCACACCCCATGAGAACGACCAGCATCAGGCAGACAAGCAGACAGCGAAGGACGCCGCGGGAGCCGCCATCTGTTTGCTGTGCGATCGAATATGTTGCTCTCGGCAATGTCGCATGCTCCCTTGTCCGCAGGCCGTGGCAGCAAGCGGCAGATCCAAGGAAAATCTATTCCAACGACGAGGCGCTTGCCCGTAGCATCGGGTAGGTTACGGGCAGTTGGGAAGGGGAAAAGCACGGCCTCGGGTGACAAAGCCCCGTGTTCCTCGATGATTTTCGCCCTCTTTCATGCAAGATCTGGTCGCTCAGTCCGGAGATCGATGTGGCCGCCGGGAGGCATGCCTATCGAGTCCGAGTTCAGAACACCCGCTTTTCCCGCGTCGTTCGAAACGCCTGCATCCCGTATGTTACGGTATCCTACTGCACGAAGCCTGCCGCATGGTCGATCATGAAACTGTAAATGCACCTTGCGCCGGAGTGTCGAGCCTGAGGGGACGCGGACCATGGATGAGCACATTGCTGCTGCAGTCAGGCTGCGGTTTCCCATCAACGCCGAGGCAATCGTTGAACGTGCGTCCTGGGACCACATCTTCTTCGAGATCTGCCGGGACCTTGCCGAAGCCCAGACCGAATTGGACAAATGGGAAGCATCATCGGATCCGCTCGCAGCCAGACGATGTACCGAATACCGGCAACTGATCGCAGAACTCGCCAAGGAAATAGAAGACGCTCTCGTCAAAGCCAAAGTGGTCCAACTGCGCCACCCGCCCGTGCGGGGTTCCCGGTGATCCGTTGAGATCTAGCTGCGCCTGACAGGACAGCCGGCCGCGGCTCAACCCTTCTGACGGTTTCATCCAACAGAGTATAATTCCGAAGGACAGAACACAGTGGTTTCAGATGCCATCAACGAGCCGGATCCGTCGGCGGCCCCACAAAATCCCCTGCGCAGGATCGCCCTGACCGTCATCCTGATGGCGCTGGCATTGTTCGGCCTGTCGGTTTTCATGGAACGCCGGACGCCATCGACGTCCCAAGCCTATGTCCAGGCCTATGTCGTCGGCATCGCGGCCGAAGTCGCGGGGCGCATCGTCGAGGTGGGCATAACCGACAACATGAAGGTGGAGGCCGGTCAGGTCCTGTTCCGCATCGATCCCGAGCGATACGAGCTGGCCGTCAGAGAAGCTGAGGCCGCCCTGGCCAGTGCAGGCCAGTCGATCGGCGCATCCACCGCGACGGTCGATGCGGCACAGGCCAAGCTCGTGCAGGTCAGGGTGGACCGCGACAACCTGCGCGATCAGTATGCAAGGGCATCGGAACTGGTCAAACGCGGCGTCTATTCGCAGGCGCGTTACGATGCTGCCAAATCCGCCTATGATCAGGCCGAGGCCTCCGTCATCGCAGCCGAGGCGGAACTGGCCAAGGCAAAGGAACTGCTCGGACCATCAGGCAATGACAATCCGCAGCTGCGGGCAGCGCTGGCAGGACTGGAAAAGGCCAGGCTCGACCTGGTCCGGACGATCATCCGGGCGCCTTCGGCGGGCGTCGTCACCAACCTGCAACTGACGGTCGGCAAGGTCGTATCGGTCGGACAATCGGCCATGACTTTCATCGATGTCGGCACCATCTGGATCAACGCGGCCTTCAAGGAAAACAGCCTCGAAAGAGTTTCCGTCGGCAACAGGGCAGAGGTCCTGTTCGATGCCCTTCCCGGCCGTGTTTTCCCGGCAACGGTCGAAAGCGTCGGCTTCGGTGTGTCGCAAGGCAACACGGACCCGAATACCGGCCTGCCGAAAATCCAGAATGACAGTGGCTGGGTGAGACAAGCCCAACGGTTTCCCGTCCGCCTGGTCATGACCGAGGCGGATCGGCCAAAAGGCGGCCTGCGGTACGGCGCGCAAACAACCGTTGTCATTTTCACCGGCGACAACCCCTTGACCAATGCCTGGGGTTGGCTTCGGATCCGCATCCTGTCGGTCTTGTCCTATGTCAATTGATCCGGCCCATGACCGCCTGGCGCAAACCCGGATGGGATTGCGGGTGGCGCTGGCGGTCGCGACCGGCTTCACGGCGGCGCTGTACTTTGGCGCGGTCATGCCCTTTCTAGGTCCTCTGTTTGCCGCCCAGTTCCTGCTTTCCGGCGCGCGACCCGCGCCGATTGCAAAGACGATCGGGGCCGCGCTGGTGATCCTTGTCGCGGGGATTGCGATGCTGCTGCTGAGCGCCGTGCTGGGTGACCGGCCGGTGCCATTCCTGCTTCTGCTTGGGCTTACCTATTTTATCTGCTTTGCGGTGCAATCGACCGGAAAAGGCGGACCCGCGATTTTCCTGATCCAGGTCGTTGCGATCATCGTGCCGCTGTTTGCCATCCTGAACAATCAGCTCGCCGGATCCATACTTTCCATCCTGATCACCGGGGTATTGTCCGGCACTGTCCTGATGTGGCTTGCCTATGCGATGCTGCCGGAACCGCATGGGCCGGATGATGAAGAGGCAACGGCGGACGACCGACCGCCTGATTTAAGGCGTGCGCTTGCCAACACGGCCATCCTGCTGGCATCCGTCGTCATCTGCCTGACCAGCAACAATCTGACCGCCGCCGCAGTCATACCCATCACGGTGGCTTCTCTGCTAGGCCAACTCGACATGGCCAGCAGTACACGGGCCGCTTTCGGCATGGTGCTTGTCAATCTGCTCGGCGGACTTCTCGCCAGCCTTGCCTATGCGCTGCTCAGCCTGCGCCCGAGCCTTTTGACGGTCTTCGTCATCGTCCTGATCACAGCGCTTGTTCTGGGAGGCCGGGCGGCTGCGCAGTCGGCCGACGCCAAGATGTATGCCGGCGCCTTGACCATCTTCCTGACGATCTTCGGATTGGGCGTATCCCCCCTGCCGGGAAGCGCGGGGGAAGCCTTCGCCACGCGTATCGTCTATGTCGGAGGAGCTTTGCTCTACGCCCTGCTGCTCGCCGCAGTCCTTTGGCCGCGCGCTTCGAACGCCAATGGTTCCTCGCTCAAGGTGACGAGCGTTTCCGAATAAGGTCGAGCCCAAACCGCAGTCTCTTCGTCCTCCAGTCCTCATGCTATTGCCCGATCGGATTTGGTGGCTCTTCGAAGGCCTTGGCGAGACGATCGAGGTCCTGCGAATAGCAAAAAAGCGCAAACAACACCGTCAAAATCTCGATCACACCCAGCACCAACCGACCAAAGGAAGGCAGTGCGTCCAGTTCGGGCAAGTGCCGAAAGAACAGAGTCGAAAACAACGCGCCGCCAAAGAAGAAGCTCACTCGGCTGCAGAACGAGCACAGGTGTGCCAGCACCACGTTCTGACACGGCGCGACAACGGGGACCCATCGCAAGCGTGTCCAGTAGAAACCATGCAGCAGCGCCGCACAGGCGATGATCGCGACATGCTGCGAGAGCCGCAGTTCGTGCTTTTCGCCAATATGCGTGATCACCTGATGGAACCAGGGAAAGACGATCCAGAACAGGGCGGTTGCCGCAGCGGTCTGCCCTGCAAAAAGCACCGCGTATACGGTCCCGACCGAGCCCCGGTTCATTCTTTGGTCTCCTCACATGCCGCAAAGGGGGGGCGATAGCCTCCCTCACACACATCCTGGCTATCCGGTTCAAATCTCAGCGCGGCAGCTGCCCTGACGGGTCCACCGCGTCCGCGGCCTCCTGTGGAAGCGGCAGGCCGGCGGTGCGAAGACCTGCCAACAGCCGGAAGCGATCATCAGGCTGGAGATTGCGCCCGATGAATTCGGCATCGATACCGGCGAGGAAATCAGGATAGTTCGACGCCAAGATCTGCCCCTCAAATCGAGCCTTTTCGATCATCCCCGCCTGCGCATAGACGACCGCCGCCACCACATGAAAAAAGGGGGACTTCTGCCTGTTCGCCCTGCCGATCTCCCGGACGGCGATCTCTTTGTCATCCAGCATATAGGCAGCAAGCGCGCGCATCCCGTGATAATCGCCGCGGGCAGCTGGATTGAGAGCGATTGCCTGGTCAAGCAGGTCCGCTCCGCGTCGCCACTGACCGGCCAGCGCCAGGGTCGTGCCGAATTCTCCGATCAACTCCGTGTCATCCGGGTTGGTGCCCAGGGCTTGTTCGCCAACGCGCAGCGCCTCGCCCGGCTCCCTGTCGGAAAACAGGGCCATCATCAATGCCTGCAGTGCCCGTGTATTGTTGCCGTCGAGTTGAGTTGCGCGCCTGGCGGCGATCAGCGCCCGTTCTGTCGGTGGCCTGACCCCGTGCTCGACATTGAATTTGAACCGGGCCTCGTCAAGATAGATGATCGAGAGCATAGCCCATGCGCTGGCGTGGGTCGGGTGCTGCGCGACCGTGGCTTTCAGGCAATCCCTTTGGCCCGCATGCGCCTCGGCACTCGGCTCAGAACGATAGGCATAAAACCCAAGCATGCATGTGTTGGCATCAGGATCGGCAGGAGACCACTTTGCCGCATCTACCTGCATCATGATTCCGTAAGGCTGTGCGATCGCCGTCGCAATCCGCCTTGCGACCTCCCGCTGGACAGAGAGGCGATCGGCCGAAACTAGAGCTTCGTCATAGGCTTTAGACCAGAGGATCTCTCCGTCTGCCGTGGCAAGCAGACGGGCCGTCACACGCAAACGGCCGGATGAGGCTCTGACACCGCCTGCAAGCAGGTAGCGGGCTCCAAGCTCCGTTCGAAAAGAAGAGACATCAACGTCTGCGGCGAACCCATTCGATGTCTCGCCCCCGAACACCTTGATCTCCCTGAAGCGGGGAAGCGCGGTCAGCAGCTCTTCTGTCAGGCCAAGTGAAAATAGTCGCGCATCCAATCCCCCGTCGAGATTGGTGAATGGGACAACCGCGAGTGTCGGCATGCCATGCACGGCTTCGGTCAGTGGACGGCCCGAACTGCCCATGGACTGAGACGTCGGTTGACCCACCACTTGGGCCGGAGCTTCCTCAGATACCTGACCCGCTATCTGGCCCGGTCGCTGGCCGCCCGTGACCCAGGACGCGGACACTATCCAGTACAGGCATGCAGCCAGCAGGGCTGTTGCACCGGCAAGCGCCAGGCTTTGTGCAGACCATCGCCCAGCGACAGGCGTCGGTTCGAGGCGCGCAGGTATTGGCTGCTCCTCTGCATCCACAACCGTCTGGTTCCACGAAAATACCGGTGCGTAGCCGCCCTTGGGAATGTCGATCCGGACGGGATCGCAGTCCCCTTCAACCAGGTAGTAGCGCTCAAGGGAGCGCCGCAAGCGCCCCGCCTCGATCCTGACGACGGGATCATCCTGCGTGAACGTCTGGTCGCGTCCGAACACCTCTATCGCTATGGAGTAGCCCTTGATGCGACTGGCGCGACCGGCAAGCGTCTCGTCCACCACATAGCGCAGAAATGCCGGCGCCCGTCCCGCGCACGGAAACTCCGGACTTGAGAGGATGCGTTCCAGTTGCGCTCGAACGTCATCGGTGCCCGGCATTTCCGCCGCAGATCCCGGATCCGTGGGTCTTGTCGATAGCATGGCCGTCCCCCCAATCCCCTGGAGTCCCCATTGTCAGCATGCATGATCGTGCCAGCCTACTCCCACGGGGCGAACTCGTCCAATGTTTCGCCGGAGCCTGCATCTGCGGCGTTGGTGAAAGGTCTTCACGTTGGCTACACGCGCCGGGGTAGCTCCCAGTTATCGACCCGGCCTGCGGGCAGGACGACCGACAAACGCTGCGCAGTGACTCCGCAAAGTCGATCACATTTGCGATCGTCGGTGCCGTTGGCGTCGCCTGGACCACGAATGTCTGGTATCCTCGGAGGCATCCTGATTTCGCGAGCCGGCTCAGTTGATCACAATGACCGCAATGGAGCGTGCAGCCAAAGCCGTCCCCGGATCATATCGATGCAGAGAACACCCTCGAGGAGGCGCTTCGAGAGGCTCGACCGAACATCGAACCTGCCCCTGCGATCAAACCGATGTCCGATCCACATTCAGAGGATCATGCAATCATCCAAGAGGATCGAACCTACTGGCATTCATGCAGATCAGGTAAAATGGAGTTTAAGTCGTGTCTTTGCACGACCGTCCATGCCCATAAATCACGGGAGTAGATGATGATAAAGCTGACAATCAATGACATCACACATGAGGTCGACGCGGATGCCGACATGCCTCTGCTTTGGGCAATCCGCGATCTCGTCGGCCTTACAGGCACGAAGTTTGGATGCGGCATGGCCCAGTGTGGCGCCTGTACCGTTCATCTGGACGGTTCGCCGGTCCGGTCCTGCCAGACCTTTGTCGGCGATGTCGGCGATTCAAAGATCACGACGATAGAAGGCCTGAAGGGCAAGGTTGCTGAGACGGTGCAATCCGTCTGGGCAGATCTGGACGTGCCACAATGCGGCTACTGTCAGTCCGGACAGATCATGTCCGCCACCGACCTTCTGGCGAACAATCCAAAGCCGACCGATGAAGACATCGATGGCGCGATGGCCGGCAATCTCTGTCGGTGCGCCACCTATCAGAGAATCCGAGCAGGCATTCACGAAGCCGCAAGACGACTGGAGGCTTGAGCTATGATCCCGAACCTGATGAACAAATTCGCCAACCCAGTGCAGCAGGCGGTGTCGCGCCGCAATTTTCTGCTCGGCGCACTGGCGACGGCCGGTGGCCTGGCCGTCGGCTTTCGCGTTCTCGAGGCTATTCCGGCCGAAGCGGCAACGGACAGCAGCGGCAAGACCGCCAACGCATTCAGTCCCTATGTGCTGATCGACGCAGACGGCAAGGTCACCGTCCTGTCGTCGCAATTCGAAATGGGACAGGGTTCCTATAACGGTATCGGCACCCTGGTCGCAGAAGAGCTCGACGCGGATTGGTCGACGATCGAGGTCGTCGGGGCTGCCGGGGACGTCAAGTCCTATGGGAACATCGCCTTCGGCGGCGCGCTGCAGGGCACCGGTGGCTCGACCTCGATGTTCACGTCCTGGGACCGCTATCGCCAGGCAGGTGCGGCGACCCGCGCCATGCTGGTTGCGGCAGCGGCGGCTGAATGGAGCGTGCCCGCATCCGAGATCACGGTGGAAAATGGCGTGCTCAAGCATGCGTCCGGCAAGGAAAGTGGCTTCGGCGCGCTTGCTGCCAAGGCGGCAACAATGCCGGTTCCCGCCAGTGTCGTGCTCAAGCAGCCAGCTGACTGGAAACTTATCGGCAATGAAAGCCTGAAGCGTTTCGACAGTGCCCGCAAGGCAAACGGTACGGAGCAGTACACCCTGGACGTCAAGCTTCCCGGGA
This sequence comes from Rhizobium sp. SL42, assembly GCF_021729845.1. Taxonomy (NCBI): domain Bacteria; kingdom Pseudomonadati; phylum Pseudomonadota; class Alphaproteobacteria; order Hyphomicrobiales; family Rhizobiaceae; genus Rhizobium; species Rhizobium sp. SL42. The sequence goes on from NZ_CP063398.1 coordinate 11,982, forward strand.
TGCTGACCGCGGTGATGATCCATCCGCCGCTGTTTGGCGCGAAGGTCAAGTCGTTCGACGCGGCAGCGGCCCGTGCGATCAAGGGTGTTGTCGATGTCGTCGAGACCCCACGCGGCGTCGCCGTCGTGGCGGAACACATGTGGGCCGCCATCAAGGGCCGCGAGGCAGTCACCGTGGAATGGGACGACAGCGCCGCCGAAAAGCGCGGCACTGTCGAGCTGTTCGCCAGCTACAAGGAGACCGCCACAAAAGTGCCAGCCGCCATGGCACGCAAGGATGGTGATGTGGATGCCGGCTTTGCGTCCGCCGCCAAGGTGGTCGAATCGACCTACGAGTTCCCCTATCTCTCACATGCACCGATGGAACCGCTGAATGCCGTGGCGCGCATGAACGACGATGGCACCCTGGAAATCTGGGGCGGACATCAGTTCCCCGACGTTTATCAGGGGCTCGCGGGCCAGATCGTCGGCATCACACCGGACAAGGTCAAGTTGCGGGTGATGAAGACCGGCGGCAGCTTCGGCCGGCGTGCCGTCTTCGATGGTGATATCGTGGTCGAGGCCGTCTATGTGGCGAAAGCAATCGGCTACAAGGCGCCCGTCAAGGTGCAGTGGACCCGCGAAGACGACATGCGTGCGGGACGATATCGGCCGCTCTTCGTCCACCATGTCAAGGCAGCCCTCGACGACAAGGGCCAATTGATTGCAATGAGCGATCACATTGTCGGCCAGTCGATCATGGCCAAGACCATGTTCGAAAGCATGGTCCAGAACGGCGTCGATCCGACCTCTGTCGAGGGCATGCACAACATGCCATATAAGATCCCGAACCAGGCGATCGGGCTGACCACGACCGAGGTCGGCGTGCCGATCTTGTGGTGGCGCTCGGTTGGCAACACCCACACCGCTTTCGTCGCCGAAACATTCATGGATGAAATGGCGGAGGCAGCCGGCCAGGATCCGGTCGCATTCCGGCTTTCCTTGCTTGAGCCGCAGTCAAGGCATGCGGTTGTGCTCAAGCTGGTCGCGGAAAAAGCCGGGTGGGCAGAGCCCGTCCGGGAGGGCCTGTTCAGGGGCGTGGCGGTCGCCGAGAGCTTTGGCACCGTGGTGGCACAAGTTGCCGAAGTGTCGGTGGATGCCACCGGCGGCTTCAAGGTCGAACGCGTGGTCGCAGCTGTCGATTGCGGCCTTGCAATCAACCCGGACCAGGTCCGCGCCCAGGTCGAGGGCGGCATCGGGTTTGGCCTCGGAGCGATCATGGGTGAAGAGATCACGCTGACCGACGGACAGGTCGATCAGGGTAATTTCGACGTCTATACACCCCTGCGCATCGACGCGATGCCGAAAGTCGAAGTGCACATCCTGGCGTCGGCCAATCCGCCTTCCGGCATCGGTGAACCCGGCGTTCCTCCCGTCGGGCCTGCAGTCGCAAACGCGCTTTACAAGGCGCGCGGCAAGCGCCTGCGCGTCATGCCCTTCTCCAAGTCCATGGAATCCTGACAAACGCCCCCCGGCTCCAAGCGAGCCGGGGGGGGGGGTACTACCCACGTCGTTGAAATCAACGCAGACGGATGCTCAATCCGACGCGCTGCGCCAATCGGCGCATTCTTCAGTTGTGCCGGTGATGCGCGGACCGCCATCATCGAACACATAGCGCAAGGCACCGGGGCCATCCTGCCTGCCGTGACGAACGCTGAAGATGGCACACCTCTGAAAAATTCCACAGCATGGACAGGCCGATCATCCAAGATCCCTCGCGGGTCAGGGTGTGCTCGTCCTTGGCAAAGGCGCCGTCAGCTGCCGCATTATTGTGCACGCAAAACTCTGCACAAAAAATACCTTGACGGGTGTCGAAATTCGGCATTCACTGAACCAATCATAAATTGGTTCGGACCAATCATGCCAGTTGCGCCTTCAACGGAAAACTCGAATTACGCGCTGGAAAAGCTGCGGGATCTCATTCGACATGGTGACGTCGCGGCTGACGGCAAGCTGCCGACGGAGCGCATGCTGAGCGAAACACTGGGCCTAAGCCGCCGGGCAATCCGCCGGGCGCTGGAGGTTCTGGAGGCCGAGGGCGCGATCTGGCGCAAGCAGGGATCCGGTACCTATGTCGGCCAGAAGCCGGACGAATGGAGCGACCAGCTCGAGACCATCGTGGCCGGGACCAATTTCATGGAAATCATGGAGGTGCGCCTGCGGATCGAGCCGCAGCTCGCACAACTCGCCGCCCTTCGCGCCAAGGGCACCGACATCGACATCATGCGCGAACTCGCCCAGAAGATCCTCGCCAGCGAGGATGCCGATGCCAAGGAACTCTGGGACGGCGCACTGCACCGGCAGATCGCGCAAGCCGCCGGCAACCAGCTTTTCCTGTCGATCTTCGACGTCATCAACCGGGTGCGCCAGGACGATGCCTGGCAGGCGATCCGCGAGCGGGCCCGCAGCAGCGCCAACACCATGAGCATTTCCAATGCACAACATGCGACCATCATCGACGCCATCGCGGCACGCGATCCGGCCAAGGCCGGCGAAGCCATGCGCCAGCACCTGCTGATGCTGCAGGAACGACTGGTCCGCCAGACATCCATGGACCACCTGGAGAGCGACCCGCTCGGCAATGTGTCCTGAGAGTAGGATTCCGGCTGCGGCCGGACACGACCAACGCCGGGGAAACAACCGGCGAGGCCCTTGAAAGCAGAAAACCACACCAGAGGATTTCGTCATCATGAGAATATTGCCCCGCCTTTCCACCCTGCTATTGGCGAGCGTCATGCTCGCAAGCCCCGCCCTGTCGGCTGAACTACGCATCGGCCTGCAGGACGATGCCGACGTGCTCGACCCGGCCCAGTCCCGCACCTTCGTCGGCCGCATCGTCTACACTGCCATGTGCGACAAGCTGGTCGACGTTTCGCCTGACCTGAAGATCGTGCCGCAGCTTGCCACCGAATGGGCCTGGTCCGCCGACGGCAAGGAACTGACCATGAAGCTGCGCGAGGGCGTCAAGTTCCATGACGATACACCCTTCAATGCGGCGGCTGTAGTCGCCACCATAGAGCGCAACAAGACGCTGCCGGAATCGCGCCGAAAGAGTGAGCTGACCTCGGTTGAAAAGGTGGAAGCGACCAGCGACTACGAGGTTAAATTCACGCTCAAGGCGCCGGATGTCACCCTGCTCGCCCAGTTGTCCGACCGTGCCGGCATGATCGTCTCGCCAAAGGCTGCCGCTGAACTCGGCGCCAATTTCGGCTCCGCGCCGGTCTGCGCCGGGCCGTTCAAATTCGTCGAACGCATCCAGCAAGATCGTATCGTGCTGGAAAAATTCGCCGATTACTGGGACAAGGACAAGGTGTTCATCGACAAGGTGACCTACCTGCCGATCCCAGACACGACTGTGCGGCTGGCCAACCTGCGCTCCGGCGAACTCGACATGATCGAGCGACTGGCAGCGACCGATGCGACGTCCGTCAAGGCAGACGAGAGCCTGACCTATTCCGACGTCGTCAATATCGGCTACATGGCGCTCTATGTGAACATCGCCAATGGCGCCCGCGCCGACAATCCGTTCGGCAAGGACAAGCGCCTGCGCCAGGCATTCTCGCTCGCCATCGACCGCGAGGCGCTGAACCAGGTCGTCTATGAAGGTACGGCCGTGGGCGGCAATCAGCCATTCCCGCCGAACAGCCCGTGGTTCAATGAGGACCTGCCCGTTCCGGCTCGCGATCTTGAAAAGGCGAAAGCCCTGATCAAGGAAGCCGGCTTCGAGCGGGTGCCGATCGAAATGCAGATCCCCAACAATCCGGTTGCCGCGCAGATGATGCAGATCGTCCAGGCGATGGTGGCCGAGGCCGGCTTCGACGTCAGCCTGAAGACCACCGAGTTTGCCACGCTGCTCAGCGAACAGACCGCCGGCAACTATCAGCTGAGCCGCTCCGATTGGTCCGGCCGCGTCGATCCCGACGGCAACCTGCACCAGTTCGTCACCTGCGAGGGCGGCATCAACGACACCAAATACTGCAATCCCGAAGTCGATACGCTGCTCAACGAAGCACGCGCTTCGACCGACGATACCGTGCGCAAGCAGAAATACGATGCCGCCGGCAAGATCCTCAATGAGGACCTGCCTGTGATCTATCTCGGACACCAGTCGTGGATCTGGGCAACGAAGAAAGAGGTCACCGGCTTCGTGCCCTCGCCCGACGGCATGATCCGCCTGCTAGGCGTCAAGAAGGGCTGATCACGCCCACCTATCCTACGGAGCGCCTGTCGTTCCGTAGGAATTCCCGCAATCAGGACCGTAAACCCATGCATATCTACATCGGAAAACGGCTGCTGGTCGCCATCCCGACGCTGCTGATCGTGTCAATCTTCGTGTTCTCGCTGCAGAAACTGTTACCCGGCGACCCGATCCTTGCCATGGCCGGCGAAGAGCGCGATCCGCAGGTCATCGAATTCCTGCGGGAGAAATATCGTCTGAACGATCCCGTCGTCTACCAATACGGCTACTGGATCGCCAATGTCCTGCAGGGCGATTTCGGCATGTCGCTGCGCACCAACCAGCCGGTGCTGGAACTGATCGGCGAGAAACTGCCCGTCACCATCCAGCTGGCGGTGATGTCGATGATCTTCGCCTTTGTCATCGGCGTGCCGATGGGCATCCTGGCGGCCGTCAAGAAGAACACCGCCGTCGACTATATCGCCAACATCGTCGCGCTGTCGGGTCTTTCCATTCCGAATTTCTGGCTCGGCATCATGCTGATCCTGCTGGTCTCGGTCAAACTCGGCTGGCTTCCCGCCTCAGGCTATGAATCGATCTTCGTCGATCCAGTGCGGTCGATCGAGACCATGATAATGCCCGCCTTCGTGCTGGGCACAGCACTCGCCGCCACCTTGATGCGGCATACCCGGTCGGCCATGCTGGGCGTGATGAAGGCCGACTACATTCGCACGGCGCGCGCCAAGGGCCTTTCGGAACGGGTCGTCATCCTCAGCCACACATTTCGCAATGCGCTGCTGCCGATCGTCACGCTCAGCGCTTTGCTGTTTGGCGAACTGCTGGCCGGCGCGGTCCTCACCGAGCAGATCTTCACCATTCCGGGCTTCGGCAAGCTGATCGTCGATGCCGTGTTCAACCGCGACTATGCCGTCGTGCAGGGCGTCGTCCTGTGCACCGCCATCGGCTTCATCCTGATGAACCTCGTCGCCGACGTGCTCTATGTGCTCCTCAATCCACGCATGAGGGCCAGCCTATGACAGCGCTTCAACAGACAGTGGGCGTGGTGGCGACACCACCCAGAAGCGGCAATCGTGCCTGGCGCAAGCTTAAGGCCAATCGCAGCGCTCTGGTCGGCCTGTGCATCATCCTGTTTTTCGGCCTTTTGGCGATTGCAGCACCGCTTTTGCCGATCGCCGATCCGCTTGCCACCAGCTGGACTGCGATCCGCAAGGCACCATCGGCGGCACACTGGATGGGCACCGACGACATCGGCCGCGATATCCTGTCGCGGATGATCTGGGGCGCTCAGGCGTCCCTGATGGCCGGCATTTTTTCCGTTGCGATCTCCATCGTCATCGGCGTTCCGTTTGGCCTGATCGCCGGCTATTTCGGCGGCTGGGTTGATCAGGTGATTTCGCGCATCACCGAGGCCTTCCTTGCCCTGCCCTTCCTGATCATGGCGATTGCGCTCGCGGCCTTTCTCGGACCCAGCCTCACCAATGCGATGATCGCCATCGGCTTGTCGGCCATGCCGGTCTTCGTTCGACTGACCCGCGGCCAGGTGCTGGCGGTCAAGACCGAAGATTATGTCGAAGGTGCCCGCTCGATCGGCCTTGGCCACCTCGACATCATGCTGCGCTACATCCTGCCGAACATCACCGCGCCGATCATCGTCCAGGCGACGCTGACGGTAGCCACCGCGATCATCGCCGAGGCAAGCCTTTCGTTCCTCGGCCTTGGCCAGCAGCCTCCCGCTCCCAGCTGGGGCTCGATGCTCAATGTCGCGAAGAACTTTCTCGATCAGGCACCCTGGATGGCCATGTGGCCGGGTGCGGCGATCTTCCTGGTCGTGATCGGTTTCAATCTTCTCGGTGATGGTCTGCGCGATGCGCTCGACCCCCGGGAATCCTAAGAATAGATTTGAAGGAATAGTCGATGACTGAGTTTACCACCCGCCCGGAGATCCTCGGCACCTTCGGCGTCGTGACTTCCACCCACTGGATCGCCTCTGCCGTCGGCATGAGCATCCTGGAAAAGGACGGCAATGCTTTCGACGCGGCGGTCGCAACCGGCTTCGTGCTGCAGATCCTCGAGCCTCACTTGGTGGGTCCGGGCGGCGACATGCCGGCACTGATCTATTCGGCCAGGACCGGCAAGGTCGAGGTGATCTGTGCGCAGGGCTCGGCCCCGGCCGGAGCGACGATCGAACACTATAAAGCCGAAGGCCTTGACCTTATCCCCGGTGACGGTTTGCTGGCCACCGTTATTCCCGGGGCCTTCGACGGATGGATGCTGATGTTGCGCGACTACGGCACGATGACCGTGCGCGACGTGCTGGAGCCGGCCATCCACTACGCCGAACACGGCCATCCGATGCTGCCGCGCGTCTCGGCCACCATCAAGGGGCTGGCAGACTTCTTCCAGAAGGAATGGCCGACATCCTACGAAACCTGGCTGCCCGGCGGAGTGGCGCCGGAGCCGCATGCGCTGTTCCGCAACCCGGTTCTCGCTGCCACTTACACCCGCATCGTCAAGGAGGCGGAAAGCGCGACCGGCCGGGAGAACCAGATCGATGCGGCGCGCAACGCCTTCTACCGGGGCTTCGTCGCCGAGGCGATCGAGGACTATCTGAAGACCGCAGAAGTGATGGATGCCAGCGGCAGTCGCCACAAGGGCGTCTTGACCGCCAACGACATGGCCGGCTGGTCGGCAACCGTCGAAACACCGCAGACCTTTGACTACCATGGCTGGACAGTCGCCAAGACAGGCCCATGGGGACAGGGGCCTGTACTGCTGCAATCGCTGGCACTGCTGAAGGGGATCGATATCGCAGCGATGGACCCGCTTGGGGCAGACTTCGTGCATACCGTCGTCGAGACGATGAAGCTCGCCTATGCTGACCGCGAGGTCTACTACGGCGACCCGGCCTTTGCCGACGTGCCGATGGAACACCTGTTGTCGGATGCCTATAACAGCGAGCGCCGCAAACTCATCGGCAGCACCGCATCGATGGGCCTGCGTCCCGGCCGATTGCCGGGTTTCGAGACTCAGCATGACCTGACAATGGCTATGCTTGCGTCCATGTCCGGCACAGGCGCCGTCTATGAGCCGACCATGTCGCATCTGACGGAAAAGCGCGGTGATACCGTGCATATCGATGTCATCGACCGTGAGGGTAACGTGGTCTCCGTCACTCCGTCGGGCGGCTGGCTGCAATCCTCGCCGATCGTACCCGGCCTCGGCTTCTGCCTCAATTCCCGCGCCCAGATGTTCTGGCTAAAGCCGGGCCTGCCGACCTCGCTTCAGCCGGGCAAGCGCCCGCGCACCACTTTGACGCCGTCAATCGCGCTCTACGAAGGACGCCCGACGCTCGCCTTCGGCACACCCGGCGGCGACCAGCAGGACCAGTGGCAGCTGTCCTTCTTCCTGCGCTATGTGCACCACAGGCAGAACCTGCAGGCGGCGATCGACATGCCACTGTTCCACACGGCCCATTTCCCCGGCTCCTTCTATCCACGCACCAGCCAGCCGGGCAATGTGATGATCGAAAGTACGATCGGCTCGGAAACAATCAATGCGCTGAAAGCCATGGGCCACGACATCACCGAGGCCGACCCCTGGAGCGTTGGACGCCTGACGGCCGCACGCCGCGATGCCGATGGATTGCTGCGGGCCGCAGCCACACCAAGGCTTATGCAAGCCTACGCGATCGGGCGGTAGTCCATGACCTGGTCCATCGTCGCCCGCGATCCCGAAACAGGCCATCTCGGCATCGCCGTTGCCAGCCGCTTCTTTGCGGTAGGTGCCGCCGTACCCCATATGCGCGGCCGTATCGGCGCCATCGCCACTCAGGCTTTCGTGAGCCCGCTTTACGGGACCGACGGCCTTGCCCTCCTGTCCGAGGGCCGGTCTCCGGATCAGATTATCGCGGTCCTGACCGGTCGCGACAATGGCTGCCAGCAGCGGCAGATGCATCTGATCGACGGGCAAGGTCGCAATGCCGCCTTCACCGGTGATAAATGCATCGACTGGGCCGGCCATCTCGTCGACGACAATGTCTCGGTGGCCGGCAACATGCTGGCCGGGCCGCAGGTGATTGCAGAATCCCTCCGGGCATACAAGGCGACCTCCGACCGGCCGCTGGCCGAGCGGCTTCTGGCCGCCATGGATGCCGGCGAAGCAGCAGGCGGCGACAAGCGTGGGCGGCAGTCGGCGGCGCTGAGGATCTTTCACGACCAGGATTATGCCAGGCTCGATATTCGCTCTGACGACCATCTCGATCCGCTGGGTGAGTTACGCCGGCTCTATATCGTGGCACAGGAACGTTTCCTGCATGTCGCGGAAACCATGCCGACCCGCGACAATCCGCATGGCCTGACCGACCGGCGGATGATCGATGAGAAGATCGCAGCCCTCGAAGCAGCGCGGATCGCCAAAGGCATCCCCTCACCATCCTTTGCCACCCCACTGAAGCCGGCATGAGCCGAAACCGCACCCACAGGATCGGAGCAGCATCGCCATGACCCCCGTGTTCAAAGCCTCCACCCATACTGAAACGGCCGCGGTCCTCTCCGTCGAGGGGTTGACGACCTCATTTCTGGTCGACGGTGTGTGGCGCCCGGTGGTTCGCAACATTTCCTTCTACGTGAAGCCGGGCGAGACGGTGGCCATCGTCGGCGAATCCGGTTCCGGCAAGAGCGTCACCTCCCTGTCGATCATGCGGCTTGTGGCCCGCGACCAGTCCCGGGTGGAAGGCCGGGTGCTGCTGAACGGGCGTGATATCCTGGCCCTGTCGGAAAAGGACATGCAGAAGGTGCGCGGCAACGAGGCCGCGATGATCTTCCAGGAGCCGATGACCAGTCTCAATCCGATCTTCACGATCGGACGGCAGATTTCCGAAGTGCTGACACGCCACAAGGGCCTGTCAAAGGCCGAGGCGCGCGCCGAGACCATCCGCATGCTGGAAAAGGTGCGCATACCCAATGCCGGTGATCGGTTCGACGAATATCCGCATCAGTTTTCCGGCGGCATGCGGCAGCGCGTGATGATAGCCATGGCGCTTGCCTCCAGGCCGAAACTGCTGATCGCCGACGAGCCGACAACCGCACTCGACGTGACAATCCAGGGGCAGATCCTCGACCTGATCAAGGTCTTGCAGGAGGAAGAGGGCATGTCGGTCCTGTTCATCACCCATGACATGGGCGTGGTCGCGGAGATTGCCGACCGCACCATCGTCATGCTGCGCGGCGACGTGGTCGAGCAGGGAGCGACCGCCGATGTCTTCCATCGCGGCCGGCATCCCTATACCCGCGCCCTTCTGGCCGCCGTGCCGAAACTCGGCTCGATGCATGGTCATGCCTGGCCACTGCGCTTCCCGATTGTGGATATCGGCTCGGGTAAGGCGAGTGTACCGGCGGAGGTCGCCGATACGGTCGATACCCGCAAGACGCCTGTGCTGTCGGTCAAGAACCTCGTCACGCGCTTCCCGATCCGCAGCGGCCTCTTTGGCCGCCAAACCGGGGCCGTGCATGCGGTTGAGGATGTCTCGTTCGACCTTTTTCAGGGCGAGACCCTGTCGATCGTCGGCGAGAGCGGTTGCGGCAAATCGACCACCGGGCGTTCGATCATCCGACTGATAGAACCGGATAGCGGCGAGGTGCATCTCGACGGCTACAATGTGCTGACACTGGATCAGCCGAGCCTGCGCGCCATGCGGCGCAGCGTGCAGATGATCTTCCAGGATCCATTCTCCAGCCTCAACCCGCGCATGACAGTGGGCGCCGCCATCGCAGAGCCTTACCTGAAGCATCGCCTCGGAACCCGTGAAGAGGCACAGGCCAAGGTCGCTGATCTCTTGCGCAAGGTCGGCCTCGATCCCCGGATGATTGACCGCTATCCGCATGAATTTTCCGGTGGCCAGCGCCAGCGCATCGCGATTGCCCGCGCCCTGTCGCTCAATCCGAAGGTCATCGTTGCCGATGAAAGCGTCTCAGCACTCGACGTTTCGATCAAGGCACAGGTCTGCAACCTGTTGATGGATCTGCAGGAGGAGCTCAACCTCGCCTTCCTGTTCATCAGCCATGACATGGCAGTGGTCGAGCGGATCAGCCACCGCGTCGCCGTGATGTATCTCGGTGAAATCGTCGAAATCGGCCCCCGCGCCGCCATATTCGACAATCCACAACATGCCTATACGAAGAAGCTGATGGCCGCCGTGCCGGTACCGGACCCCGAGCGGCGTGGTTTCAGGCGCAATGCAGCAATCGATGAATTGAAAAGCCCCGTGCGGCCGGCAGGGTATGCACCGCCCCGCCGCCAGTACCGCGAAATCACGGCGGGCCATTTCGTTCAGCTATGATCTTGGCTGGGAACCACCAGGCCACTTCAAAGCAGCCGCAATCTGATCGCACCAGGAAAGAGGGCTGGGACTTTCGGCATTGATCGCCTCGAGCGGCAATAGAACGGCTGTCGCAATGCGGAGGGAAAAGAGTCGATTGCCCCAGTCAGGACACTAGACTGCCAGATCAGATTTGGCCTGATCCGGCCTGAACGCCCATATCGCTTGCGTGCATGAAACGGATTAGGGCATGATCGGGCTCCAGGCCTTGATCACGATCTGCACAAGCGCGAGATCCCCTATGGGCGCAAGCCACAGACCTCTTCGGATTCTTGCGGCCGTCATTCAGGTGAGTGCCGCCACTCTGTCACCCGGCTCCCTCGCTGCCGCCGAGGCGGAGGACAGACCGGCCTGCCTTTACCAACGCGCAGACGCCCGACTTTGCATTCGTCAGGAGGCGTTCAACTCCGATCTGTGCCGCATGATTGGACACTTTGCAAAAACCCATGGCGTGCCAGCCGCCTTCTTTGCCCGCCTCATCTGGCGCGAAAGCCTGTTTCGACCGGAAGCGGTCAGCCCGAAAGGTGCCGAGGGCATTGCGCAGTTCATGCCGGAGACCGCCAAGAGGCGCGGCCTCGACAACAGCTTCGACGTCATCGACGCCCTGGACACATCGGCAGCCTACCTCAAGGCGCTTCAAACCCGCTTCGGGAATTTCGGATTTGCCGCAGCCGCCTACAATGCCGGTGAAAGCGGGCTGGCGCGTTTCTTGTCCAAAGGTCGGCTTCCAATCGAAACGCGCGACTATGTCTTTGCGATCACCGGCAACATCATCGAGACATGGCGTGACGCCCCGCCCGTCATCGCGGCTCCGGCACTGGACGAGGCGCTGCCGTTCCAGATGGCCTGTTTAGAACTGGCGCAGACGCGCCGAATGAACGAGCCGGTGCTTGCCGGATCAGCCGACTGGGCACCCTGGGGTGTTCAGCTTGCCGCACATTACCGGCCTTCCGTCGTGGACCATCTGTTCAGGCGCGCGGTCAGCAGCCTGCCTGAACCACTCAATGCGGAGCGTGCCCTGATCGTCCGGCAGCGTGGCGGGAATTTCGGCTATCGGAAGCGCTACGCCGCACGGATCGGACGTGAGACACGGCAAGAGGCGACAACACTTTGCGCTGCCATACGCGCGGCAGCCGTGCCCTGCACGGTCTTTCGAAATCGATGAGAATGGTTGTCAGGAGCCCGGCGCAGAGCGAAGGTATCGCACCGGAGCCATCCGTCGCTGCGTCCGCGCTCTGCCCGTTGTGCAGGATGCGTGCGATCGTCTCGCTGGCCCAGAGGGACAATTTTCGGTGCGAAACCGAGCTGCCGACGTTATCGAATACCCCGTGAAAAACTTACGTTCACGTGCCATGTAGCTGTCGACGTTTCCACCTGATTGCATTAGAAACGCATTAGACCGTTGATAAGCACGCGCCAGAACGATAAGTTCTGCCCGCGAGTCAGACGGCTGCACATTTAAAGAGGAACTATCATGGCGACCGGTACGGTTAAATTTTTCGCTGAAGACAAGGGCTTCGGCTTCATCACGCCTGACAACGGCGGTCCAGACGTTTTCGTTCACGTTTCTGCCTTGCAGCAGGGCGGCTCGCTGCGTGACGGTGACAAGGTCAGCTTCGAAGTTGGCCAGGATCGCAAGACGGGCAAGTCGAAGGCCGAAAGCGTCAGCGTTCTCTGATCGCTTCAGGATTAAGGGTTCAGCCTGCCCCGATGGGCGGGCTGAATCTGCCCCAAATTCTACCGCATTTGGAATTACGGGCGCCAAGTGCGACGGACAAGGCCACATCGGATGGTGGTGCCCACGAGCCGTGACCGATCGGTTTTGCCTTTTCAGCGTCTGTGAGCCACCTGACTGGCACGATGCTCTCCCCAACGATCTGAGCCAGCGACTTTGCTCCTGATATGACGTAATCAGTCAAATCATGGACTGGCGATTAGACGTTGATCGCGGGGCTTTGAGCCCAACTCAGCCAGACAACCCTGATCCAGCCCGCCGATTTTCATTCTCCATCCGAGGCACCAATCGCTGACGGCATCGACCTCGATGCGCCTTCCGGGCAGCGCCTTTGTGAAGCGAAGCATAACGTTCACTCTTTGACACTTCTCCATCGTGGCAGCTTCCCCAAATGCAGATTGACGGGAACAGGAGGGAATGAGCAAATATGATGTCAAGAACGCTCCAACCTCAGGCGGGAAGGCTTTGTCATGGGCGCGTCGTGGATGGCCTTATGCTCGAAAACGAAAATCCGGTATCAGGTCGCGATCCTGACGCTGGCCTTATGGCTCCCGGCAGTTTCGGGCCTTGCGCAAACTTCTGACCCCAGTCCCTCACAACCGGAAAGCGTTCAGCAGTTCATCGGGCTTATCGCAAATCCGGACGTGCAGAAATGGCTTCTCGAGCAGGCAGACCCAACGCAGGCCGCCGAACGACCCGTGGCGCCTCACGTCGAGCCAGATATTTCCTTCGCCGATTTCACCACGCGCCTGCGATCGCATATGGCAGGCCTTTTCGACGCCAGCCGGTCGTTCCCATCGCAAGCGATGCAGGCAGCCGATTTTCTCAACCAGGAAATCCGCGAGAGCCGCGGCATTCGGCCGACGTTTCTGGTTGCGGCCTTTCTTGCCGTGGGCCTGCTCACCCAATGGCTTTTCCGTCGGTTGACGACCGGGTGGCGCGCATGGATGGCGCAGGCGCCATTCTCCACCGTTCACGAGAAGACGCTTGCCGTTGGCACGCGGCTGCTCTGGGCCGCATGCTACCTGGCATCCTTCGCCCTTGGCAGCATCGGCTTTTTCCTGCTGTTCGAATGGCCACCGCTGATCCGGGAAATCGTTGTCGGCTACCTCCTCGCCATCGTTGTCTTCCGACTGGCCAGTGCCCTTGTCACTGTCCTCCTGGCACCGCCGGGGTCGACAGATCCCACGTTGCACATTCACCGGGTCATTCCGGTCAGTGATGCGGCAGCCGGCCACTGGGCAAAACGCGTGGTCTATCTGATCGGCTGGTATGCCTTCGGCTGGGTGACCATCAGGCTGCTCGGAACGATGGGTTTTTCCATTCCCGCCCGGCAACTCGTGGCCTATTCGCTGGGCCTGGTTCTGCTTGCGATAGGCATCGAAGCGGTCTGGCGCCGCCCCCAGCCATCCGCCTTGACGGAGCAGAAGCCACGCATCAGCTGGCGGGCAAAAAACACGCTTTGGACGCTTTACTTCATCGCGATCTGGATGCTGTGGGTCGCTGGGGCCATGAAGCTGTTCTGGCTTGCCGTGGTTGTTGCCGTCCTGCCCGGCTCGGTGATCCTTGCCAAGGCATCGGTCAACAACATGCTGGGTGCACGAGACGCCTATGGCGAGGACGGCTCGACGACGACAATCCTGTCCGTGATCGTCGAGCGGGGCATTCGGGCGGGATTGATCATAGGGTCGATTGTCTTTCTTGCCGATGTGCTCGAGATCGAACTCACCGAAATGACGATGCAGGATTCGCCGACACTGCGCCTGATGCGCGGCATACTCAGCGCCGGGATCATCGTTCTCGCTGTCGACCTGATCTGGAACGTGACCAAGGTGCTGATCGATCGCAAGCTCGGGCAGACCCAGGTGATGTTCGAGATCGGAAGCGAGCAGGAACGACGGCGCGCGCGCATCCGCACGCTGCTGCCAATTCTGAAAAACGTCCTGATGATCCTGCTGGTCGCGATTGCCGTGATGATGGGACTGTCATCACTCGGCGTCGAAATCGGACCTCTGATCGCCGGCGCCGGCGTTGTCGGCGTGGCAATCGGCTTTGGCGCGCAGACCGTGGTCAAGGACGTGATCAGCGGCATGTTCTATCTGCTGGACGATGCGTTTCGCGTCGGCGAATACATCCAGAGCGGGAGCTACAAGGGTACCGTCGAGTCCTTCAGCCTGCGCTCGATCAAGTTGCGCCACCATCGCGGCCCTATCTTCATTGTGCCCTTCAGCGAACTGGGAGCCGTGCAAAACATGAGCCGCGACTGGTCCGTGGTAAAGTTCATGCTCACAGTCTCCTATGACGCAGACATCGCCAAGGTCAAATCCATCACGAAGACCGTCGGCAAAACCCTGAAGGACGACGAGGAGTTTCAGCCGTTCATCATCGAAAACCTCAAGATGAAGGGCGTGGAAGAGTTTACCGACTACGGGATCAAGCTGAGCTTCGGCATGACGCTCAAACCAACGCAGTTACAGTCGGCGATCCGCCGGCGGGCCTATGCCATGTTGCGCGAGGCGTTCAAGCAGAATGGCATCGAGTTTGCCCAACCGACCGTTCAGATCGGCGGGGACGACAAGAACCCCGCCGCGGCCGCGGCCCAGATTCAGGTCCAGGCACAACAAAGGGAGGCAACAACTGGCGCCATGGCAAAATAGGGCATGTCATCGCGCTTGATCCGCATGAGCCATGCAGGCAATACCGTCTGGAACATTAGCGGCCTGTTTCGCTTGTGCTACTGACCGCGTGTCTTTATCGACCTGCCGGTCTACAATGTCTTGAAACTCAATTCTCGCTCAGGGCCCGAAGCGTGAGCAAACGCTTCCAATTCGATGGACCATCGCCATGAAAAACCTCGCGCCAATCATGCTTGTTGCCTTCGCGCTTTCCGCCTGCGCGGCAACGGCAGTCGAACCCATCCCCGGCAGCATCACCTATGGCGGGCAACCGCAGAGCAGATTGTCCAAGGCCCCTGTCGGCAGCACTTTCACACATCGCCTGATCGACCAGAATGGGCGGCGGGCGGAGGAGACATACATCATACTTCCCGATCGATCGGTGAAACTGATCAGCAGACGCTCGATCGAATTTGATCTGGTGCGCCAACGTTGAGGGTCAGGCAGACCCGCTCGCTCCAGACCGGAAGGCATGGATTTTAGTTTGGACCGATACGCAGCTTCCAAGCTATGGCGTCTGCAATTCAGCCGAAAGCCGGTCTGCGGGACCGTGTTGCGAGGGCAACCTCCAAGGTATGTCCGGCTCGCAGCACCGAGTCATCTTCGAAATGCCGGCCGATGATCTGGATTGAGGTCGGAAGGCCGGCGGCTGTAAAACCATTGCACAGCGCAAGCGCGGGGCCACCGGTCAGATTGAAAGGGCGCGTCAGCGAAAGTTCCAGGCTTCCGATCTCTGTGTGCTCGTAGCCGAGGATCTGTGCCGGTTTCTTTGTTGTTGGCAAGACCAGGACATCGACATCCCGCATGCGTTCGCCAAGATCTGCGACCAGAGCAGCCCGCCGCTTCTGCGCCTGGATGTAGTCTGCGGCGAGAAATGTCTTGCCGTCGGCAAATCGCGATCGGGTGACGGCGGTGAAGTGGGCGGGAAAGGCATCAAGCTCGGTGCGGTGTTCTTCGTACTCCTCCGGCCAGGAAATCGTATTCACCAGCGAGCAATACAGGTCGAATTCGTTCAGCCGCACCGTCGAAACATGCGCACCCAAGCGTTCGAAGGCAGACAACGAACGCTCCATAGCATCGAGGACCTCATCGTCCATATGCGGATCGTCTTCGTAGAAGTGGCGCACGACACCAACCCGAAGACCGCGGACGCCGTCCTGCAAGATGGATGTATCCGGACGTTTGAACCCGCTGACTTTGGTATCCTGAAGGTCGGATGACACCATTGCAGACAGCATCAGGGCGCAATCTTCGACCGTCCAAGCAATCGGGCCGACGCAATCCAGTGATGGCGACAGCGGAAGCACGCCGCGACGGCTCACCAGCCCGTTCGTCGGCTTCATGCCCGCCACACCGCACCAGGCAGCCGGATCGCGGATCGAGCTGGCAGTCTCCGTCCCGACCGAACCGGCGCAAAAGCCTGCTGCCGTCGCCGCTGCCGATCCGCTGGACGACGAAGACGGATCGAGTGCAAGGTTCCATGGATTGCGCGTCGCGGGCCATGGCAGGTCAAACTGTGTGCCGCCCATGGCATATTCCGCCGTTGCCTGTTTGCCGAGAATTATCGCCCCCGCCCCTTTCAGGGCTTCGACCACGCCGGCATCCCGGTCGGCGACAGCGTCGCGTCTATGCGCCGCCTGCGCCGTTGTCGGCAATCCCGCAACGTCGATCAGATCCTTTATGCCGATCGGAATCCCGTGAAGCGGTCCGAGCCAGTCCCCATTTTTCATATCCCGCTCGGCACGTGCGGCATCCTGCAACGCCGCTTCTGCCCGCACGCAGTTGAAGCTGTGAATGTGAACATCACACGTCGCGATCCGGTCGATATAGGCCTGCGTCAATTCGACCGGAGAGATCTCCCTTGACCGTAGGCGCCGAGACAACTCTGCAAGCGCAAGCTGGGTCAATTCAGCCATGTCTTATCCCTTCGGCACGCCCCGGGTTGGCCTGGGCTGACTGGCTTTTTTCAAGGCGCTCCAAAAAACGCTCGATATCGGCCCACAATTCATCTTCATCCTCAAGTCCGATGCTGAGCCGCAGGATTAGATCCGGTCCGCGCCATGCTGTCGCGCTCCGAAAGCGCTCAACCGGCATCGGGGCAACCAGGCTGCGGGTTCCCCCCCAGGATGCACCAATGGCAAACAACCGGAATGCATCGAGTGCAGCCGCGACATGAGGCGCCGCGTCATCGGTGAAGGTCATGCTGAAAACGCCGCTGGAACCGAGAAAGTCCCTTTTCCAGACGGCATGTCCGGCAAAACTTTCCAAGGCCGGATGCAAAACCGCGTCCACCAGGGGATGCTCCGCCATCCTGCGGGCAAATTTCAACGCGACCCGTTCGGAATGGCGCAAGCGTACACCGAGCGTCTCGAACCCACGCAGGACAAGGGACGCATCATCCGGCGAAACGCCAATGCCCATGCGCCCCATCAGAGACCGGATCGGTTGAAGCAGCGCCTCGTCCGCGATCGTGATTGATCCCATCAATATGTCTGAGTGACCCGAGACGAATTTCGTCAGCGCCTCAGTGACGATATCGGCACCATGAAGAAGCGGCTTGAAGTTGAGCGGCGTCGCCCAGGTATTGTCGACACCAACCAGCGCGCCGCGTGCATGGGCGATCGCGGCGATCCGGGGCAGATCAAGAACTTCCATCGTTGTCGATCCGGGGCTCTCGCACCAGACGATCTTCGTCCTGTCACGGATTTTCCGACTGAGGTCCTCCGGGGAAAGCGGATCAAAAAAGTCCACATCGACACCAAGCCTGCGCAGATCGCTTTCGGCCAGATCGCGCATCGGCGGATAGGCCGTATCGATAATCAGGACGTGATCTCCCGCGGCGACAAACGGAAGGATCGCGAGGGCGTTTGCCGCCTGGCCGGACGGCGTCAGGAAAGACCAAGCGCCACCTTCGAGACTGGTGAGCTTTGCCTCAAGGGTCCGTGTCGTCGGCGTGCCGTAGAGACCATAGGAATAGCCCTGGTGACCGCGCTCGCCGCGAGCAGCATAGGCCGCCGCATCCTTGAAAACGATGGTCGAGCCACGATGAACCCCGACCCCCAGGGGATCAAAACCTTCGGACGATACCGCCGGGGTGAGCACGCATTGGGTCAGATCTTTCATGGGGCAAGCGCCTTTCGGAAAATGCTCCGGATGCCTTGGAACGACAATTCCTTTTTTGGCGGCCGGCTGCTATTTCTATTCTTACTGGTTATGGAAGCGGGTTGAATTGCGCGATGAACTTGCGACAGGTTGAAGTGTTCAGGGTGGTGATGACGAATGGCACCACGGCGCGTGCCGCCGAAGTCCTGCATATTTCGCAGCCCGCGGTCAGCAAGATGATCCAGGAACTCGAGCGTTCCCTCGATTTCGATCTCTTCCATCGCATCAAGGGACGATTGCTGCCGACGGCTGAAGGACAGCTTTTCTTTCGAGAGGTCGAACAGGCATTCCTTGGCCTGACACATCTGCGCGGCGCGGCGGCGCGAATTCGCGACTATGGCTCGGGAGAACTGCGGATCGCGTGCCTGTCGGCCTTGTCGACCAACGTGCTTCCCCGCGTGTTGCGCAGCTTCATGGATCGCAACCCGAACATTGCGATTACGTTTCAGGCCCGCATGTCCTCGAATGTCCGCGATCTCGTCGCCTCCGGCCAGTTCGATCTCGGCATCGTCGCCGACGAAATCGACAGGACGGGCGTGGAGGTCCAGCCCTTCACCCAGTTTCGCGTGGCCGTCGCCATTCCGGAAGGCCATCCTCTCGAGGCACGGGATGTGGTTCATGCCGCCGATCTGGCCGGACAACCCTTTATTGCCCTTGCGCCGGAAGATACTACTCGACGCGAAGCCGAGCGGGCGTTCGAGATCGCCGGGATCACCGTTCGCACCGTGATCGAAACACCTTACTCGACGACCATCTGTTCGATGGTGGCAGCTGGCATCGGTGTCGGGCTCGTGAACCCGCTGACGGCCGAACCCTATATCGGTCGGGGACTGACGTTGCGCCCCTTCGAGCCCGCCCTGCATTTTCGTACACTCCTGATCACGCCGCCCAACCGGCTTCCTTCCCTCGCCCTCGAGGCCTTCATCGATGAATTGAAGCGCGCCATCGCCTGACCGCTGTCTGCGGACACCGGTCATTCGCGTAAAGCCATCTTGGCGACGGTCGTGAGCCAGGACATGGCAGGGCCAAGTACCTCGTCATTGAATTCATAGCGTTCGTTGTGAAGCTTTCCGTCTTCCGCAACGGGTCCATTTCCGATGAGGACATAGGCCCCTGCCTTGCCCTCCACCAGGAATGCGAAGTCGTCGCCGCCCATCGCCGGCCTGATGTCGCGCGTCACCGACAATCCGGCTGCATCTGCTGCCGCAACCGATAACGCGGCCTCCGCCGGCGTATCGGCCATCACCCGTCCCGTGGAATTGATCTCGTACTCAGCCTTTACGCCCCATGCAGCGGCGGTGCCTTCGATAACCTCCGACATCCGCTGGATCACGGCTTTGCGAACTTCGACATCAAAAGTCCGGAGCGTGCCGATGATGGTCGCGGTCTCGGGAATCTGGTTGCTGACAGTTCCGCCCTGGATCATCGAGACCGTCAACGCAACGGTCTCAAGCGGATCGACATTGCGTGAAACAATGTTGTTCAGCGCGACAATCAGGTGTGCCGCCGCATTGATCGGATCGCGTGTCAGGTGCGGCGCTGCCGCGTGGCCCGCCAGTCCCTTGAGTTCGATACGCCAGTCGCCACCTGCGGCCATGGAAGGCCGAGTGTGAACCGCAACCTGGCCCAAAGGGAGGCCGGGCCAGTTGTGCCAGGCAAACAATTTCTCCATCGGGTAACGTTCGAACAACCCGTCGGCGATCATCGCCTTTGCCCCCTTGCCATTCTCTTCCGCCGGCTGGAACACGAGATTGATCGTTCCCGTCCAGCTATCGTCCTTGACCAGCACCGCAGCGGCACCGAGAAGCGCTGCGGTATGACCGTCATGGCCGCAGGCATGCATGACGCCGGAATTGCGAGAAGCATGCGGGAAAATATTGGCTTCCTTGATCGGCAATGCGTCCATGTCGGCGCGCAGGCCGATCGACCTGTTCGACCCCGGCCGATGGAGTGTCGCGACAATGCCATGATGGCCGATGCCCGTTTCATGCGGAATGCCCAGGGACGTGAGTTGTTCGGAGACAAAAGCTGCGGTCTTTGCCTCTTCTCCGGAAAGTTCCGGATGTGCATGGAGGTGGCGTCGCCATCCCGTGACTTGTTCAACAAGTTTCGGCTCTATCATGGTGTACTTTCTCAAAGGACCTTGGAGAGGAATGCGACCGTGCGCGGGTTTTTCGGATTGGCGAGCATCTCACGGGGATGGCCCTCTTCCATGATCATGCCTTGATCCATGAAGACCAGATGGCTGCCGACTTCTCGGGCGAAGCCGATCTCATGGGTGACCACGACCATGGTGATACCGCTTCGGGCAAGGTCCTTGATCACGTCGAGAACCTCCCCCACAAGCTCTGGATCCAGCGCGCTGGTCGGCTCGTCAAACAGCATGACCTCAGGCTCCATCGCCAGGGCCCTCGCGATGGCCACGCGCTGCTGCTGGCCTCCGGACAACTGGCCGGGATAGCGATTGCCGAAACCTGACAACCCGACGCGCGCCAAAAGCTCAAGCGCCTTGACCTGGGCATCGTTCCTGGACCAGCCCTTCACATGCACCGGCCCTTCCATCACGTTTTGCAGTGCCGTCATATGCGGAAAGAGGTTGAAACGCTGGAAGACCATGCCGGTCATCCGCCGCTGCCTTGCGACATGGCCCGGTGCGAGCGGATGGAAACGCTCGTTCTGCTCGGTGAAGCCCTGCAGCTCTCCCTTGACGAATACCCTTCCGGCAGAGATCGCCTCCAGCTGGTTGATGCAGCGCAACAGCGTCGACTTACCGGATCCGGAAGGCCCGATTGCAACGCAGACCTCACCGCGCCGGACCAACAGGTTCACGCCTTTGAGCGCGTGGACCGACCCGTAGAATTTATGGATGTTCTGCATTTCGACGCAGACGTCCGATTTGACGATTGTATCCATGGCTTCACTCCGCCCTGGCTGGATTGGGCGAGACGCCCTTACCAAAGTGACGTTCGAGAAAATGCTGGCCAACCATCAGCAGGCTCGTGATGGCGAGATACCAGGCACCCGACACCATCAGCAGTGGGATCGGCAGGTAGAGCCTGTTGGCGATCGCATTCGTGGCGAACATTAGGTCGAGCGTGAAGGGCACGGCGAGCACCAGGGATGTCATCTTCAGCATGCCGATGGTTTCATTGCCTGTGGGTGGAATTATCACGCGCATGGCCTGGGGCATCAGGATGCGCCACCAGATCTTGGCCGGCCGCATTCCCAAGGCTTGGGCTGCCTCCGCCTGACCGTGATCTATGGAGTTGAACCCCGCCCGGAAGATTTCGGTCAGATAGGCGGACTCGTTGAACCCCAGCCCGAGAATGGCGGCGACCGCCGGTGTCACGAGATAGCGTGTTTCAATTCCGGCAATTTCCGGCCCGAATGGAATGGACAGCGAAAGATGCGGAAACAGGACAGCGAACAGGCCCCAGAACAACAATTGTGTGTAGATCGGCGTTCCGCGGAAGAACCAGATCCAGCTATAGGCGAGGCCCTTCAGAACCGGATTGTCGCTGTCGCGCATGATCACCAGCACCCCCGCGACAAAGATAGCGACCGCCATGGCGACAACCGTCAACAGCAGTGTCCAGCCGACGCCTCGAACGACCTGCGGCCAGAACAGATATTTCAGGAAAACGTCCCAATGAAAGTTCGGATTGACGGCGACAGCGTGCGCCGCCTGGAGGGCGATGACTGCGATCACGGCCACCGCCAGCCAACGGCCCGGGTGCCGGCGCGGAACAATGATGTTCCGCGCGACATCCGGCTTAGACGCTGCAGACGTGGTAGCGACGGTCCGCATGGTATCTGCGTCCAAAGCCACGGCATCAATCCTTGACTGTCGGATTGACTTCGGCCTTCTTCACAATTTCGGTGCCGACGCCCCAGCTGTCGAACAGGGCCTTGTACGTGCCTTCCGCGATCAGCGCGTTGACGGTATCGGCGACAAGCTCAGTCAATTCGGCATCCGCCTTCGCGACGGCGATCCCGTTCGGTCCCCGCTCGCTGAACACACCGGTGGTCGGCGAGACGACTTCCAACTGGCCCTTGGATTGCTTCGCGGCATAGCCGACGGTCGAACCGCCGGAGATCGTCGCATCCGCACCGCCGGCGGCGACACGGGTCAAGGCTTCCGTCTGTGTTGCAAAGGGCAGAATGTCGATCGCGGGCTTTCCGGCAGCGGTGCACGCCTTGTCCGCCTCGTTGACGATGCCCTCGTGCCAGGAGCCTGACTGGATTGCAATTTTCCGACCACAGAAGTCGGCAGGATCAAAATTCGACGGATTACCGGCCTTGACGGCCCACAAGCTTCCGCTGTCGGAATAGCTGACGAAATTTACCACCTTCATCCGCTCGTTGCTGATCGTGAAAGCGGAGACGCCGAGATCGAATTTGGTCCCGAGTGCGGGCAGGATGGCATCGAAGGCTGATGTCTGGAAGTCGATCTTGACGCCGAGTTTCGCACCGATGGCATTGGCGATGTCGACATCGATGCCTTCTGGCGTCTGGCCGTCCTTCTCGCTGAGATATTCCCAGGGAGCATAGGCTGTATCGGAGCCGATCGAAATCACACCGGCCGACTTGATCTTGGCGGGAAGGCGCGCAGCCAGCGCGGCATCGACCTTGATACCCGAAGTATCAAAGCCGTCGGCAAGGACGGGACTACAGAATGCTGTTGCCACCAGGATCGCGGCACCAACGTTTGATGTCAGGCAATTACGCATGTTGGACATTGAGTTCCCCATTATTTTTGCTTCGAGTTACGCAGATAAGTTCAGCTTGGGAGGATGCACATCTCTGGCTCGATGACAGCAATATGCGTGAACGAGTGAATGCCGTCTAATAGTATAATTGAGGCTATCTATTCCCCTGGGTTATTGAAACCAAGGACAGGTGGCCAAGCGGTCAGGCGCGAGATGTCCGGCGGGGCTGGGACAACCCGGCTGAATGTGACAATTTACGAACGCGCTTGCCTTTCGCGGCAGCCATTGACGGCTGCTAGACCATATTCGCTGTCCGGCGGCGTGGACTTGCGCATTATTTCTCCGCCTCTGCGTTGCGTTCTAGCCGTGTGGCGCATAATGCTTTCTTTGATGGTTCCGCCCGATGAAACGACGGCGGATGAAAAGGGAACACGGTGCGGACTACCCATCAGGGACCAAAACCGTGGCTGCCCCCGCAACTGTAAGCGGTGAGCGATGTCCAACGATGCCATTGGCCGATATTGCGGCTGATAAGGCGGACTGAGCCAAGACCCGTGAGCCAGGAGACCTGCCATCGCTGGGCCACGACATCCGTGGTGTTTGTTCGAGCCGCGCGGTGGGCGCGGTAGAGGGTTATGCCATGCATATTATGGAAGGCTATTTGCCGGCCGCGCACGCAGTCGGCTGGGGCGCGATTTCCGCGCCATTTGTGATTTATGGCGCCCGGCGCATTGTCACGCTTGTGCGTGAAAAACCGGAAATCAAGCTTTTGATGGCAGCATCCGGCGCCTATGTATTCGTCTTGTCTGCGCTCAAGATCCCGTCTGTTACCGGGAGCTGCTCGCATCCGACGGGAACCGGGCTTGCGGCATCGCTGTTCGGCCCCACGGTCACCACCGTGCTCGGGACGATTGTCCTTCTGTTTCAGGCTTTGCTACTGGCACATGGCGGACTGACCACGCTGGGCGCCAATATCTTCTCCATGGCCATCGTTGGTCCATTTGTCGCCTATGGCCTCTTCAGGGGCATAACAGGTGCCGGCTTCAGCGGCGCAATCGCGATCTTTGTCGCTGCGACGCTTGGTGACCTGGCGACCTATGTGACGACCTCTCTGCAGCTCGCTCTCGCATTTCCGGATCCGGTATCGGGCATCACAGGCGCTGCTGCGAAATTTCTGGGTATTTTTGCGGTCACGCAGGTGCCATTGGCCATCAGCGAAGGCCTGTTGACGGTCATCGTCTTCAACCTGCTGCAGCGATACAGCCGCGGCGAACTGAACGCCCTCAACATCTTTACCGCGAAGGCCTGATCATGCTGAAACGTAACCTCTGGATGTTGTTTGCGGTCATCGCCCTGGCAATCCTGCCGTTGATCATTCACCATGGCGGAGACGCCGAATTTGCCGGTGCGGACGGCGAAGCTGAAGCCGCCATCACCGAAATTCAGCCAGACTACACGCCCTGGGCTGCGCCTTTGTGGGAGCCGCCGAGCGGCGAGATCGAAAGCCTGCTGTTTGCTCTGCAGGCAGCACTTGGCGCAGGTCTCGTCGGCTTCTATTTCGGTCGTCGCTCGTCGCCGGCAAAGCGCCCGGATATCAAGTAGACGATGCGTGCGATCGATCGCTGTGCCCAGACCAACCGGTGGCGACACTACGCCACCGGTGAAAAGCTTCTGCTTGCCGTCGGCCTTATGATCATCTCGCTGGATTCTGTCGGATGGACAGGCCAGATCGGCCTGCTGATCGCGATACTGGCATTGATGAAGACAGGCCCCGGACTGCGGCTGCACGACATATTCAAGGCTGCCCGCGTCCCCATGCTGTTCATCATCACGGGAACACTGGCGCAACTCGTCTCCGTCAGGATGGTCGGATTTGTTCCGACATTGTCGCTTGTCTCCACGGATGCTGCCTATTCTGCAGGTTTCGTGGCACTCAGAAGCACCACCTGCATTGCGGCCCTGCTGCTTCTGGCATTGACCACGCCTCTCTCCAGCATCGTTCAATTGCTGCAGCGGATGGGCCTGAATGCGGAATTGTCCGATATCGCCATGGCAATGTTCAGGCTCATCTGGCTGCTGCTGGATTGTCTTGAGGCCGGCCAACAATCGCTCGGTTCCCGATTGGGCTATACCAGCAACCGGCGGATGCTAACGTCCAACGGTCTTTTGCTCGCATCCCTGCTGCCGCGAGTGCTCGGACGCGCCCAGCGCATAGAGGCGGGCCTCGCAGCGAGAGGCTATGGTGGCCGTCTGAACTTCATTTCGGTGGAACAGCCGGCATCGAACGTGCGGTTGCTGATGATCACCTGCCTTCTGGGCTCGGTTGCCGTCTTGATGTGGTGCGCCCCATGATCCTGCAGGCACGCGCTGTCGATTTCAGCTACGACGACGGGACCCGGGCGCTCGACCAGGCCTCCCTTGTGGTGAACCGGCGAGAAATCATGGCGATCCTTGGTGCGAACGGTGCTGGTAAGTCGACCCTGCTGTCGACGCTGAACGGCACGTTCAAACCTGCCGCCGGCGAAGTCCTGCTCAATGGCAATCCGGTCAGCTACAGCCGCAAAGGCCTCGTCGAGCTCCGGTCGCAGGTCGGACTGGTGTTGCAGGATCCCGACGATCAACTTTTTGCCGCGACCGTCTTCGAAGATGTGTCGTTCGGGCCGCTCAATCTCGGCCTTTCGGTGAGCGAAGCCCGGACACGGGTACAGGAGGCGCTCGCCGTCATGGGGATCGAAGCGCTGTCGCATCGACCGACGCATTTGCTGAGCTTCGGGCAGCGCAAGCGGGTTGCCATCGCCGGCGTATTGGCCATGTCGCCCGCTGTTCTTCTTCTCGACGAACCGACCGCCGGCCTTGACCCGAAATCGGTCGACGAACTCTGCGAGACCCTGCGAAGCCTTGCGACGCAGGGCGTTGCCGTGGTGATTGCCACGCATGACATGGATATCGCCTACAATTGGGCCGATCAGGTCGCAGTCTTCGCCAGAGGCAAAATCATCATGGAAGGGCGCGCTGAACATGTGTTCGGTGAAAGCAACTTCCAGCAAGACACCGATTTGCGCCTTCCCCTCATCTATCAGCTGTCGAGCGAATTGCGAAACAGCGGACTGATTTCGCAAGACGGCGACCTGCCGCGAAGCGTGCCGGAGCTGGTGCAACAGCTTCGCGCGCGTCAGGGCTGAAACGGCACCGCCACATGCCTTCAGGGATGCGATCAGTTTGCATCCGTCCATGTGCCGGTTCAGGCGACCTCAGGCGGCAGGTCGCCCTTGTCCGCTTCAGGCAATGTCCGGAAGGCCACCGATCAGCTTGTCGAGCGTGATAGGATAGTGCCTGACCCTCACCCTCGTGGCATTGTAGATCGCATTGGCGATCGCAGCCGAGACACCACACAAGCCGAGCTCTCCGACACCTTTTGCCTTCATCGGAGATGAATATGGATCCACTTCGTCCAGGAAGATGACATCCTGATGAGGTATGTCGGCGTGGACCGGCACCTCGTAGCCGGCGAGATCGTGGTTGACGAAAAAGCCCCGGCGACGATCGACCGCGAGTTCTTCCGACAAGGCGCCGCCGACACCCATTGTCATTGCACCGATCACCTGGCTCCGTGCGGTAACGGGATTGAGAATTCGCCCGGCCGCGCAGACCGCAAGCATGCGGCGAACACGTGTTTCACCGGTTGCCCTGTCGACACCCACCTCGACAAAATGGGCGCCGAATGTCGACTGCTGATGGGTCTTTGCCAGATCGCCCCATTCGATCCCGTCCTCGGCGGACAGCCCGTCGACACCCGCCGCCTCGCCAAGCCGTGCCACCCTGTTGCCACTGCGGACCTCGCCATTTTCAAAAACGGCGGCATCCGAGTTGAAGCCGAGAGCAGTTGCCACGGCCTGTCGCAGTTTCACGCATGCGGCATAGACCGCGGACGTCGAACAATTCGCACCGAACTGCCCCCCGGAGCCGGCCGACACGGGAAATCGGGAATCACCAAGCCTGACGATCACCTTGTCGATCGGCAATCCGAGCATCTCGGCAGCGGTTTGCGCGATAATGGTATAGCTGCCTGTGCCGATGTCCGTCATATCGGTTTCAACAGTGACCATACCCTGCCGATCGAGCCGAACCCTGGCTGCCGATGGAACGAGCAGATTGTTGCGAAACGCCGTAGCAACTCCGAGGCCAACGAGCCAGTTGCCATCCCGACGGGTTCCCGGTCGTCCCCGGTCCTTCCAGCCAAAGCGCTCCGCTCCCAACTCGAGACAGCCGATCAGATTGCGGTGACTGAAACGCCGGTCAGGGTTTTCGGGATCCACCTGGGTGTCATTGCGGATCCGAAAAGCAACCGGGTCCATGTCGAGTTTCTCCGCCATTTCGTCAATGGCGATTTCCAGCGCCATCAGGCCCGGCGCTTCGCCCGGCGCCCGCATGGCATTGCCTTCTGGCAGGTCCAGCGTCGCAAGCCGCATCGCCGTCATCCGGTTTGCACCGGCATACAAGAGACGCGTCTGCATGACGGCAGGTTCCGGTCCGCCGCCTTTAAGATCCCCCGACCAGCTTTCATGGGCAATCGCGGTAATTTCGCCGTCACGTTCCGCACCGATCCGGACACGTTGGATTGTCGCCGGACGATGGGTGGTGTTGTTCGCCATGAACGGACGGGGCAAAGCAACTTTCACGGTTCTCCCCGACGCCTTGGCGGCAAAGGCCGCCAACACCGCATCGGCCCGCAGGAAAAGTTTTCCACCGAAGCCACCACCAATGTAAGGCGACTTCAGATGAATCTTTTCCTTGTCGATGCCAAGGGTCGTCGCCAGATCGGTGCGCCACCAGTCTATCATCTGGCTCGATGTCCAGACGGTCAATTCGTCGCCCTGCCAGGCGGCAATCGACGCATGCGGCTCCATCATCGAATGGGATTGATCCGGCGTTGTATATTCTTCGTCGATGGTCACGGGCGCTGACCGAAAGGCGCCGTCGAAATCGCCGAAAGCGCTGTCCGGCGGCGTGTCATCTGTATCCTTGGGCTTTGTCGCCGCATGCCGTTCGTCTCGCAGGGAGAAACGCCCCTTTTCTTCGGCATATTCGACCTTCACCAGCGCGGCTGCGGCCCGCGCCTGCTCGAAGGTCTCCGCAACGACGACCGCAACCGCCTGATGATAATGCTGAATTTCACCTCCACCAAAGAGATTGGCGGTATTGTGCTTCCCTTTATCGCGGGCGCCTACAGCGAGGGTCGTAACCACCGCGATCACACCCGGCGCTTTCTCCGCGGCATCGACATCCATGGTCGTGATACGACCCTTGGCAATGCCGGATCCTACCGGATAACCATAGGCATATCGATGGCCCGGATCGTGCCATTCGTAGGCATATGTCGCCTTGCCTGTGACCTTCTGTTCACCGTCGATCCGGCGGACAGGCCGGCCGACGACGTTGAGCTGGTCGATCGGATTGGTGAGGGCTGGACGATCAAACTTCATGGCATCACCCTCTTGCGTCTTCGATCACCGCCGCGAGCGTGCGCTCGACGAGGTCAAGTTTGAAGCGGTTCTGGTCCGTGGGATGAGCACCGGAGAATGCGGCAGCCACGGCCGCCTTGGCCCCTTTGTGTAGTTCTGCCTCTGCAGCCTCGACGCGCCATGGCTTGGGCGCAACACCACCGACCGCGAAGCGACCTGATCCGTCAGGCTGGATCACCGCGCCGACCGAGATGAGGGCGAAAGCGTAAGATGCCCGGTCACGCACTTTCCGATAGACATGATGTCCGCCCGGAGGCGGTGGCAGAAGCACGGCGGTGATGAACTCGCCTTGCTCCAGCACGGTCTCGATATGGGGCGTTTCGCCGGGCAGACGATGGAAATCCCCGACAGGTATCGTGCGCCCGGTTCCATCTGCCTTCACCGTTTCGACCGTCGCCTCCAGTGCACGAAGGGCAACCGCCATATCGCTGGGATGGGTCGCGATACAGTCGTCGCTTATACCGATGATGGCGTGCTGACGGGAAAAACCGCCGATCGCCGAACAGCCGCTTCCCGGGTTCCGCTTGTTGCAGGGCTGCATCGGATCATAGAAATAGGGACAGCGGGTACGCTGGAGAAGGTTGCCGGCCGTCGTCGCCTTGTTGCGCAACTGCCCCGACGCGCCGGACAGAAGCGCCCGAGAAAGCAATGCGTAGTGACGGCGCACCCTGTCGTTGGCGGCCAGGTCCGTGTTGCGCACAAGGGCGCCGATACGGAGTCCGCCGTCCGGGGTTTCCTCGATCATATCCAGACCAAGCCCGTTTACATCGATCAGATGCGTCGGCGTTTCGATCTCCAGCTTCATCAGATCGAGGAGATTGGTCCCCCCTGCAATGAATTTCGAATGCGGATTGGCAGCCGCGGTGCCGACGGCTGCCTCGACCGACGACGCACGCTCGTAGGTGAAAGCCCTCATGGTCATGCTCCTGCAACATCCATGATCGCATCTATGATGTTCGAATAGGCTCCGCATCGACAGATATTGCCGCTCATGCGCTCGCGAACTTCGTCCGCGGTGACCATCGTTTGCCCGGTGAGATCCCGGGTAACGTGGCTCGGAATGTTGGCTTTGACCTCGTCCAGCACCGCGACAGACGAACAGATCTGACCCGGCGTGCAATAGCCGCACTGGAACGCATCGCAGTCGACAAAAGCTTTCTGCATGGGATGCAGGTGTCCCGGTTGCCCCAGTCCCTCGATCGTCAGAATTTCATCGCCGGCATGCATGACAGCCAAGGTCAGGCAGGCATTGATACGCCGGCCCTCGACGATAACCGTACAAGCACCACACTGGCCATGGTCGCAGCCTTTCTTGGTCCCCGTGAGATGCAGATGCTCGCGCAGAGCGTCAAGCAGGCTTGTCCTGTTGTCGATCTCAAGATCGTAGTCCTCTCCGTTCACTTTGAACGAAACTGTCGATGTTTCACCCATACCGTTTTCCCCGCCCTACGCCGTGACCTTTGCAAATTCGGTTGCCGCAAGATTGCGGCTTATGTCGTAAGTCCAACATGCCCGGAAAGTTCCATTCCAACCGCAATTGCAACCGGGAAATGGACCTTGGACCAACTACCCGGCGAGATATTCTCGTCAGCGCGTTTAACGCCTCCGGGTGTAAATCCAATGGAACTGAGCCGCGATTGAAACGTTTCCAGACGGGTTCACATGTAAGGAGCGGCCTCGGTGGAAAAGCTGAAAATAGACGAGCTGGAAAAAGGCCAATCGACCGAAGTATGGTCCGTCAAGGACTATTGCGAACGCGTGGGTGCCAACGCGGTCGAACAGGCGCGGCTTGTCACGCTGTTTGGGCCATTTGCGACGGCTGCAGAACTCCGTCACAATACGCGCAGAGAACAAAGATTTCGCAGCCACTGAAGCTGAACGACAAGAGCAGCGCCGCGCGGCTTTCTTGGCTTGGGTACATTTTGCCTCCTGCGTCTTCTCACCTTCATCACCACTACTATGCCATGTCGGCGAAACGTCTTTGCGTCTTCACCCGCTGGCGCGCATCCCCTTAGCGAGCAATCATGCTGCCCATCGTTGCCAGTTATCGCATTCAATTCCGCGACGGCATGACCTTTGAGCGGGCGGCTGAACGGCTACCCTATCTGAGGAGCCTCGGGATAAGCCATATCTATGCATCCCCGATATTCACGGCCACGCAGGGGTCGACCCACGGCTACGACGTTACCAATGCGACAGAAATCGACCCGTCACTCGGCGGGCGGGCTGGATGGAATGACTTCAGTCGCCGCCTCCGGGATCTGGGCATGGGGCTGATCCTGGATATCGTGCCCAATCACATGGCAGCCTCCTTGGAGAACCCTTGGTGGCACGATGTCCTGCAAAACGGAAAGGAGAGCCGCTACGCCTCATTTTTTGACGTCGACTGGTCCGAGCCGATCACCCTGCCGCATCTGGACATGCCTTTTGATGACGCTGCGGCCGATGGCAAGATCGGGCTTGTGCGCGACGACACCGGCAAATTGAAGCTGAGCTATGGCGATCAGCGCTTTGTCCTCTCGGACCACAGCCTCGCCTGGCTGAATGCGCAGCGAGATGCAATCGATGACAATGTCTCGTGCTTTGCGAGCGTTCCGCAAAACCTGATCGAACTGCATCGCCGCCAGCACTGGCGGCTCGTTCCCTGGACATCCGCATCGCGCCATCTCTCCTATCGACGCTTCTTTGAAGTCACCGGCCTGGTCGGCATTCGCATCGAGGACCCGTTGGTTTTCGATGCGATGCACGAACTGGTTTTTGAGTTGGTCCAGGAGGGACAGGTCCAGGCATTGCGCATCGACCATATCGATGGTCTTGCCGACCCGAAAGGATATCTCGAAAACCTGCGCCGTGCCGTTGGCACCGATGTCCCGGTCTTCGTCGAAAAGATCCTCGCGGAAGGAGAGGATCTACCGGCTGACTGGCCGGTTGCGGGCACGACCGGATATGAATTCATCAGTGCGCTGGGGGATCTGTTCATCAGCAGAGGAGGACTGGCAAGGCTCAGGCGGCACTACAGCGCGGCCGTACCCGGCATGGCCGATCCCGAACGAGCATTGCGCAAAGCCAAGCACGAAATGGTCACGGTCAATTTCGCAGGAGAGATCGATAGACTGGTGCAGATTGCAGCGGGCCTGCTGCCGAATTTCAGCCCGTCGTCACTGGCCAACGCCATTCGGGAACTGTTGATCGCCTTTCCGGTCTACCGATTGTACAGCACGACCAAGGCCTTGACCGAAGCGGAAACGAAAGCCCTCAGCCAGGCGGCTGCGCTGGCACAAGAGCACATGGGCGACAGGCCTGCCCTTGATGCGGTTGTCGAGGTGCTCAGCGGTCAGGCCCGCCTGGCACAAGAACCCGAAGAATTCAGGCGCCGGTTTCAGCAGGTGGCTGGGCCGGTCATGGCGAAGGCGACGGAAGATACTTTTTTCTACCGGTACACTTGCCTTCTGGCTGCCAACGACGTCGGAGGCGAGCCCGCGGCTGAGCCCGCCGGCATCGAGGGCTTTCATCTCAAGATGCAGCACCGATTGCTGCAGCAACCGCTCGGCCTGTCGTCGACATCGACCCATGATACCAAACGTGGCGAAGATGCCCGCGCACGGTTGTACGCGCTCAGTGAAGACCCCGATCGGTGGATGATGGCCCTGCCGCGATGGAGACAGCAAAACGCACGGCTGCTGTCGCACCGGCCTTACGACATGGTTCCCGATTTGAACGTGGAATGGATGTTGTATCAGTCCCTGCTCGGCATCCTTCCGCATCACGTCGATGCGGCCCACCTTCCCGATCTTCAGGAACGGTTTTGCGCCTATGCCGTCAAGGCCGTGAGAGAGGCGAAGCAGAAAACCAACTGGTCGGCGCCGGACCGCGACTATGAGGATGCCATACGGCGTTTCGCCAGCGGCCTCTTGTCCATCGACAACCTCGATTTTCTCAAGGACTTTGCCGCCTTCTCACGACCGTTTATCGCAAGCGGCAGTCTGAACAGTCTCACCCAGACGCTGGTTAAGCTGATCGCGCCGGGTGTGCCTGATTTTTACCAGGGAGCCGAAGGCCTCGACCATTCGATGGTCGATCCCGACAACCGCCGTCCATGGAAAAGCGATGCCCCGGTGGCCGAGAGCGCCGCATTCGTCACCCAATTCAAACGGGAATTGATCCAGCGTGGCCTGTCGCTGAGACGGCAATGTCCGGCGCTTTTCGAGCAAGGTGCATATTTGCCTCTGTCAGTTGAAGGCACCCGCAAGGATCACGTGCTGGCGTTTGCCAGACAGGCGGGACGCGAGCTTGCCGTTGCCGTGGCGCCGCTGCAGGTGTTGGGTGTGATCGGGGAAAATAATTTAGCCGCCGATGCCTCCTACTGGGGCGATACGATCATCCGCCTTCCAGCCGGCACTGGCAGCGCACTACGCGATCTCCTAGGCGACAAAATCCACGCATATGGAGATTTGTCGGTTGCCGATGTCCTTACAGGACCCGTCGCACTTCTGACGACGGTACAGGGCACGTATTCAGCCGCCTGAAGGTATCCGCATCACTGACAGGCTTAGAACATTCGGATTGACCGGTCGTGTCTTCGTAGCCAACTTACAAGACCGAACACCGGCCTCGCGGACCATGGCACAACGCCGCTTGCCAAGCGCGTGAAGACCGCCGATATCAAGAAGGATATATAAGACTGCCGGTATGGTCAGGTGTGCCTCGCTATACTTGCCCATTGCCGAGAAAAATATATAATGCCCACAAAAGTCATTTATAGCCGCTCGCCGACTGCCGCGGAATTGTCCTGAGGACGGCTTCCAAGAGAATGGTGGATGAAGGAATTGTGCCGGAATGACCGTTTCAACCGTTGACCCCGGCCCCTCCCTGCGCAAGCGCAGCCTTTATGAAGAGCTCTACCTTCAACTGAAGAACGATATAGCCAGTGGAAAGGCTCTAAGGGGTACGGTGCTGCTGGAAGGGCCGCTGGCCGAGCTTCTCGGCAGAAGCCGGGCGCCCGTGCGACAGGCCCTTCAACTGTTGGCGGAAGACGGCCTTATCAGCCGCTTCGAGGGACGCGGTTTTGTCGTCGGCCCGTCCGGAACGGCGGCAAAGCGCATTGACCTGGCCGAGAGCTTCGGACATCTGACGCAGACCCAGGACCGACCGATATTTGCCTGGCAGTCGCTTTACGAGGATGTCGAGCGAATCGTCGTCTACCGCTCGTTCTTTGGACGCTTCCGGATCAACGAGATCGAACTGGCCCGCCATTTCGGCGTTGGACGGACGGTTGCGCGGGATGTACTTCTCAAGCTGGAAACGCTGGGCATCACGCAAAAGGATGACAGCTTCCGCTGGTCGATCGTGCCGCTGGATGACCAGCGCATCCGGGATCTCTACGAGGTTCGCGAACATGTTGAGCCTCTCGCCCTGGTCCATGCGATGGATGCGATCTCGGACGAGCATATCGACAAGATGCTGTCACGGCTGGCCCTGGCGCTCGATACCTATCCCGACGTATCGGCCGCAACGATGTACGATCTGGAACTGGACCTGCATTTGCGCAGCATACAGCCCTGCCCGAACAAGGAACTGCTGAGCATTCTGCAACGCACACACTGCATCCTGACGCTCAGCAAGCACGTTCTCGGCATCCAGTTGGAGATGCCGGAATATGAACCGTTTCTCGCCGAGCATGTCTCCGTTTTCCGAATGATGCGCAGGCGCGACAAGGAAGGCCTGATGCTGGCGATGCGCAGCCATATTCATGGCTCCCAGCCCAAGGTGGTGGAGCGCGCAGCGACCGTGCGCCGAACCTACAAGCCGGACGACTACAGCTTCATCGTCTGATTCAGAACAGTCCGGCTCAGGTTACGGCTCCGACCTGCCACGGCACGAATTCGTTGTCACCGTAATCATAGATCTCGCTCAGCGTCTTCTTGCCCGATGCGACGGCGATGATGTCTTCGAAAATCCGTGTCCCCGCAGCCTCGATCGTATCCTCGCCGGTAACGATGCCGCCGCAGTTGATATCCATATCCTCTTGCATATGCTCGTACATTTCAGTGTTCGTGGCAATCTTGATGCAAGGAGCCGGCTTGAAACCGGAGACTGAGCCTCGACCGGTGGTGAAGCAAATGACATTGCAGCCGCCGGCCACCTGGCCGGTCACCGCGACAGGATCGTAGCCGGGCGTGTCCATGAAGACGAAGCCGGGTTCGGTGACGATTTCGGCATATTCGTAGACGGCCTTCAACGGCATGGTGCCACCCTTGGCAACGGCGCCGAGCGACTTTTCGAGGATGGTCGTCAGACCGCCGAGCTTGTTGCCGTGCGAGGGATTGTTGTTGAGTTCGGCACCGTTGCGCTGCGTATAATCACGCCACCAGTCGATCCGCGACAGCAGTTTTTCGGCGACCGCCGGGGTGGCCGCACGGCGAGTCAGCAGGTGCTCGGCACCATAGATTTCCGGCGTTTCAGCGAGAACCGACGTGCCGCCGTTGCGCACGATCAGGTCTGATGCATAACCGAGCGCCGGGTTGGCGGAAATGCCGGAATAGCCATCGGACCCGCCGCATTCCAGTGCAACCTTCAGGCCGGAAAGCGGTTGCGGCGTGCGTCTCGCCGCGTTTACCTCCGGCAGCATATCGCGGATGATGTCGCTCGCCGCCGCGATCGTCTTGCGTGTTCCACCGAGATGCTGGATCGTCATGGTGCGCAGGCGCTTGCCTTCCTCAAGCTTGAAATGCTCGAGAATCGGGCCGATCTGGTTGGTCTCGCAACCGAGCCCGATCATCAGGATGCCGCCGAAATTGGGATGCCGCGCATAGCCTTGCAGCGTGCGGATCAGCATCAGATAGCCTTCGGCCTTGGTGTTGATGGCGCAGCCCCCACCATGGGTCAGTGCAACCACGCCATCGACATTGTCGAAACCTTCGAGCCCGCCGGTCCGGTTGAAATGCTCGGCAATCGCCTTTGACACCGTGGCCGAACAGTTCACCGTGGTGATGATGCCGATGAAGTTGCGTGTTCCGATGCCCCCGGCGCCGCGATCAAAGCCCATAAAGGTGCGGCGCTCGGCCTCGGGCAGCATGCCCTTTTCCTCGATATCGACACTGAACTGATGCTGATGTTCGGACTCAATGACGGCGAGGTTGTGAAGGTGCACGTGGCCGCCAGCCGGGATGAACTGCGTTGCGATTCCGATCGACTGGCCGAATTTGCGAATTTCCTGGCCCGCCGCGATATCGCGCACCGCGACCTTGTGGCCGCGTGGAATCTGGTCGGCAGCGACGAGGTCGTCAATGCCGGTCGCAGCCCCCGCTTTCACCATGGCGCGTGCCACGGCGACGTCATCGATGGCGTTGAGAAGGATCACCGGCGAGTTTGAAAGGGACATGGACGCTTTCCAAGAATGAATTCAAATAATGACTATTGCAGGCAATAAACAATCATGTTAGGTCACTGCCGTCAAGTGAAATCGGGAAACGAACTTGACGGGAGGATGTCTTGGGCTACCAGTTTGATTTCAGCTTTCTGGCCGACTACTGGCCGCAGCTCGTCGATGGCGCGTTGCGCACGCTGTGGCTCTCGGCATTCAGTATCCTGTTCGGCTTCGTCTTGGGTGGCGTTTGCGCCGTCGCCCGCATTCATGGCACGCCGCTGTCGCAGCGCCTTGTCGGGTTTTATGTCGACGTCATCCGCAACACGCCGCTCGTCATTCAGGCCTTCTGGCTGTTCTTCGGCATGGCGGCGCTCGGCTTCCGTATTCCAGCCTTTTATGCGGCGGTCATCACGCTGGTGATCAATGTCGGCGCCTATACGGCCGAAATCCTGCGTGCAGGACTGGAGTCCATTCCAAACGGCCAGCGCGAGGCCGCCAACTGTCTTGGCTTGAAGACCTGGCAGGTGATCTTTTATGTCGAGCTGCCACAAGCCGTCGAACGCGTCTATCCCGCGCTGGTCAGCCAGTTCATCCTGATGATGCTGGCGACGTCGATCATGTCGCAGATCTCTGTCGAGGAACTGACGGGCGCCGCCTACGGCATCCAGTCGACCACCTTCCGCGGCTTCGAAATCTACATCGTAGTGGCCGTCATCTACCTGCTTTTGTCCTGGCTGATGCGCGCCATCATGATGCTGGCCGGCAAACTGGCATTCACCCGCAAACGCCGCCTCGGCACGAACCTGTGAGGAAATGATCATGGGTGGCATCACATATCCGCAAATCCTCTTCATACTCCAGGGCGCCGGCTGGACGCTGGTTCTGTCTCTTCTGGGGTTTGTCGGGGGAACGATCATCGGCCTTCCGGCCGCCATCGCCCGCACATCTTCGAATGGCCCGCTTCGCATCGCCGTGGCGGCCTATATCAGCCTGATCCAGGGAATTCCCCTGCCGATCATCATGTTCCTTGCCTATTTCGGCATCTCGATTGCCGGGTTCAATCTGCCGGCACTGGTGGCCGCGGGGATCGCAATGACGGCCTATTCCAGCGCCTTTCTTGCCGAAATCTGGCGCGGCTCGATCGAATCCGTGCCAAAAGCGCAATGGGAAGCGGCGGAGTGTCTGGCTCTGACCAACCTGCAACGCCTCACGCATGTGATCCTGCCGCAGGCCGTGCGCATCTCCATTCCGCCGACAATCGGATTTCTCGTCCAGATCATCAAGAACACGTCCTACGCGGTCGTGATCGGCTTTGCGGACCTGACCTATTCGGCCCGTCTCATCAACAACACGACGTTCAAGCCGTTCACCGTCTTTACGATCGCAGCCGTCTTGTACTTCGCGATCTGTTTTCCACTCTCCAGGTTCAGCAAGACGCTCGAACGCAAACTCAATCGCAGCTGATTTAGGAAAATGGCCATGTCGTCTCTGGTAGCGTTCAAGGATGTCCACAAAGCCTATGGACAGGTCGAGGTCCTCAAGGGTGTCTCGTTCGATGTCCCGAAGGGGCATGTTGTCGCCCTGATCGGACGCAGCGGCTCGGGCAAGAGTACAGCACTCCGCTGCATCAACGGTCTGGAGAAAATAAAGTCCGGCACGCTCGACGTTTGCGGTCGCAGCCTTGGCGCAGATCCTGACCTGCGCGATTTGCGCATGGAAGTCGGCATCGTCTTCCAGAGCTACAACCTGTTCCCTCACCTCACGGTCGAGGAGAACATCACGCTTGCGCCGCGCCTAGCCAAGAAGCTTTCGAAACCCGCGGCAAAGTCCATTGCCGAAAGGGTGCTGGTGCAGGTCGGCCTGTCGGAGAAGGCGCAGTCTTACCCCGAGCAGCTATCAGGCGGCCAGCAACAGCGCGTGGCGATCGCCCGCTCGCTCGCCATGGAACCCCAACTGATGCTGTTCGACGAGGTGACCTCGGCACTCGATCCCGAACTGACCGGGGAAGTGCTGAAAACGATCGAGGCACTGGCCGAGGGTGGCATGACCATGGTCCTTGTGACCCATGAAATGGCCTTCGCCAAGCGCGTCGCCGACACGATCATCTTCATGCATCAGGGCGTTGTCTGGGAAACCGGCGACGGCTCGATGCTCGACAATCCGCAGACGGCGGAACTCAGGCAATTCATCGGCAATGGCCTTTGACGGCAACGATTTTTCTCACCACAGGGAGGTAACGATGGTGACTTTGAAGGGACTGATCAAACTGACGCTGGCGGCTGCAACCGTCTTCACGCTGGCGCAGTCGGCCATGGCCGATACGCTTGCCGACATCAAGGCACGCGGCCGCATCCTGATCGCCATCGATCTGGGAGCACCACCTTACGGCATGCTCGACGGCAACGCGCAACCATCCGGTTCGGACGTCGAAGCAGCACAGGCCCTTGCCAAGGATCTGGGTGTGGAGCTGGAAATCGTCCCGGTGACGGGACCGAACCGCGTTCCCTTCCTTCTGACCAGCAAGGCCGACATCGTCATGGCCTCCTTCTCGATCACCGACGAGCGCAAGAAGGTCATCGATTACTCGACACCGTATGGCGTTGTGCCGACGGTCGTGGGTGGCCCGGCCGGTGAAGCCATCGCCGATTTCGCAGCCCTTTCCGGCAAGACCGTTGCCGTGACCCGCGGCACGACCAGCGATGCGGCGCTGACCAAAGGCGCTGACGCCTCCAGTGGCGTCGAGATCGTTCGCTACGAAGACGATGCGACGACCAACACCGCCATTTCCACCGGGCAGCAGGATTACATCGCTGCGGCAGCGTCCGTGATCAAGCAGGTCAACATCGCCAACCCGTCGCGCAATGTCGAAATCAAGTTCGTCATGACGACGGCGCCTTATGCCATCGGTTTGCGCCAGGGAGAGACGGAGCTGAAAGCCTGGCTCGACCAATGGGTCTCGACGAACATTGCGAGTGGCAATCTGAACGCGATCTACGAGAAGCATTTCGGCATTCCGTTGCCGGCAGAATATCAGGCAAAGAAGTAATCCAGGAAGACGAACCTGCCCGAACTTATGCGTTCGGGCAGGCATTCGCTTTCATGCATCAAAGGACAGTGACATGCTGATTTCCCAGATCAAGACCGCTGCAGGTGCCACAGCGGTTGTGGCGCGAGAACCGGGCGAAGCCGGGCGTATCGTCAACGGCGCGACGAGCGTGCATGCTCTGGCGCTTGAAGCCGCCAATACCGGTCGCAACCTTGCCTCACTGATCGAAGCCAAGGGGTTCGGCGAGACCGTAGATCTGGAGAGGGTTTATGCGGAGCGGCGCTTCCTGCCGCCTATCACGCATGACGATCCGGCGCATCTGCACCTGACCGGAACGGGCCTGACCCATCTCGGCTCTGCATCGACCCGCGACGCCATGCATGCCGCCGTCTCCAAGGTCGAAGAAGGCGCCACGGATACCATGAAGATGTTCAAGATGGGCCTTGAGGGCGGCAAGCCGAAAACCGGCGAAACCGGTGTGCAGCCGGAGTGGTTCTACAAGGGAAACGGCACACAGGCGTCAGCACCAGGCGGCGCACTGGTGTCTCCCTCCTTCGCCCTGGATGGTGGCGAGGAGCCGGAAATTGCCGGCATATACGTAATATCGGATAGCGGCCAGCCGTTCCGCGTCGGCTTTGCCGTGTCAAACGAATTCTCCGACCATGTGACCGAGCGGATCAACTATCTTTTCCTCGCTCATTCCAAGCTGCGGCCTGCGAGCTTTGGCCCCGAGATCCGGATCGGCGCTCCGCCGGTCGATATCCGTGGCATGTCGCGGATCATTCGCGATGGTGCGGTGCTTTGGGAAAAACCGTTCCTGTCCGGCGAGGCAAACATGTCGCATAGTTTCGCCAACCTCGAACATCACCATTTCAAATACGGCATTTTTCGTAGGCCGGGCGATGTGCATGTGCACATGTTCGGAACGGCCACTCTGTCCTTCGGCGACGGCATCAAGACTCAGGAGGGCGATGTATTCGAAATCGAAGCAGCCGATTTCGGTCTGCCGCTGCGCAATACGCTGGCAGTCGCAGCCCCGGAAGAGATCGTTGTCGGGCAGCTTTGAGCTCTCTGACTGCTGCACTCCCGCCTCGTCCCGCAGGGGGCTGAAGTCACCCTGACTGGACACACAGGAACAGCCTGATCGCGGCCTTGATTTACCCCGGCTCCGCAGACCGTGGGCCGCGATTCATCGCTGAAACCGCAGGATCAAGGCGATGACATGCGGTCCTCTGCTGCGCTTCTCTTCCGCAACAGGCCGTCGCATACACCCTCATCGCTGCCCCGGGGCAACCCAGCCGAGGTCAGCAGCACTCCTCACCGCCCACTTTATCGAAGCGGACGCAGTCGCCCACATTGCGTCGCCATTTTCTTTTTTGAAAACCATTTGACTAAATCATTTCCCGCTGTCACTCTTTCGTCATTCGGAGATCTTCGACATGGCATTGCGGGGAACCAATCAGGAAACGGGAAGACCGTACAACCGCCGGATCGTACTGGAATCGATCCGTCTCCGCGGCCCTACGACGCGTGGTGACATCGCACAAAGCGTCGGCCTCACCGTTCAGACCGTCTCGACGATTGTCCGGGAACTCGAGGAACAGGGCCTGATCCTTTCGGTTCAAAAGCCCCCCAAGGGTCGTGGGATTCCTCCCTCGACCTTGACCATCAATCCGGAGGGTGGGCATGCCTTAGGCATTCACGTCACACCGCTCAGCATCGAGGCGGCGCTGGTCAATCTTCGCGGCGAGGTGGTGGACAGCGTTCGCCGCAAAATCATCAATGCGGCACCCGACGAAGCTTTCTCCTTGATCGCCGACATGGTCGTGCAACTGAAGGCCAGTCCGCGTTGTGGTCGTCTTCTCGGTGCAGGGCTTGCACTACCCGGTCCGTTCGACGTGGAATCCATGAGTTTCGTTGGCTCGACCACGATGAGCGGCTGGAAGAACGTCGACATAAGACAGCATCTGGCGGATGCGACCGGCCTGCCTGCCTTCATCGAGAACGACATGGCCGCCGCCGCACTGGGCGAGCAGTTGTACGGGTTGGGCCAGCAGGTCTCCGACTATTACTATCTGTTCTTCAGCGTCGGCCTGGGCGGCGCCATGATGCATGACGGATCGGTCATGCGAGGAGCGTGGGGCAACGCCGGCGAAATCGGCCATATCCCCGCCGTCCCTGACGGCGAGCCGTGCCCTTGTGGAAATCGGGGCTGCCTGGAGCGGTATCTTTCCCTTGATGCCTTCGAGCGTCGCGGATTGCCCGTTGCGGAATGGGTGGACGAGGTTGCGCCATTCTTCCGCAATGCCATCCGCACGATCGAAAACCTTTTCGATCCCGAGACGATCGTGCTGGGTGGCTTGGCGCCGCAGCCGCTGATCGAGCATCTGGCTACGCTTGCCGACGGTTTGAGCAATTCGATTTCAGCCCGATCCAACCGCACCCACCCGCGCGTCATCGTGGCCAGCGACTGCATGCATTCGGCGCTTCGCGGCGCGGCTGCGCTCGCTGTCTTCGGGGTCCTGTCGCCTCGCTTCGGCCAGATGTTTGAAACTTCAGAGAAAGAGATAGTCGAATGACCGAGAAGCTGCTCGTCCTGGATGATATTCGCAAGAATTTCGGCGCCATCGAAGCCCTCAAGGGCATCAGCTTTTCGATCGGCAAAGGCGAGGTTGTTGCCCTGCTTGGCGACAACGGCGCCGGAAAATCGACGCTGGTGAAAATCATCTCGGGCGGCTTGCAGCCAACGTCGGGACACATGCTCTTCGAGGGCGAACCCTATGAGGCAAAGACACCTGCCGAAGCCAAGGCGACCGGCATCGAAACCGTCTACCAGGACCTTTCCCTGTGCACCAATGTCGATGTGGTCGGAAACTTCTTCATGGGCCGCGAGATCACCCGCAAGATTGCCGGCATTCCCTTCCTCGACGAACGCGCGATGGAAGACATCACCACGAAGGCGCTGACGAGCGCCGGCACGCGCATTCCCTCGATGCGGACCAAAGTCGAGCATCTGTCCGGTGGCCAGCGCCAGGCCATCGAGCTCAATCGGTTTGCACACTGGGGTGGAAAGCTGCTTTTGCTTGACGAGCCGTTCGCCGCCCTCGGGGTAGAACAGACGCGGCGCGGACTGGACATGATCCGTCATGTCGCCAGCCAGGGTATCGGCGTCGTCATCATTACCCACATCATGCAGCAGGCCTTTCAGGTCGCAGATCGCATTGTCGTCATCCGCCACGGCGTCGTCGCCGGAGATGTGGATAGAGCCAAGACAAGCCCGGATGCAGTGATCGAGATGATCACAGGGCAAACCCTCGCCGGAGCCGGACCGGTGAGTAAATAATGAAAAGGGGTCCGGCTTAAACTGGAGAGAACGATCATGAAGCGAATAATGCTAACCCTGCTGAGCGTTCTGGTGCTCGGCCTTTCCATGCTCACGACGGCGGCTGCCCAGTCCAAGGGCGTCGTCTACTATCTCGTGCCAACTTTGCTCGACGAATTCCAGACGGGCTCGGTCAGCGCCTTGGAGATGTTCCTGAAGCAGACCGGCTACGAGATGAAGACGCTCAATGCCGACAACAAGACCGACGCCCAGCAATCGCAGATGAACGACGTCATCGCGCTGAAACCCGCGGCCATCATTCTGGCAGCTGTCGACTTCAATGCGCTGAAACCGTCCATCGATGCGGCGCGGGCCGCGGGCATCCCGGTTGTCGAATTCGACCGACAGATCACCTCGACCAAGTCGGACTTCACATCCGTTGCCGGCACGATCGAGATCGGCCATGTCGCAGCCGACCAGGCGCAGGCCATGCTCAAGGCCAAGCATAGCGACGTGAAAGGCAAGATCCTGCAGGTTCTCGGCGACCCGGGCGACCCCTACACACTCGACATCCAGAAGGGTTTCGAGGAAAAGATGAAAGCCTTCCCCGAAGTCACCATCATTTCGGTGCCGGCCATGCAATGGGAAGCCAGCAATGCCGGAACGATCGTTTCCGACCAGATGCTCGCCAACCCCGATATCGACCTGATCTTCCTGCATGCCGCACATCTTTCGGTCGCAGCTGTCGCCTCGCTCGAGGCCGCAGGCAAGAAGCCGGGCGACGTGATGATGATGAGTTCGAACGGCGCGCCTGTCGGCCTGGACCTGATCCGCAAGGGATGGCTCAATACCGAAGTCGAACAGCCGCTGTATGCACAGGCGGCCGCCGTTGCCATGTTCATGGACAAGATTGCCGGAAAACAGGAAATCAAGGCTGGCGACTACGACGTGCTGGGCCTCAAGGGCGTGGTGACGATCGAAGCCTGGGGGCCGAACATCAAGATCCCCGGCGCTGCGATCACCAAGGAGAATGTCGACGACCCGGCCTTCTGGGGCAACATGAAGTCGCCGACGGTCGCAATAAAGTCCGTCGAGTGAACGGCCCATCATCCGGGGTCGCAAGACCCCGGACACTTCTCCTCAAATCCGGATTTGCCGCATGACGCCTCGTACGCGCAAAACTCTCGAATTCGTCCTCGATAATCTCGTCTGGTTCATGCTCATTGTCGTGCTTGCGCTGTTTTCGGCACTGATCCCGAACTATTTCCAGATCGGCATCTTCACCAACATCATCGAAGCGTCGAGTGTTCTCGGCGTCATGTCGATTGGTCTCGCCCTGGTGATCATCGCCGGGCATATGGACCTCTCCGTCGAATCCGTCGCCGCCCTCTCGGCCATGGCGGTCGGCATCCTGTTCTGCTCGGCCGGGATCGGGCTCGGCATCACGCTTTCGCCGGAATGGCTTATGATCCCGGCTTCGCTGCTGGTCGCTTGCGCCATCGGCGCGCTGATAGGCCTCTTCAATGGCTTCCTCGTCGTCAAGCTGAAGATGAGCGCCTTCATCATCACACTCGCCTCCTTCATCTGGGTGCGCGGGCTCGTTCTGGCTGTTTCCGGCGGGCGGTCCGCTCAGGATCTCGCACCGGCAATTCGCTGGTTCGCGATCGAGCGCTTTCTCGGCATCCCGTTGTCAGCTTGGATCGCTATCGCCTGCTTCCTGATCTTCTCGGTGATGATGTCCAAGACGCCATTCGGTCGACACCTCGTGATGATTGGCGGCAATGAGACCGCCGCCTACCGCGCCGGCATTCGCGTCACCCGTAACCTGATCATTGCCTTCGTGATGGCCGGCGCCATTGCCGGTCTCGCCGGCTGGCTGCTGGCTGTTCGAACCTCCGGCGCCACGGCCAATCTCGGCATCGGCC
This sequence comes from Rhizobium sp. SL42, assembly GCF_021729845.1. NCBI lineage: Bacteria > Pseudomonadati > Pseudomonadota > Alphaproteobacteria > Hyphomicrobiales > Rhizobiaceae > Rhizobium > Rhizobium sp. SL42. The sequence continues at coordinate 56,056 of NZ_CP063398.1, forward strand.
TGCTGTTCAACGCCTTCGCCGCAGTGGTCATCGGTGGCGTCAGCCTCAAGGGCGGAGTCGGGGCGCTTCCCGGCGTCTATGCCGGCGTGCTTCTACTTTCATCCATCAACACAGCCATCAACCTCATGGGGCTGCCGGCCAATTACACCCAGGTCATCCATGGCTTCCTGGTGCTTGCTGCCGTGCTTCTCGATACGTTCAAACAAAGGCTCCGCCAGAGGCTCGCATGACAGACAGATTGAAAGACAAGGTGGCGCTGATCATCGGTGCGTCCCGCGGTATCGGCAAGGCGATTGCCGTCCGGTTCCAGGAAGAAGGCGCAAAACTCGTGCTCGCCGATTTCGAGGCTGAAGAGGGCAAGGCGGCAGCCGATGACCTCGGCATCGATTTCGTCCACGCGGATATCTCGAATATGGATGATGCCGTTGCGGCGGTGTCATTCACACTTGAACGCTACGGCCGGCTCGACATCATCGTGCAGAATGCCGGGATCTATCCCTGGCAGCTGATCGAAAACACTGCGTCGGAAGACTGGGACCGCGTGATGGCGGTCAACCTGCGTGGTTGTTTCAATGCCGCCCGCGCCGCCCTGACGCCGATGAAAGAACAGGGCTCGGGGCGCATCCTGTTCACCTCCTCCATTACCGGGCCGCATGTCACGAGTCCCGGCCATGGCCACTACGCTGCCAGCAAAGCCGGCATCAACGGCTTCATCCGTTCGGCAGCGCTCGAATTCTCGTCGTATGGTATCAACGTCAACGGCGTCGAGCCGGGAAACATCCTGACCGAGGCAATCCAGCTGCATCGCAGCGCCGCCTTCATCAAGAACATGGAAGACGCGATCCCGCTGGCTCGCCTCGGCTCACCGCGCGACGTCGCCAATGCCTTTCTGTTCCTCGCGTCCGACGATGCGAGCTATGTGACCGGCACGACGATCATCGTCGATGGCGGACAGCTTCTGCCGGAAGGGGCCGATTTCAGATTGTTGCCTCCTTGAGGAAGTCGCACCGGAAAGCGCTGGCCCGGTTTAAAAACGCTGGCACGGCTTGCCTGAACGTTTGACGGAACTTGCCAAGGGGATTTCCCCTCGATCATTCTGCACCATCATCGGCATCAGGACTTTGAAATCGGCCTTTTGTATGCGTGAATACTGATTTTACGTCAGGCCTTTCGGCCGCGCCGAATAAGGTCGGCGGCCTTTTCCGCGATCATCACAACGGGTGATGCTGTATTGCCGGAGACGATGCGTGGCATGATCGAGGCATCAACGATCCGAAGTCCGTCAAGACCAGAGAGCCGAAGCGCGGGATCAACGACCGCGGCTGAATCCACGCCCATACGGCATGTGCCGACGGGGTGAAAGATCGTCGTTGCAATATCACCGGCGCGTCGGATCAGGGCCTCGTCGTCCTGGTATTCGATACCGGGCAGCATTTCCTCAGGCCGATACGTGTGCAGCGCCTGCGCTGTCATGATGCGGCGGGCTTGCCTTATCGCCAAGACGGCCACGCGGCGGTCGTGATCCGTCGAAAGATAGTTCGGACGGATCTCCGGCTGAACGGTGGTGTCGTCGACGGTGATGTGGCATGAGCCCAGGCTTGTCGGCCGCAGCTGGCATACCGACATGGTAATGGCCGGAAATGCGTGTAACGGCTCCCCCAGCCGATTGGTCGACAAGGGCTGCACGTGATATTCTATGTCTGGAGTGTTTTCGTTCGGACCTGAGCGCGTGAACATGCCGAACTGGCTTGGCGCCATAGACATCGGTCCCGAACGGCGCAGCGCATATTCGCCGGCTATCTTCAACTTGCCAACCAAGCTGTTGGAGAGCTGGTTGAGGGTCAGCGTATTGCTTACCTTGTAGACGGTACGGATCTGCAGGTGATCCTGCAGGTTTTCGCCGACGCCTGGACGGTCCAGCGCCACCGATATTCCAAGGTTGCGCAGTATGTCGGGATTGCCGATGCCGGACAGTTCGAGCAGCTTCGGCGAATTGATGGCGCCGGCGGCGAGAAGCACCTCGGCTGAGGCCTCGACCGTGAATTCGCCACCCGCCGTGCGGAAGCTCACACCGCTGACACGTTTGCCGCTGATGGTCAGCCGCTGCACCAGTGCATTTTTGATCAGCCGCAGATTGCCGCGTTTCAGCGCGCCACGTAGAAAGCCACGCGCTGCATTCCAACGCATGCCCTTGTGCTGGTTGACCTCGAAGAAGCCTGACCCTTCGTTGTTGCCGTCGTTGAAATCGGCTCGAGGCTGAATACCGAACTCTTGTGCACCCTTCTGCACCGCCTCCAGAATATCCCAGCGCAGGCGCTGGCGGCTGACCTTCCACTCGCCGCCGCTGCCATGCAGGTCGTTTGCGCCGCCGTGATGGTCTTCCGATTTGCGGAAGTACGGCAGGACATCGGACCAGCCCCAGCCGGCATTGCCGAGATCGCGCCAGCCATCGTAGTCACTGGCCTGGCCGCGCATGTAGATCATTCCGTTTATGGATGAGCATCCACCCAGCACTTTGCCACGAGGATAGGCAAGACTACGGCCGTTGAGCCCGGGCTCCGCCACCGTCGTCATCATCCAGTCGGTGCGCGGATTGCCGATGCAGTAGAGATAACCCACCGGGATATGGACCCAGTGGTAAAGGTCGGAACCGCCAGCCTCCAAAAGCAGCACGCGGACCGAAGGATCCTCCGTCAACCGCGCCGCCAGCACACAGCCCGCCGTTCCGGCGCCGATAATAATGTAGTCGTAGGTGCCCTCAAGCCGATTTGCTTGTGACATCGCATATCCTTTCGTCGTTGCACGGCAGCCGACCACCTATCAGGAAGTGGCGGGGCAGCGGCCTCATGCTTTCAAAGCGGACCAGAAGTCGCGCATCCGATCCGTCAATTTCCCATAGAGGGCGTAGCGACGTTCATAATGATTGTGCATATCGGGATCTGGCACATGGCGTCGCTCCATACGGGTCATGGTGGAGACTGCTGTCTCGAAATCCGGATGCATACCCACTGCCACAGCCGCCCCGATGGCCGCACCGAGCGCGCCCGTTTCGCGGGCCTCAGCGACACCAATCGGCAGTTCGAGCACATCCGCCATGATCTGTGGCCAATAGGGGCTGCGCGCGCCGCCACCCGACATGACGGCGGCGTCAATAGCAAGACCCGCCGACCGCAGGACATCGATATGGCGGCGGTGTTCGAAGCATACGCCTTCGAACAAGGCGCGCAGCATGTGTCCCTCGCCATGCCAGCCGGCCAGTCCGTAAAAGCCGCCGCGAAACTCTGCGCCCAGTCGGGATCCGAAGATGAACGGGTGGAAAAACGGATCGTCACCTGCTGGCGATACCGATGCAACGGCTGAATTGCAGCGCTCGAATGCGGAGGCGCCGTGGCTGTTCAGCAACCGATGGACATACCATTCCAGATTTGCGGCCGAGGTGGCACTGGACTCGATGTTGACGAAGCGATCCTTTCCGAAGGTCGTCACCATGAACACATCGGCGCTCTGCACCGGCGTGGAGGCAAAGACCTGGTTGATACCCCAGGTGCCGGCAATGATCGACGCTTCACCCGGTCGCACCACGCCAGACCCCATGGCACTGGAGACGACATCGAAGAAGCCGCCGATCACGGGCGTGCCCTCCGCAAGCCCGGTCAGCGCCGCGGCCTCTGCCGTCACACGTCCGACGATCTCGCAGGAATCGACCGGCCGGGCAAACAACGGCAATGCATCTTCCAGGCCATAGAGACCCAGAAGTTCCCGATCGAGCGTGCCTCCCGGCATGTTGAGCAGGCCGGCGCCACTCAGATCGGAGATGTCGCTGGCGAGCTGTCCGGTCAGTCTAAAGTTGACATAGTCCTTGGAGAACAGCACGGCTCCTGTCGCCGCATAGACCTCTGGCGCGTGACGCTTGACCCATGCCAGCAGGCTAGGCGTCTGGGCGGGCCAGGGGCGTTGCAGGCAACGGCGCTGCAGTTCCGCTCCAGTCTGCGCATCGATCTCCTGGGCAACGACAGCCGCACGGCCATCGAGCGACTGGATTCCGAGCAATGGTTCATGCGCCCGGTCCAATAGATAGAGCCCGTTGCCATGGCCGGCACAGCCGATGCCGGCGATCGAACCCGGCCTCACACCGGATCGGGCCAGCAGTTCATGGATGGCCCCGCAGCAGTTGCGCCAGAGTTCGCCAAGGTCCCGCTCCACATGACCGGGAACCGGATAGGTCGACTTGCCATCGATGGCGTGATGAGCAAGCTGACGACCATTTCGATCAAAGAGCACGGCCTTGATCACGGTATTGCCTGCGTCGAGGCCCAGAAGAAAAATGTCATCAGCCACGATTGTATATGTCCCATGCTTCCTCGCCGCCGGCGCCCTGATGGATGATCGCCATCAGCGCCGAAACCACGGCCTTCGGATTGTCATGTTGATAGATATTGCGGCCATAGACCATGCCGTTTGCGCCCTGGGCGATCAAGGCCGCCGATTTTGCCAGGACGGTGCGCAGATCCTCCTTGCCGCCGCCGCGTACCAGAACCGGGCAGCGTGCCGCCTCGATGACCCGGTGGAAGTCCTCCGGGTCGGCGGTGGGATCGGCCTTGATGATATCGGCACCCATTTCCGAGGCAAGGCGCACCAGCGTGACGATTTTCTCCGCATCGCCATCCACCTGATAGCCGCCCCTGACGTCATTGGGCAGCATGACAAGCGGTTCGATCATCAGCGGCATGCCGTAGCGGTTGCAATCGGCGCGAACCCGGCTGATATTTTCCACGCATTGGCGAAACAGGTCGGGCTCGTCCGGCAGCATGAACAGGTTGACCACAACACAGGCCGCATCCATTTCAAGTGCGCCGATCAGCGGTTCGTCCCGGTTCTGCAACTGTGACCACATCACACGGTGACGCGTTGCGTTATAGGGATTTCCCATGTCTATGCGCATGACCAGCGCCGGCTTGTCGCGCCCCGGCCGATTCTGCAGGAGGTCGGCCTGTCCATAGGCCAACTGGATCGCGTCGGGTCCGGCATCGACAAGACGGTCCATGACCGTCTCCATGTTTTCCAACCCGACCAGGAAGCTCGGCTCGTTGCAAACCCCGTGATCGACCGCGACATCAAGGCAACCGCCGTTCCGAAAGAGACGGTTCAGGCGCGCTTTGTGTGAAACTCTTGTCATGTGGACCTTCCTTGCATCTGATTTCGAGAATGTCTTTCGAGACGCCATGGAAGACGTCCAGTTCGGTGAGCAACTGGTCTTGCTCGAACGCTGCTTGGTCGGCGCTCCAGCCCAGTTCGGACGCCGCGATCCTCGCCAAAGAAGCGATGATGGCGATGTCGATCTGGCCGGTGATCGCCAAGGCCGTGCGCCGCAGGACGATGTCGGCAAGATGGCGAACGGATTCACTGCGGATCAGCCACACGATTTCAGCCTCGGTGACCGGCAGGCTTGCAGTCAGTGGGCGGTCATCCGTCCGGGTGGTGCAGAAAGCCATGATATCGAATGCGCGGGAGCCGTAGGTCTCGGCCAGATAGCTGGCTCGCACGCTGTCGATCGGGAAATTGCGTTCGAGCATCTCGGCCAGCCGATCGACGGAGCCGGGAAAATCGCGCCCTCCGCCAACGGGTCGCGTCAGCGTTCCAGTGACGCGCCGCCGCCCCAGATGGGTCAATACCTGGTCAGTCGCCTGCTCGGCAAAGGCGCGAAAGGTTGTCCACTTTCCGCCCACCATGCACAACTGTGGCGGATCGCCCTCGATGCGGTGAATGAAATGGCTGCGCGAGATACGGCCTGTGAATTCGGCATCGCTGCGCGGCAACGGGCGAATTCCGCTGAAGCTGAAGACGATGTCAGACGCCACGATAGCGATCTCGGGAAATACATAGCGGATGGCATCGAGGATGTAGTCGCGCTCCTCCGGCTCGCACCGGACCCTGGCGGGATTCTCAACCTTGATATCGGTGGAACCCGCAAGGACACGGCCGAGATAGGGAAACAGAATGCAGACCCGGTTGTCGGTATTTTCGAAGAAGATCATGTGGCCGTTCAGGGCACTATGTAGGGCCGGATTGTCGAGAATGAGGTGCGATCCCTTCGTGCCCGACACGACAGGCTGCTGTGCCGTCGCAGTCATTCCAAGCGCGTGGGCCGTTCGATCGATCCAGGCCCCGGTCGCATTGACGATGATGCCTGGCCGCACCTCGAGACAACCATCAAGTCCTTCTACCCGCAGCAGATAACCATTCCCGCCGCGTTCCAGTTCGGCATAGTTCAGCGCGATCGCCTGCGGCGCATCCCGCTCGGTATCGGTGATCAGCTCGACAGCCAGCCGCTCCGGCTGGCGGATCCAGGCGTCGTAATAGGTGGCGGAGTAGCGCAAATCAGGGGTCAGCGCCGGCCATTGCGCCAGGGTCGCCTCGCGGCTCCTGAATTCGTGCCGTGGCAGCAGGCGCTTCTTGCGCGTGACGAAATCGTAGAGCGCCAGGCCGACCTTGATCGCCAGCGCACCGCGCCGCGTCGGCTTGCCGCTCGATCCCGCAAATGCGGCAGCGGCGTTGAACAGCCCGCTGAAGACCGACATGATCGGGATCGTCGTCGGCAGCGGATGGACCATGTGCGGCGCAAGGGTGAGCAGGGCATCGCGTTCGCGCAAGGATTCGGCCACCAGGCCGAACTCGCCATTTTCCAGATAACGCAAGCCACCATGGATCATGCGGGACGGGGCAGCGCTGCAGCCTGACGCAAAATCGCCGCGCTCCACGAGAAGCACGCGCAGCCCCTGAAGCGCGAGGTCGCGATAGGTGGCGATCCCGTTGATCCCTCCCCCGACAACCACGGCGTCAAAGTGACCGTCCTGTCCGATGCGCCTGATGGCATCATTGCGAAATGCGGGCATAGCAATCCCATCCACCGGTTTGGTGCCGGCGTCCCAAGGTTCAAAATCTGTGTGTCTAAGCTAGCGGTCGAGATCGACGAGATGTCGATTGACCGCCTCGCCGATGAGGACGAGCTCGTCATCGGCCAGCGTCAATCGTGCCGCGGCGGCATTTTCGCGCGCCTGCGCTTCATCGCGAGCGCCACAGAGAGAGAAGGTGATGCCTGGCTGATGGACCGTCCAGGCGATCACCAGCTGGGCGATGGAGACATCATGCGCCTCGGCAATCGGCGCGATATCCAGCACCAGCTGCGCCACCTTCTGCCTGTTCGCCTGGCTGAAGCGAGGATTGCCCTGGCGCTGGTCATCGGCGGCGAAGACGCGGTCCGGGCCGACCTTGCCCGATAGGAGGCCCAGTGCCAGCGAAGAATAACTCAGGACCGAGACGTTGTTGGCTTTTGCAAGCGGTAGCAGCGTCTTTTCGATATCCCGGCGAACCATGGAATACTCTTCCTGGATCGCATCGATCCCACCGCTTGCGATATAGGCTGCCAAATCCTCGGGCGATACGTTGCTGGCGCCAATCGAGCGGATCTTGCCCTGTTCCTTCAGACGCAACAGCGTCTCCATCGTGTCAGCGATGGGAGTGGTCGGATCCTGCCAATGGGTGATGTAGTGGTCGATGTAGTCAGTGCCGAGCCGTTTCAGGCTCTGCTCGACTTCGTGGATGATTGAACCTGCTCCCAGATAGCGGTGCACGGGCTTTTCATCCTGATCGAAGAAATAGCGGCCCTCGTTCGTATGCCAGACGAGGCCGCATTTGGTTGCCAGCACCACCTCATCGCGTCTTCCCCTGATTGCCTTGCCGACAATGGTTTCCGACAGGCCCATGCCGTAAGCCGGCGCGGTATCGATCAGCGAAATGCCGTTATCGATGGACGCCTGGATCGCGGCGATTGATTGCTGCTCGTCGGTGCCACCCCACATCCAGCCGCCGATGGCCCAGGTTCCCAGCCCGACCACGGAGGCTTCAATGCCGCTGGTCCCGATGGACCTCACCTTAACCCCGTTGTTCGTCATGGTTTCCCATCCCTGATATCTCCAATGATTTGTCTTGCGACCGCTTCGTCGACAACGAGTGACGTGAGGTAGCGCCCGGCAAGGGCTGCTGCGACAGGGCCGGCTTTGTAGTCGCCCGCAGCCACGCCGATGGTGTTGCGGCAATTTTCGAACTGCCCCGGAGGAAGGGCCACGACCCGGGAGTTCAGGTCGATGTCGGCCAATGATCCATCGGCGCTGATCAGGTGCGCCAGGAACTCTCCCGATATCCCGGCATCGACCAGCGCCTTGCCGCCACGGGCCGGATCCGGCAACAGATCGTAGTAACCCGAGCCAGGCGCCTCGACCGAGCCGATACCGACCAGGGCAACGGTTGCGCTTCTTGCAAGATCAAAGACCTCACGGATCGATGCCACGTTCATCAGGAGGTCGCGCTGTTCGGCGTCCTCGGCAAACAGCGGCGCATGGACCAGTGATGCGCTGCCACCAAGCTTTTCCGCCAGTTGCGTCGCGAGATGATTGACGTCGGTATAGTGCTTGCCCTGCACACCGCCGGTCACGGGCACGACCCGGACATCGAAGCGGCGCTCGGCCTCCAGGTTTTCGACCACGGCGCTCACCGCCTTGCCGCCGGTAATTGCGATGATGTCGCCATCGCGAAGAGTTTCGAGCAAATGGTTTGCGGCCACCCGACCGACCATTTGCAGCGTTGTCTCCGGATTGTCCGAGACCGTCGGAGTGACAACGGAATGCCGAAGCGCAAAGCCGTTCACCAGTTCACTCTCCAGGTCGACAAGCCGTTGGTACGGGCTTGATATGGCAATCTTGACCATGCCCGCCTTTCGGCCCGTCGCAATCAGCCGGTTGACCTTGGAATGGGAGAGATTGAGCCGCTCGGCGATTTCCGACTGCTTCAGCCCTTCGATGAAATGCAGCACGAGCACGGAATACATCTGCCGCTGCTGGTCGAAGTCTTCCCTGATATCCGCCATAGTCGAAATCTCTCGTTTCCCTGAACAGTTCTCAGCGGCGCCGCTTGACGAGGTAGTGGTCGAACAATACCGCCCCCAGCAATATGCTGCCGCGAATGATGTCCTGCCAATAGACTGACACGTTGAGCAAGGCGAGCGAACTCGACACCATGGACAAGAGGACTGCACCGAGAATGGCGCCGAGAATGGTTCCGGACCCGCCCGATAGGCTGGCGCCACCGATGACAGCCGCCGCAATCACGTTGAGTTCCATACCGATCCCGAAACTCGGTTGGGCTGAGCCAAAACGTGCCATATAGATCACCCCGGCCACGCCGCAGAGCGTCGAGCAGAGCGTCGTCGTTGCAAAGATCACGCGGCCAATTCGAATGCCGGAATAGGCTGCCGCTTTCGGATTGCTGCCGGTGTAGAACACCTTGCGAAAGGCGGTCGTGCGGCGGAGCAGCAGGTCGAACGCCAGGACAACGACCACGAAGATGATGATGACAAGCGGAATGTTCTGGATCGTGCCCTGACCAATAAATTTGAATTCCGGCGGCAAGGAATAGAGGCCGAGCGGCCGGCCGCCCGTCGCCAGCAGGCAGACGCCGCGGGCAATGACCATGACGGCGAGCGAAACGATAAAGTGATGCAGCCCGACGACGGTGGTCAGAAAACCCATGGCCATGCCGATGGCCGTCGTCAAGGCAATGGCCATTGCCGCAGCGGCCCAGGGATCGATCCCGTTGAGAAACAGCCAGCCGCCGGCGACCATGGCAAGCGCCGTGACCGAGCCCACCGAGAGATCGATGCCGCCGGAGATCAGGAGAATGGTCATGCCCACGACCACGATGCCTTCCACCGCAAACGCCATGGCCATCGCCCGGATGTTCTCCACGGTGAGGAAGTAGGGCGATATCAGCGACATCACGCAAAACAGCGTCACGATGATGAGGATCAGGCCCGTTTCACGTGCCCTGATCATGTTGTCGAACCAGCCGATCCGCCGGATCGCGCGGACATTGCCGGACTGGTGTTCCTGTGTTGCAAGCATGCTCCTCACTCCCTCAGCCATGTGCCACCGCCGGACCGATATCAATCGACGCCAGATGCATGATCTTTTCCTCCGTCATGTCGTCACCGCGCAGCTCACCGGCGATGCGCCCCTCGCGCACCACCAGCACGCGGTCACTGATGCCGATCAATTCCGGCAGTTCCGACGAGATGACGACGATGCCGACACCTTCCTGCACCAGTGCGCGCAGCTGCCGGTGGATCTCCGCCTTGGCACCGACATCGACGCCACGAGTCGGCTCATCCAGGAAAATCACCTTGGGGTTTACCGACAACATCTTCGCCAGAGCCACCTTCTGCTGGTTGCCACCGCTAAGCGACGAGACCGGATCATCGACGCTGTTGGCCCGCAGCTGTAGTCTTTGGCCGAGTTCACGCGCCCGCGCCTGCTCGCGCCGCTTTTCAATCAGCCCCATGCCGTTCGCAATCAGGTCGACGTCGAGCGCAGAGACATTTGCGGCAATCGACATGTCCAGAAACAGCCCGTCAGTCTTGCGATCCTCCGACAGGTAGACGATGCCCTCACGGATACTGTCGCGATAGTCACGCAGGTGGAGGCGGCGACCATTGAGCGCAATCTCGCCGGTCGCCCGGCCCTCGAGCCGGCAAATGCCGCGGACGATCTCGCTACGGCCTGCACCTATCAATCCGGCGAGGCCGAGGATTTCGCCTTCGTAAAGATCAAAGCCGACATCGAAGATCCGGCTGCTTTCGCTCAGGCCGCGCACCGAGAGAATCGACCGGCTGGAACGTTTCTCGTCACCCTGCTTGGCAGGATAAAGATTGCTCAATACCCGCCCGACCATGCTGTTGATCACCTCGTCCTGGGTGATCCCGGAAATATCGGCGGTGCGCACATGACAACCGTCGCGCATGATGGTGATGCGATCGCAATGTTCGAAGATCTCGGCCATGCGATGCGAAATATAGATAATGGCGATACCCTTGTCGGCGAGCCGGTGCATGATACGAAACAGGATCTTTGCCTCGGTTTCCGTCAGTGCGGCCGTGGGCTCATCCAGGATCAGAATGCGGCAATCGAGCGTCAGCGCCTTGGCGATCTCGACGATCTGCTGCTGGGATATCGACAGGCTGCCGGCCTTCACCATGGGGTCGATGTCGCCCAGTTCACTCAACACCGCTGCCGCCCGGCGGTTGATGTCGGCATAACGCATGAACCAGGCGGGGGTGGAATTGGTTTCCGACATATACATGTTCTCGGCCACGGAAATTTCCGGGCACAGCGCGATCTCCTGATGGACAAAGCCGATGCCCAACCGATGGGCTTCATTCGGGGACGAGATGCGTACCTTCCGGCCATCGAGGCTGACCTCGCCGGAATCGGGCTGAAGGATGCCGTCGATAATATGCATCAAGGTCGATTTTCCAGCGCCGTTTTCGCCGACGAGCGCGTGGATCTCGCCTTTTCTCAATTGCAGGTGCGCACCGCGGAGCGCGTGGACCGGACCGAAGGACTTGTGCACGTCTACGATATCAAGAATTACTTCACCCATCACGCCCTCCATTCCTCACGGTGCCATCGATGTTCGTCGTCCCGGCTGCAACAGTGCCTGCCGGGACGATCGCTTCGAAATCAGCGATTCTTCATGTACTCATTGAGGTCGAACGCCGCCGCATTGGCCTTGGTGATGACGGCGAAGCCATTGTCCATCGACGGAACCTGAAGCGGGTTGAAGCCCGACAGCTTATAGTCGTTGAATGGATCCAGAAGATCGGGATGCGCGCCGAGGAATGTGTTCACAAAGCCCATGAAGCCCTGAACGCCCTGGTTCGGATTGATGGCCATATGGATATTGCCCGCCTTGATATGGTCGAGCGTGGTCGGCGTGATGTCCGCGTGGATGATCAACACGTTCTTCTTGGCTTCGAGAACGGCAGTCACGGCCCCTTCTGCCGAGCCGGCTTCAGGGATCCAGAGAGCGCCGAGATTCGGATTGGCCTGCAACATGGCCGAGACGGCCTGATATGCGGCATTTGCGTCCTGGTTCGTCGCCTGGCGGGCCACGAGTTTCATTTCAGGATAGGTGCGGGCCATGTAATCGACCAGTGCCGTGACACGCAGGTCGTGATTGCTTTGGCCGGGGTTCTCCAGCACGGCGAACTCGCCTTTTGCGCCGAGCTGCTTGACGATTTCCTCGGATGCGAACTTCGCCTCGGCAACGTTGTCAGAGGTAATGTAGGCGGTCCGCTTCGACTTGGGCGAATCCGCGGCAAAAGTGGTGATCGATACGCCCGATTCGATGGCCTTGTTGATTGGCTCGATGAACGGATCAGCCTGCATTGGGTGCAGCAGCACACCCTTGGGCTTCTTGACCAGGTCCTGCTCGAAGGACGCAATCTGCTTGGTTATGTCGTAATCGGGGGTGCCGGAAAAAACCGCTTCGCAGCCAAGCGACGCCGCGGCCTGCTTGAAACCCTCGAACACCGGCACCCAATAGGGATGCGCCGACACCATGACATTCATCACGTAGGTCTCGCCGGGCTCACAGGCGAATTTTCCTTCTGCTTTGGCGGGCGAAACGGCAACGCCGATGACGCAAGCGGCCACACCAAGGCCCAAGGCCCTCTTCAGGTATTTCAACATCTTCCCCTCCCAGGAATGGTCTAACCGAGACGCAATAAATTTCTCCTCACAGAATTTATTGCAACACCACTCCTAGGCGGCTCGCGAGCAAACGTCAAGATATTTGCAAGAAATTATTGTTCGTGAAATAAATATCATTCCTACATGAAAGGGACCGAAACGGAGGCGCTATGATTGAGGAATACTCGCGGTGGAATCTTGCTATATGGACCAGGCGGCCATCGTCGATGCTGCACGCAATCGAGCCGATCGTGTCAAGGCGAGAGCCGTGGACGGGAGAGGCCGCAGCGTGGTCAAAAACGCTGCGGCAGCACTACCATCTGAGGGAAAAGGGATAAATGCAGATCTGGGGGTGGCCACTCCCCATGCGCTCTGCGACGTCAATTCAAACGTTTGCCCGTTGCCGGATCAAATACGTGTAGGTCCGATGCTTCGACGTCGACGCCGACGAGTTCGCCAGGCCTCAACACGCAGGACGCCGGGACGGCCACGTTGATTTCATGGCGATCGTTGCGCACGCTGACCAGCCGGGTCTCTCCGTGAAACTCGTTGCGCTCGACCGCGCCGCGAAATCCACTGACCTCGCCACCAAGGCGGAATGCGCCGGGCCGGATGCCGACCGTGACCGCGCCCGCACGGATGCCGGAAGGCGCCTGGAAGCGAACGAGATCGTCGCTCAGCACACCATCGATCGCTTGCAGCGGCAGAAAATTCATGTTGGGCGTGCCGATGAAACCGGCGGCAAAGACCGTTGCCGGCGCCTGGTAGATTTCCTCGGGCGTGCCCATCTGCTCGATGCGGCCGTCCTTCATCAGGACGATCCGGTCGGCGAGCGTCATCGCCTCGAGCTGGTCATGCGTGACATAGATGCTCGTCGTCTTCAGATCGCGATGCAGCCGCGCGATCTCGACGCGCAGGCTGCCGCGCAGCTTGGCATCGAGATTGGAAAGCGGCTCGTCGAAGAGGAAGACCTCCGGTGTCTTGATCATCGCGCGTGCGATCGCCACCCGTTGCTGCTGGCCGCCTGATAGTTCCGTCGGCTTGCGCGACAGATAGACGCCAAGGCCGAGCGCATCGACGACGGGTGAAAGCCGCTCGTCTATCGCGACCTTGCCGATGCCTGCGCGCTCAAGCCCGAAGGTGATGTTCTCGCGCACGCTCATATGCGGATAAAGCGCATAGTTCTGGAAAACCATGGCGATGCCGCGATCGCCGGGATCGCGGTCATTCATCCTCTGGCCACCGATGAGCAGGTCACCGCCAGAAATCTCCTCAAGACCCGCGATCATGCGCAGCATGGTCGACTTGCCGCAACCGGACGGGCCGAGAAAGACGACGAATTCATGGTCGTCGACCTTGAGGTCGAAATCACGCATTACCTCGAGCGCGCCATAGGTCTTGGCTATGCCCCGGCATTCGACAGTCGCCATCAGTTCTCCTCCCCATCCAGAATGATCTGCAGCTTGACGTCCTCCGGTCGCCCTTCGGCCGCGCGCTCGAAAGCGGCGATCGACTGGTCGAACGCATAGGTCCTGGACACCAGTGGCTTTAGGTCCACCTTGCCGGCCGCGATCAAGGCCAGCGCCCGATCAAAGACATTGGCGTAGCGGAACACCGTCTCGATACGGCACTCGCGGAAGCAGGCGGCGGCGAGATCGACCGGCACCGGTCCCGGCGGCAGGCCGACCACAACCACCGTCCCACCGGGGCGCACGACCTTGAACAGATCGGCAACGGCCGCCGCTGCACCCGAGCATTCGAAGACGATGTCGGCACCCCAGCCTTCCGTGGCCTCATTGACCGCCTCGACGAGGTTGCATTCGCGCAGATTGATGCCGGTAATCCCGTCATAGATCTCGGCCAGCTTGAGTTTCGTTTCCGAAAGATCCGAGATCAGCACCCGCGAGCATCCGCCGGCAAGGGCTGCCAGCGCCACCATGATGCCGATTGTGCCGCAGCCGGTGACAACCGCTGTATCGCCGGGGTTGATGCGGGCGCGTGTTGCCGCCTGCATGCCAACCGCGAACGGCTCGACCATCGCGCCTTCGGCGAAAGAGACATTGTCCGGCAGCTTGTAGGTAAAACCGGCTGGATGCACGGTCTCCGGGCAGAGCACGCCATGCACCGGCGGCGTTGCCCAGAAGGTGACGGCGGGATCAACATTGTAGAGGCCAAGGCGCGAGGCACGCGACTTCGGGTCGGGAATGCCGGGTTCCATGCAGACCCGGTCGCCGGGCTTCAGATGCGTGACATTGGCACCGACTTCGGTGACCGTGCCGGCCGCCTCATGGCCAAGAACCATGGGCTCGTTGACGACAAAATCGCCGATATGCCCATGCGTGTAGTAGTGCACGTCGCTGCCACAGACGCCGACCGTGTGCAGTTTGATACGAACGTCGTCGGGACCCATGGCCTGGGGGAGATCGATGTCGCGCAGGGAGAGTTCGCCGACGCGCTCGAGGACAAGTGCTTTCATGAAGGTCAACCTTGATCAGTTTTCTTGGAAAATGCGGCATTGAGCCCACCCGCCATCACTCCGAGCAGGATCAGCGGCGGCAGGGACAGGAGGACGACGGCGGCGTTGAGGATGCCCCAGGGCACGTTCATGCCGAGCTGGGACATTTCCGACGCGATGATCGGAAGCGTCTTTGCCTTGGATGTCGTGAGCATCATGGCGAGCAGGAACTCGTTCCAGACCAGCACGAAGGAAAAGGCGATGGCGCCGAAGACCTGGAAACGGGCAATCGGCAGCGCAATGCGGAAGAAGGTCGCGTAGGGACCAAGGCCATCGACGCGTGCGGCTTCCTCGACATGCAGGCTGACGCGCTCGAAGGCCGGCACCGAAAGCCAGATGGTGATCGAGGCGGTGACGATCAGATAGGTGACGATCAGCGAGAGCCGCGTATCGTAGAGGTTGAGCCCGAGCCAGATGACCAGCATCGGAATGGCGATCGCAACCGGCGGCAGGAAACGCAGCGAGAGGACGAAGAACTGCGCCTCGGCGGTCAGGCGGTTCTTGAAGCGCGCGATGACATAGGCGGCCGGCACGCCGATCAGCGCGCCGAGCACCACGGCGCTTGAGCAGATGATCAGCGAATTCGTCAGCGCACGCGCCACCGAGCGGCGGTTCAGCACATAGCTCATGTTGTCCCAGACCGGCTGGAAGACGAGCTTGGGCGTAGACACCAGGAGGTCGGCATTGGTCTTGAAGGCGTTGAGCAGCGTCCACAGCAGCGGCAGCACGACAAGCGCAGCCGCAAGGATCAGTAGCAGCTTGAGCAGCAGGGTCGAGAGCTTCATCGGTTCAGCCTCTTCCAGGTGAAGGTGAAGGTGACGATGGTCAGCACCATCATGATGACCGCCATGGACGAGGCGTAGGAAATCTTGCCGGATTCGATGAAGCCCTGCGAATAGGCATACATGTCGAGCGTTTCCGTCGAAATGCCGGGACCGCCGCGGGTCATCACGTAGACAAGGTCGAAGGAGCGCAGGCTTTCGATCGCCTTGACCAGCAGCAGGCTGATCAGCGGCGCCTTCAGCATCGGCAGCGTGACGAAACGGTGAATCTCGAACCGGGTCGCGCGGTCGATCCGCGCCGCCTCTAGCGGCTGCGGCGGCAGCGATTCCAAAAGCTTGAGGATGATCACAGAGAAGAACAGGCCCCATTGCCAGACATCGACAAAGGCAACCGCGAGCAGCGCCCCCAGCGGCGTCGACAGGATGTCGGGCGTGATGCCGGTCAGTTCGCGGACGGGCCAGGTCAGGGCGCCATAGAGCGGGTGAAAGGCGAACTTCCATACGAAGGCGGCACAGACACGTGGCAGCAGGACCGGGATGATGAACAGCACGCAGAGAATGTTTCGCATGCGCGGGCTGGCGGCCTCGAACATCGCGATGCCCAGCGCAAGCCCCGTGACCATGGTCGCGCTGACGCTGAGAATCTCCCATTTGAACGACACCCAGAGCGCGTTGAGGAAGCGGGCATCCGAGAACAGGGCCATATAATTGGCGAACCAGACATAATCGGCATCCGGCTGCGCAAGCGTGCGGTTCTGCAGGGAAATATTGATCGCGTAGACCGTCGGCACGAGGGCCAGCACGACCAGGATGCCCATGGTGGGCCCAAGAAAGACGTAAGGCAGCGAACGGCCGCGACGCATGGCAGGTCCTCGGATGGAAAAAGGGGCGCGTCGACGACGCGCCCAGTTGACGGCTTGGGAGGCGTCAGAGTTTGGCGGCGAAGGTTTCCAGTTCGGCAAGCGTCGCCTTGATGTCGGTGCGGCTGCCGGTGATCAACTCTTCCAGCATGATGCCCCACTGGTTGCCCAGTTCCTGCCAGCGCGGATCCTGCCAGAAGGTGACGGTCGTTTTCTCGCCGGTCGCGGCCATGGCGTCGGCCAGGTTCTGGCCGAAGGTCTTGGCATATTCCGGGCTCTGATAGGTGCTGGTGCGGGTTAGTTCGCCCGGCTGGCCGGCGGCGAGGCGACGCGCTTCCTGCTCCTTGGAGGTTGCCCAGGCGACGAACAGGCCGGCACAGGCCTTTTCCTCATCTGTCGCATTGGCCTTCGACGCAATGGCGAAACCGTGGGCGTAACCGCCACCCGGCAACGGCGACGGCGGCACGGAGAAGGCCACCTTGTCGGCCACCTGGCTCTGCGCCGTGTCGACGGACATGCCGCCGAGCGGTGCGGATTCGATGATGATCGCGACCTTGCCCGATCGGAAGGCGCCGGTGGATTCATCCCAGGATCCGGTCTGCGTGCCCGGTGCCGAATACTTGAAAAGCTCGAGATAGGTCTCCGTCGCCTTCACGGCCGCTTCCGAGTTGAAGGCCGGCTTGCCGTCCTTGAACCATTCACCGCCATTGGCCTTGAAGAACGGCATCCAGCGCCAGACATTTGCACCCGAGCCGCGCTGGCCGCGCAGCGCCGTGCCATAGACGCCGTTGTCCGGATCATGCAGCTTCTGAACGGCAGCGAAATACTCGTCCCAGGTCTTGGGCGGCGCGATGCCTGCCTTTTCCAGGAGATCGGTGCGATAGACCATCAGGTCGCCGCCACCCTGCACCGGTGCGAACCACTGCTTGCCGTCATAGGTGGCCGCAGCACGCATGCCTGCGTCGAAATCCTTGTAGTCGTATTCGGCCGGGTAGAAACCTTCGAGCGGAACGATCCAGCCGGACGAGGCAAACAGCGCAAGATTGGCCTCGTCGACATAGTAGACGTCGAAGCTGCCGACGGTCGAGGCGTCGGCCTGCGACTTGGCACGACGGTCGTTTTCGTTGAGATAGCTGATCTCGAAACCGGCGCCGGAGAGTTCTTCGAACTCGTCGACATAGTCTTCAAGAAGCGTCAGTCCGTCACGCGGCTGCGCCAGGACGCGCAGGTCTTCGCTGCACTGGGCAGCAGCAAATGCGTTCGAAGCCGCAAGAATGGCGATCACCGCGCAGCCGGCGCGGAGGCTGTTGAATGTCATGATTTCCTCCCTCGGATGGCAAACTCCCTTGCCATCTACGGGGGCTATTTTGCGCAACAGATGAGCCCGAACTAGTTTACCTTCGCCGCATAATTGATACTATATTGACATTTTTGCACTGCAACACGAGTCCATCAATGCGAATTGCATCAGATTTCCCGCTCTCGGTCTCGGAAACATTCACGGCAACACGAGAGCAGATCGTGCTGCCGGGTAGCAGTTCCTACCTGATCCGCCGGGACCATTACCCGAACCCGATCTGTATCTGGAACTACCATCCCGAATGGGAGATCCACTTCATTCCGGATGCGCACGGCTTTGCCTATGTCGGGGACTATATCGGCCCGTTCAAACCCGGCCATCTGGTGCTGGCGGGCACCAATCTGCCGCACAACTGGATCACGCCCGGCGCACCCGACCTGCCCGGGCGCGACATGGTGCTGCAATTCGACGCCGATGCGCTGATGGGGGTGCGTGCGGTCTGTCCCGAGTTCGAGGTCCTGCATCGCCTGAGGTCTTTTGCCGAACGCGGCATCGAGATTTTGGGGCCAGAAGCACATGAAATCGGCTCGAAGATTCTTGCGCTGCATGAAAGGAAAGACCGCGCCGGCCTGGGTCTTTTCATCGAAATCCTCAATGCCATCGAGGACGCCCCGCAGAAGCGTCTTCTGGCCAGCGAACACTTCATTTCGGTGTACAATCAACTGTCGGACAGGCGGCATCGCAGGATCGACCAGGCGATTCAGATCATGCAATCCAATCCAGGCGCGCAGATGCATGAAGTGGCCGCAGAGGTCGATCTCGAGCCATCCGCATTCTCACGGGCATTCCGCCGGCTGACCGGCATGAATTTTTCCGACTACAGCCGGTCGCTGCGCGTGTGGCGGGCCCGCACCCTCCTGTCGGAAAGCGAGATGCCGATCACCGACATCTGCTTCGAGGCAGGCTTCAACAATCTCTCGAACTTCAATCGGTATTTTCGGATGGAAACGGGTCTGACGCCGCGAGCCTATCGCAAGGCGGCACGCATCCGGGCAAAATCGGTGATCGCACCCCAGTCCTCCCATAGCATCCGGCCCTAATGTGCTTTTCTAGAGGTGCGCGGAAACGCTGATCCGCCCCCCCGATCCGTTTCCGGCACGCGAGCCTACGCACGCAAAAAAGCATCATGCCGGGCG
Source organism: Rhizobium sp. SL42 (assembly GCF_021729845.1). Taxonomy (NCBI): domain Bacteria; kingdom Pseudomonadati; phylum Pseudomonadota; class Alphaproteobacteria; order Hyphomicrobiales; family Rhizobiaceae; genus Rhizobium; species Rhizobium sp. SL42. The sequence continues at coordinate 75,290 of NZ_CP063398.1, forward strand.
CAAATTGATGCTTTTCGTTGGCCACCCTCTTCCGTATTCCTCGGATGGATCATGAGGCAGAGGCGGACACAGACATGGGCAAACCATTCTTCTGGAACGAACTGAATACGGGCGATTTCGCCCATCTTTCGGTCGATCGGACCATCGCCATCCTGCCGATCGCCTCCACCGAGCAGCACGGTCCGCATCTGCCGATTTCCACCGATGTCACCATCGCCAATGGCATGCTGACCGAGGTGCGCGCCCAGCTGCCCCAGACACTGGATATCCTTGTTCTCCCGACGCAGGAGATCGGCAAGGCCAACGAACATATCCACGGTCCCGGCACCCTTTCGCTCGGAGCCGAGATCCTCATTCCCGCATGGACCGCCATCGGTGGAAAGGTTGCGGAAGCCGGGGTGCGCAAGATGGTGATCGTCAACTCGCATGGCGGCAATCTTGATGTGATGAACATCGTCGCGCGCGAGCTGCGCGTGCGTTTTGCCATGGCGGTCGTCGCCACGCAGTGGTCGCGTTTCGGCAGCCCTCAAGGCCTGATCAGCGAGCACGAACAGAAATTCGGCATCCATGGCGGCGACATGGAAACCTCGATGATGCTGTATTTCCGACCTGATCTCGTGCGCATTGATAGAGCCGAAAATTTTGTCTCGAGAGCAGAATGGATGAAGGACAACACGCGTTATCTGCAACCGTTGCCGCCCCATTCCCTTGCCTGGATCGCCCATGATCTCAACCCGAACGGCGTCGTGGGTAACGCCTCGCTCGGCACGGCGGAAAAAGGTGCCCTGATCGCCCGGCATCAGGCCAAGGGCTTTATAGAGTTGCTCGACGACCTGACGAACTATCCCTTGTCCAGCCTCTATTCAAAATAGCAGTGCCTGGCGTCATTTCTCCGATGCCAGGATGGAGCCGTTCGCCTGCAATTCCTGCATCAGCGCCAGCAGTTCTGTCATCAGATACTCGACAAACAGACTGGTTGCGGCGTCCAGCGGCGCCCGCGCCCGCGCAAACAGTTTCATCGGCTGGCGTGAATGGCTCTCCGCGATGGGCCTGAACAGCAGTTCGCCACGCCGGCATTCGACGATCACGTCCAGCGGATTGAGCAAAGTCAGGCCGGTGCCGGCTTTCACCAGCTGCTTCAGCATCTCCGAGGCATTGGTTTCCACCACAGGCTCAACCGAGACCGGCAGCGGCGCCAGCGCCAGATTGATGACGTCGCGCAGGCTTGTGCCGGTCTGCGCCAGAACCAGCCGTTCCTGCACGACATCGGCAAGGCTGATCGGGCCGGTGCCCGCGAGCCTGTGTCCGGGCGGTAGAACGACACCGATCGGCACATCGAAATTGGCCAGCGTGCGGATGCCCGGCGTCGCCTGGATATTGAAGCCAAGACCGATATCGGCTTCGCCGGTCAATACGGGGTTGAGCGTCGTCGAGCCGCCATCGTTGCGCAACTGGACCCGCACCCTTGGATGCTGCGCGACAAACCGGGCGATGATGTCCGGCAGCGGACCGGCAGCAAGGCCCACCGTGGTCACGATCGAAACCTTGCCGGCCTGCGGCATCTTCAATCCGCGAATGCGCGATTCCAGCCGCTCGTAGTTTTTCAGCACGTCTCGGATATGCTCGATGCACAGTTCACCGGCGGCCGTCAGCCGCAGGCCGCGCGGCAACCGCTCGAAGATCGGCACGCCGATTTCCGCCTCCAGCGCCAGAATCTGCCGATTGATCGCCGAGGACGCGACATTCAGCCGGGCAGCGGCCTTGCGAATGGAACCGCAGCGAGCAATTTCATTGATGTATTGCAACTTTCGGGAATGCAGCATTCGTCTGGTCTTTCAGCGTTCACGGAGCGATTGAGCGCTTTCGGCGCCGTCCATACATGGATGCCTAAAAAGCATCAATGCGGACGAATTTTGATGCTTTTCAAAGAGCAACGCAACCGCTCAAATGCAGAAAACAGGCGGTCAATGACGACGGTCTGTTGCATCAAAGGGGAACGACGCAGAATGCGCACTCTACTGAAATCAAACGCACTTCCCGTCATCGTCAGCCTCGGAGCCATGGCAGCTTCCTTCACCCATGCCGCCGCAGCCGACAAGGTGAGCTATGGGACCAACTGGCTGGCGCAGGCCGAGCATGGCGGGTTTTACCAGGCGGTGGCCGATGGTACCTATGAAAAATACGGCCTCGATGTGACCATCGTGCAGGGTGGACCGAACGCTGCCAACAGCGCGCTGCTGATTTCCGGCAAGATCGACTTCTACATGGGCAGCCCGCAGAGCGAAATTTCCGCGGTAGAGCAGGGCATCCCGATCGTCGATGTCGCGGCCATCTTCCAGAAGGATCCTCAGGTCCTGATCGCGCATCCGGACCAAGGCGTCGAGACTTTCGCGGATCTGGCCAAGCTGCCGACAATCTTCATGGGCAAAGACGGTTACCTCACCTATTTCGAGTGGATGAAAGCGAATTTTCCGGGCTTCAAGGACGAGCAGTACAAGCCCTATAATTTCAGCCCGGCGCCCTTCCTGGCAGACAAGCAATCTGCCCAGCAGGGCTATCTGACCTCGGAGCCCTACGAGATCGAGAAACAGGCCGGCTGGACGCCAAAAGTCTTCCTGCTGGCCGACAGCGGCTACTCGCCCTATTCAACGATGATCACCACGCAGGCATCGCTGGTTGAAACCAAGCCGGACGTGGTGCAGCGTTTCGTCGATGCCTCGATCGAGGGCTGGTACAATTATCTCTACGGCGACAATGCCAAGGCCAATGCCATGATCAAGACAGACAATCCGGAAATGACCGATGGCCAGATCGCCTACTCGATCGCCAAGATGAAGGAATACGGTATTCTGGAATCTGGAGCGGCCCTGGAAAAAGGCATCGGTTGCATCACCGAAGAGCACTACAAGAAATTCTTCGAAGACGGCGTTGCCATCAAGCTCTTCAAAGCCGAGACCGACTACAAGAAGGCTTTTTCAACGCAGTTCGCCTGCAAGGGCGTCGGCATGGCGCTGAAGAAGTAGTAGCGCATCGATCGTCCCGTCGCCGCACCGGCGGCGGGGCACAGCAACTGCCGAGCAGCCCGGGACAGCAATGATTTTGGAAGAAACGCGCGCACTGAAGCGTTCCAACGACGGACGCAAACGGCCACTGGTTGTCATGGACATGGTCTCGAAGCGCTTTTCAAGCGGTACGCAGGCACTCTCGGACATGTCGCTCGTCGTGGAAAGCGGAGAGTTCGTCAGCCTGCTGGGGCCGTCGGGTTGCGGCAAATCGACGGCACTGCGCATCATCGCCGGCCTCGGCGATGCCTCGTCGGGAACGATCGACTGGCCTAGCTCGCGGATCAATTCCAAAGGATTGCCGGAAGGCGACATCAGCTTCGTCTTCCAGGAGCCTACATTGATGCCCTGGCAGAATGTCTTCGGCAATGTGCACCTGCCGCTGAAGCTGCGCGGCATCTCGCAAGCCGCGGCCCGCCCGCAGATCATCGAGGCACTGGCAACCGTGGGGCTCGAGGATTTCGCCGAGGCCTATCCGCGTGAACTTTCCGGCGGCATGAAGATGCGCGTTTCAATCGCCCGTGCGCTGGTGACGAAGCCGAAGCTGCTGCTGATGGACGAGCCTTTCGCCGCGCTTGACGAAATCACCCGCCAGAAACTCAATGACGACGTACTGCGCCTGTGGAAACAAACAGGCATCACCGTCATTTTCGTCACCCATTCGGTGTTTGAATCGGCCTATCTTTCCAATCGCATCGTGGTGATGAAGGCACGGCCGGGCCGCGTCCATGCTGATTTTCCATTGCACACCAGCCTGGAGCGAGACGCCCACTACCGAACCTCTGAGGACTATCGGCAGGCCTGCGAAAAGGTCTCGACCATGCTGCTCGAAGCCATCGGATCGGGAGAGCACTGATGCACGCGCAAGACAAAGCCCCCGACAGCGCCACCATTGCCCCTTCCGCCTTGCAAAGCAGGAACCGCGACCTGCTTCTCCGCATCCTTGTGCCATTCCTTGTGCTCGCGACCATGGTGCTGATCTGGCACGTCGGCGTCACGGTTTCCGGCGTTCCACCCTATATCCTGCCGAGTCCGGTTGCCGTCGCGACGGCGCTGGTCACCGATTGGCATACTCTGGCGCCGGCGCTCTGGGTTACCACCAAGATCACGCTGCTGTCGCTGTTGCTGGCTCTCATCGGCGGTGTTGCCTTTGCGATTTTCCTGGTGCAGTCACGCTGGGTGGAGATTGCCTTCTACCCAATCGCCGTCATCCTGCAGGTCACCCCGATCGTCGCGATCTCGCCACTGATCCTGATCTATGCACCATCGACCCAGGTGGCCCTGCTGATCTGCGCCTTTCTTGTCGCCTTCTTCCCCATCCTGTCCAACATGGTACAGGGGCTGAAAAGCGTTGATCACAACCTGCTCAACCTGTTCGATCTCTACGGTGCCTCGCGGTGGCAAACACTGCTCTATCTCAAGCTTCCCGCGTCCCTGCCCTATTTCATGACCGGCCTTCGCATCGGCGGAGGCCTGGCACTGATCGCAGCGGTCGTTGCGGAATTTGCGGCTGGCTCCGCCGGTGCCGGTTCAGGCCTTGCCTTCCGCCTTCTTGAAGCCCAGTACCGGATGAACATCCCACGGCTCTTTGCCGCGCTGATCCTCCTGTCGCTGCTCGGCGTGACGATCTTCGCGCTGACCTCCTTCATCTCATGGCTGAGCCTGCATCGCTGGCACGAAAGCAGCCTGAAAAGGGAAAACTGATGCCCGGCCCATTCGTTTCCCTGCCAGACAATGCGCATTTCGTGCTCGGCAATGCCACGGTACCAACGGTCGCGGTGACGGCACCGACAGGTGATGCAGTCGAAGGTTTGGCGTCTGTCGATATCGTGATTTCCAATGGGCGGATCGATGCCGTTTTGCCTGCCGGCACGGCTCCGGTGGAACTGCCCAAGGCCGATCTGCTTCAAGGCATGGTCTGGCCGTGCTTCGCCGACATGCACACCCATCTCGACAAGGGCCACATCTGGCCGCGCCGTCCGAACCCGGACGGCACCTTCATGGGTGCGCTCGAAAATGTCGGTATTGATCGCGAGACCAACTGGACGGCACACGACGTCAGGACGCGGATGGAATTTTCGCTGCGCTCAGCCTATGCGCATGGCACGCACCTGATCCGGACCCATCTCGATTCCATCGCCCCCCAGCATCGCATTTCATTCGAGGTCTTCTCGGAACTCCGGGAGGTCTGGAAGGACAGGATCGCGTTGCAGGCAGTCGCGCTGTTTCCGCTCGACAAGATCTTCGAGGCGCCGTTTTTCGACGACCTCGTCTCGGTGATCCGGGAGCATGAGGGCCTTCTTGGCGGCGTGACCTATCTGATGCCCGATCTGGAGGAGCGCCTCGACCTCCTATTCCGCACTGCTGCAGACAACGGCTTTGATATCGACCTGCATGTCGATGAGACCGAGGACCGGCAGGTGCTGACCCTGAAAACAATCGCCGAAGCCAAGATGCGCAACGGGTACCAGGGCGCGGTCACCGTCGGCCATTGCTGCTCGCTCGCCCGACAGGACGAAGACCTGGCAAAGGCGACCATCGATCTCGTTGCCCGCGCGGGCATCTCCGTTGTCTCGCTGCCGATGTGCAACATGTATCTGCAGGACCGACATCCGGGCCGCACCCCGCGATGGCGCGGGGTGACGCTTTTTCACGAACTGGCGGCAGCCGGTGTGGCGACTGCCGTTTCGTCCGACAATACGCGCGACCCCTTCTACGCCTATGGCGACATGGACCCGGTCGAAGTCTTTCGCGAAGCGGTACGCATCCTGCACCTGGATCATCCGCTGACCGATGCTGCACGCGTCGTTACGACATCGCCGGCCGATATACTCGGCCGGCCGGACCTTGGCCGCATTGCCGTCGGCGGCCCCGCCGATCTCGTCCTCTTCAGCGCCCGCCGCTGGAGCGAATTCCTCTCCCGTCCGCAGGCCGACCGCATCGTCATGCGGAATGGCATGGGCATCGACCGCAGCCTGCCGGACTACCGCGAACTCGACCCGATCCTTGGAGCATGACATGCCCGACTACGCAGCCATCAAGAAGGAACTCGACGCTATCGCCGTCGAGGACAATCCGGCGCTGGTTCGCCAGAAGAGCCGCGATTTCTTCTGGTATTCCCCGGTCCTGAAGGCGCAGCTCGAGAACGTCACCGGCGATCTCGTCGTTTCGCCGACATCCGAAGAGGAGGTCATCCGCGTCCTGAAGGTCGCCTATGCGCACGGGGCTCCCGTGACCCCGCGCGGCGCCGGCACCGGCAATTACGGCCAGGCCATGCCCCTCTCGGGCGGCATCATCCTCAATCTTGCCGGCATGAACAAAATCAAATCCATCCAGCCCGGAAAGGTCGTCTGCGAACCCGGTGTCGTCATCGCCCAGCTCGACAAGGCGACAAAGGCCCATTCCGGCCAGGAACTGCGTTTCCATCCCTCGACAGCCCAGACCGCAACCATCGGTGGCTTCATCGCCGGCGGATCGGGCGGCGTCGGCTCCATCACCTGGGGCGGTCTTCGTGATCTCGGCAATATCCTGCGCCTGAGGGTCGTCACCATGGAAGCCGAGCCCCAGGTGCTGGACCTGACCGGCTGGGATCTGCAAAAGGTCAGCCATGCCTATGGCACCAACGGCATCATTACCGAAGTCGAAATGCCACTCGCACCCGCCTATGACTGGGTGGACGTTCTGGTCGGCTATGACGACTTCATGGATGCCGTGCGTTTTTCCGATGCGCTCAGCCATATGAACGGCCTGTTGTTGAAGGAAGTGGCGCCGATCGCAGCCCCTATTCCTTACGACTATTTTACCCGTCACAAGCCCTATCTTCGTGATCGCGGCCAGTCGGTGGTGGTGATCATGATCGCGCCGCATGCGATGGACCCGTTTGCCGCATTCGTCGCCCAGCAGAAGGGCGAGATCCTGTTCCGCTCCGACAAGGTCGAGAGCATGAAGGGCATCCCGCATGCCTACGAGCTGGCATGGAACCACACAACGCTCCGAGCCCTGAAGGTCGATCCGACCTTCACCTATCTGCAGGTCCAATACCCCGGCCCCGATCACGTCGCGAAAGTCGGTAAACTGGTGGAGATCTTCGGCGACGAAGTTCCGGGCCATCTCGAGTTCATCAAGTTCGATGCGGCCATCCAGTGTTCCGGCCTGCCGCTCGTGCGCTACACCACCGAAGCGCGGCTGGAGGAGATCATCCGCATCCATGAAGACAATGGTTGCCCGATCTTCAATCCGCATCGCTATACGCTGGAGGAAGGCGGCATGAAGCAGACGGATACGACACAACTCGCCTTCAAGCAGCAGACCGATCCCAAGGGTCTGCTCAATCCGGGCAAGATGATCGCCTGGGACAATCCAGATTTCGATTTCAACGCCGGCAAGAATTATCTCTTCCCCGGCCTTGCGGCGATGGGGGTCTGATGCGCGTCCTGTTGCTGCATTCCCACCCCGTGGAAGAAAGCTTCGGCGGCGCCCTTCACCGCCTCACCCGGGAAAGCCTCCAGACGGCAGGTCACGAGGTCGATGATTGCAATCTCTATGCCGAAGAGTTCGACCCAGTCCTCTCGCGCCACGACCGGATGATCTATCACGACTATCCCGAGAACACGGCGCTGGTGAAAGAGCATTGCGACAGGCTGCTGGCTGCCGAAGGACTGGTTATTGTCACGCCGGTATGGAATTTCGGCTTTCCGGCGATCCTCAAGGGTTATTTCGATCGCGTCTGGCTGCCCGGGATTTCCTTCGAACTTGTGGACGGAAAGGTGCAGTCCCGGTTGCGCCATATCCGCAAGCTCGGCGCGGTGATGACCTATGGCGCGACACCATTCCGGGCGTTTGTCGCCGGCAATCCGCCGAAGAAAATCGTCAAGCGGGTGTTGCGCGCGCAGATCAATCCCTGGTCACCGGTCACTTTCCTTGCCCACTACGACATGAACAATTGCACGGAGGAGACGCGGGCACGTTTCATGGCAAAGGTAAAAGCCAAGATGGAAAGATTTTGACGCAATGCCGGGAAAAGCCGTCTTCAACCCGCCGTCTGTGCGCCGCCCCTTCGGCAACTACAATCACGGCCTCATGGTCCCACCGGGCGCAAGCCTGCTGGTCACGTCCGGTCAACTGGGCATCGACCTCGACGACAGCATTCCCGACGGCGTGACTGCGCAGGCGGAACTCTGCTTCGAGGCAATCGGCGCCATCCTCCAGGAGGCCGGCATGAGCTTTGCCGACGTCATCCGCATCAGCGGCTTCGTCACGAAACGGGAGGACTTCCCGGCCTATATGGCCGTGCGCGACCGTTTCACGCTGGAGCCGAAGCCCGTTTCGACACTGATCATCGTCTCCGGCTTCACGCGACCGGAATTTCTCGTCGAGGTCGAAGTGACCGCCGCCAGGTTGGCGTGAAATCGGAATCAAGTTCCTATTGCCGAGACCCTGCTTCCGACCGCGGGTTGCACGGCCGGAAGCGGCATTAGAGGCGGATCCTCACGATATGCATGTGCGGGTTTGCGGCAATGACCTGTTGGGCAGAGGCAAACCTGAGTACTGCCGCAACGGTTTCATCCTAGGCCAAGGTGCGGACTGACGGCTCGCGGTCCCAATAGCGCTTAGATGCTGCGGCGATAAAATCCTCCCCGAGGTCGACCACACCGTCATCCTTTTCCACGCCCGCCTTGTCGAGCAGCGGCTTGGCATCGCCATTGGCGCCGATTGCCTTCAGATGACCGAATGCGTCCATGACAAACTGGATCGCGGCCGCCTCCTTCAGCATAAGCTTGCACGCATCCGCAGACAGGATGACGGCAACGGCATCGAAAATCTGAGACGGAGACCCCGCCAACTGGCCGTCGGCCTTGATCGCCTTGCCATCCGACAGCACAACTTTTCCGAACTTGGGCGCCACGAGGAAAGCGGTCGCACCTGCTTTCTCAATGATCCCGGAAAGCTTTTTCAAAGCTTTTGCATCGCTGCCATCGGCAATCAGGATCCCGATCTTGCGACCCTCGACCGTGTCCTTCATGTTCTTTTGAATGGATAGCGCGACTGACGGATCCATGTCGATCGGCGCCCGGGCTGCTGGGTTCTTGTTCGGCAGATCGATGCCAAGACCGTCGGCAACGCGCTTGGCAAGATCCTGATCGACATTCAACAGATTGGCCACCATGCGCGGGGCCACCTGCTCCAATGCCACCTTGGAAAGCTCGAAAACGAACGACGAGGCGATATGCGCCTGCTCGGACGGTGTTTGCGACGTCCAGAACAGGCGGGCCTGGCTGTAATGGTCGGCAAAAAGCTCCGGGCGAATGCGCAACTTGTCTCCCTCTTCATTGTCTCCGGTCGAGCGTTCGATCGTGCGAAACCCGGTCATAGGACACTCGCGCGGTCCGCCATCCTCACCATGTTGCGAAAGGCTGTTGGGTTCGTAATTTGCCCGTCCCTTCGGCACATTCATCTGCATTTGCCCGTCACGCTGGAAATTCATCATGGGACATTTGGCAGCATTGATCGGAATCTGGTGGAAGTTCGCCGTCCCGAGACGGGACTTCTGCGTATCGAGATAGCTGAACAACCGACCCTGAAGCAGCGGATCATTGGAGAAATCCACACCGGGCACGATGTTGGCGGGACAGAAGGCCACCTGCTCGGTTTCGGCGAAGAAATTGTCCGGGTTGCGATCGAGCACCAGACGACCGACGATCCTGACCGGCACCAATTCTTCTGGAATGAGCTTGGTCGCATCGAGCACGTCAAAGGGCAGGCTATCGGCAAAAGCCTCGTCGAAGATCTGCAGGCCCAGTTCCCATTCGGGGAAATTGCCGGAGGCAATCGCCTCATAAAGGTCGCGGCGATGGTAGTCGTTGTCAGCAGCCTGCAGCTTCAACGCTTCATCCCAGACAACGGACTGGAGACCCAGTTTCGGTTTCCAGTGAAACTTGACGAAGCTCGATTTGCCCGACGCATTGACGAAACGGAATGTGTGAACACCGAAACCTTCCATCATCCGCAAAGAGCGCGGAATGGCGCGATCAGACATCGCCCATGTCAGCATATGGGTGGTTTCCGGCATGAGGGAGGCCCAGTCCCAGAATGTGTCATGCGCACTGCCGGCCTGAGGATAGGCGCGATCGGCTTCCATCTTCACGGCATGCACCAGGTCCGGAAACTTCATCGCATCCTGGATGAAAAACACCGGTATATTGTTGCCGACCAGGTCCCAATTGCCTTCCTTCGTATAGAATTTGACTGCGAACCCGCGCACATCGCGCGGCGTATCGACGGACCCTGCGCCACCTGCCACCGTCGAAAAGCGAACGAAGACAGGCGTCTTTTCGCCGGGCCGCTGGAAAAGGTCGGCCTTTGTCACCTCTGCCAGCGTTTCATACACCTCGAAGAACCCGTGCGCGCCCGAGCCGCGAGCATGAACGATCCGTTCGGGGATTCGCTCATGATCGAAGTGGAAGATCTTTTCGCGAAGTACGAAATCTTCAAGAAGGGTAGGACCGCGGCTTCCCGATTTAAGACTGTTCTGATTGTCCGAAACACGAATGCCTTGATTGGTGGTCAAATGTGCCTCTGCATCGTGCGAACCCTTTTCGGGTACATGCTGATGCGTTTCTCCGCCGTTGCCGCGGTCAGTATCGAAGTTCCTGTCAACCATTTGTCTTGCCTCCCTTTTGGTCTGGACCTGCATGGCGCCCGATCGAAGTCCATTGGTTTGAAATTGGTTTGAATTGGCCAGCAGCCTCAAAGCGTGCGTCCCACCCTGTGGGGATTTGTGCAGCACAAGACTGAAAGACCGTGGAGACGCCCCCTGAAAACCGTTTGTTCGTATCACTCGGCGCCGCGGACCTGATCCGTGTGCCTCGACCGAGGTTGAACACCTGGCCAACTCCATTGGTTCCGCCCGGCAGAAAATGCGCTGCGTAAGGATATGGATTTCACGCGCGCGTAAGGCACTTTCCATCGCCGTCAACCAGCCGCTCCGCGGATGGGGACTGCCGTTTTCGACGACCAATTTCCTGCATCAAAGGCACGGAACCTAATCAGATCCGCAACGTTTTGTTGTCACGGCAGCTGTGAACGCAGCCCGGTAAGATGAGGAAATCACATGAAAAAGATTGTTTTCGTGGCGGCAATTCTTGGCGCCTCCGCCTTCTCCGCTCTGGCTCAGACCAGCACGACCACAACGCCTTCCACCGATGGCGAGACGCCAGCGATTGCGACGCCTGACCAGACAAACCCGACAGCACCGGTGGCGGGCGAGAACAGCTTCACCGAAGCGCAGGCCAAGCAGCGGCTCGAGGAAGCCGGATACTCAAATGTAACCGAACTCAAGCTGTCCGAGCAGGGCGTTTGGCAGGCGATGGCCGACAAGGACGGGAAGTCTGTGAAGGCCAGCCTGGACTACCAGGGTAATATTGTCGCCGAATAAACACTCATAAAAAGACAACGAGGAAACCCGAAGATGAAAACCATTACTGGACTTTTCGATGATTACGCCGACGGCCGCGCCGCTGTGACCGCGCTTGAGGCAGAAGGCATTCCGTCCAAGGATATCAGCATCGTATCCAACAATGCTGCCGGTCGACCAGCGGAAGAAGCATCCGATGTTGGCGAAAAGGCCGGCGCAGGCGCTGGTATCGGCGCTGTCGTGGGTGGCGCGGGTGGTCTGCTCACCGGCCTTGGCCTGATGGCGATCCCGGGCGTAGGCCCGGTGGTTGCGGCCGGCTGGCTCACAGCGACGGCTGCCGGTGCCCTTGCCGGCGCGGTTGCCGGCGGAGCCGCGGGCGGCCTGATCGGAGCGCTGACCGATTCCGGCGTCCCGGAAGATCATGCGCATGTTTATGCCGAAGGCGTGCGCCGCGGCGGAACGCTGGTGACCGCCAAGGTGGACGACATGCATGTCGACAGGGCCACTGCCATCTTGAAACGGTCCAGCTGGGTCGATCCGGTCGAGCGCCGCCGCGTCTATGCCGAGCAGGGTTGGTCGACATTCGACGATACCGCCGCACCTTATGGCCCGGCTGAGGTTCAGCAGGAGCGGGATCGCTATCGTCGCGCCGGCCTCTGATCATCAAGCGCCGCTTGAAAGGCCGGTTCGCCCAAAAGGCGGGCCGGCTCTTTTCGTTTCAGGCGATTCCGAACAGGCGCGATTGCGGCCATGCGTCGGCCTGGATCCGGCGCTCCGTTCCAGCAGGCGTCGTCAAAACGGCTGTCCTCCCGCACCTTGAATTTGAAATTGAGACAAGCCTGCCTTGCGGACAGGTGCTATGATCCGGGGACGACCACTGAAAGCTCCCATTTCGGGCCGGCTTGCCGTTCGAGGCTCTTCATCGGAGCAGAGGGCAAATTTCAAAATGACAATTTTTTCCGTCAGGCACATCACCGAATACCGCTACAACCGGCCTGTGCATTTCGGCGAACATCGGCTGATGTTTCGGCCACGCGACAGCTATGACCAGCGGCTTTTGGATGCAAAGCTGATCTGCGATCCGGACCCGCAGCAGATACGCTGGATCCAGGACGTGTTCGGCAATTGCGTGGCGATCGTCGATATCACCCGACCGTCAACAAACCTGCGTTTCGAGACCTGGATCACCATCGACCATACCCCTCAGGTCGCACTGGATCTCGAGATCGACGAGGCGGCAGCCACCTATCCGTTTTCCTATGACCCCGAGGAAGAGCCAGACCTCGAGCGGGTCATTCAACGACACTATCCCGACCAAAGCGACGAAGTTGCCAGATGGGCCAGCCAGTTTGTCGCGCTCGGAATGCCTACACCGACAGGCCGATTGCTGATGACCATGTGCTGCGCGATCCAGGAAAGCTTCAGCTATGCGCGGCGCACTGAAGCCGGCACGCAAACGCCACAGACGACGCTCACGTCGAGAAAAGGCACCTGCCGCGATTTCGCCCTGCTGATGGTCGAGGCCTGCCGATCGCTTGGCATCGCGGCTCGCTTCGTGACCGGCTATGTCTATGTTGCCGATCGCGACGGCTCGACGACGCGCGGTGGCGGATCCACTCATGCCTGGTGCCAGGTTTATATTCCGGGTGCCGGATGGGTCGAATTCGATCCGACCAATGGCATCGTTGGAAACAGGGACCTGATCCGCGTCGGGGTCGCCCGCGATCCCCGTCAGGCCGTGCCCCTCTATGGAAGCTATGACGGCGGACCGACCGATTTTGCCGGCATGTCCGTACAGGTCAATGTCACCACCAGGCCCGCCGACCATTGACGGATTTGCGGGAGGAGCGATGGAACACTCGCCACCGCACGGCGTTGATCCCCGACGCTGCGCCAGTCTTCGACTCACTAGGGCACCGAACCGAGGGTTTCATGAAAATACGAGCTGGCTTCAACCTGGGCTACCAATGCACGCAGCCAACGCCAATGCTACTCGCATTGAACATTCATCCATCCCGGCGTGCCGGCCTCCTGTCCGATCAGGTTCTGACCTTCGACCGGCCAATAGAGGCCTGGAGCTACCTGGATGGTTTCGGCAATGCCTGCTCGCGCATCCTCGCCCCACCCGGGCTGACGACGATATCGACGCAATTCGACATCTATGACGACGGCCAGCCGGATGTGATTCCGGAACATGCGGTTCAGCATGCGATCAAGGATCTGCCCGACGAGGTGCTGGTCTACCTGCTCGGCAGCCGCTACTGCGACACGGATCGCCTGGCGGATCTGGCGTGGGAAATGTTTGGCGCGACACCCATGGGATGGCCGCGGGTCAAGGCGATCCTCGACTTCACCCATGAACACATCACCTTCGACTACAGCCGCGCGGATTCGACGCGATCCGCCTATGGCGGCTATGTGGACAGGATCGGTGTCTGTCGCGATTTCGCCCATCTCGCCATCACACTGTGCCGGTGCATGAACATTCCTGCTCGTTACTGCACCGGTTATCTTGGCGATATCGGCGTGCCGAAAGATCCGAACCCAATGGATTTCAGCGCCTGGTTCCAGGTCTATCTCGGCGGATGCTGGCACACGGTTGATGCGCGGCACAACACGCCCCGTATCGGACGGATCCTCATGGCAACGGGGCGTGATGCGATCGACGTGGCCCTGACAACCAATTTCGGGCCGGCTGAACTGGTTCGGTTCGAGGTGATCACGGAAGAGATCATCGACTAGCGAGCGCGCTACCAGTTGGTGAAGGATCCGTCGGTCCGACGAAGATGTGGCGGCTCAGAATATTCGAACGGCATTTTCTGCAATTCCGCCTCGTTGACCTCTATTCCGAGCCCCGGCGCGTCCGGCACTACGTAAAATGCGCCATCCATGTCGATCTGGCCTGGAAACAGTGTCGAATTGTCGAAGCCCCAGTGCTGCTCGGCCGGGCTCTGGCGGCATTCCAGCCAGCTGAAATTGGCAACCGCCGCGCCAAGATGCACGGATGCTGCCGTGCAGATCGGCCCCAAGGGACTATGCGGCATCAGATCGACGTAGTGGGCTTCACACCAGCCGGCGACCTTCATCGCTTCGGTGAAGCCGCCGACATTGCAGATATCGATCCGGCAGAACTGCATGATGCCCCGTTCGACATAGGGAAGAAATTGCCATTTCGACGAGAACTCCTCGCCGATCGCGAACGGAATATCGGTCATCCTGCGCAAGGCCTCATAGGCCGATGGCGCCTCGTCACGGATTGCCTCCTCGATGAAATCGATCGTTCCTGTCGGCATTTTCTGGCAAAAGGACGCCGCCTCCGCAACGCTGAGCCGATGATGATATTCAACGCCCAGCGTCATCGCATGGCCGACCTCGGCGCGAGCGCGCGTGACCCATTCGGCTGTGATCGCAATCGATTCCCGCGGCTCGAAACGCTCGGTATTTTCTTGGCCCACAGCAATGAACCGCACACAGTTCCACCCGGCTTCCTTGAGAAGGACCGCCTGCTCGATCATCGCCTCGCCCGGCTCAGCCGATGTCGTCGCAAACGCCGGGACAAGGTCGCGCTGCTTTCCGCCCAGCAATTGGTAGACGGGCACGCCGAGCGCCTTGCCCTTGATATCGTGGAAGGCAATATCGAGCGCGGCGATTGCCGCCGTCAGAACACGGCCGCCTTCGAAATACTGGCTCCTGTACATTTCCTGCCACAAGGCCCCGCATTGCATCGGATCCTTACCGATCAGGAACTGCGCATAGTGGTCAATTGCACCGGCAACTGCCTTTTCACGATAGGACAGGCCGGATTCGCCCCAACCGTGGATGCCGCTGTCGGTTTCGACCTTGACGACCAGCTGGTTCCTGACGCCGACCCTGGCGATATACGGCTTGATGGCAGTGATTTTCATGCGGATTTCCAGAAAATTTGACACGGTCTATCGAAGCAGAATCCGGACGATCACCGACGCACATGCCTGCGCCGCTGAGCGCAACCTCATCAGCAGATGCGGCAGCCCATCAGTAGCGCGGTCGGGTCAGAGCGACAGCCCGCTTCGCTGATCGAAGACGTGAACCTGTTCCGCGGCGATCGCAGCTTCAAAGGGAGTGCCATATCGCGCAGGAAAGGCGCCATCGACGACAGCCGTCACCGGTTCGCCGGCCAGGCTGAAGACGACATGGGTCTGCGCGCCGGTCGGCTCGACGACCAGTGTCTGCCCGCCCATCACGTTGTCACCCGCCTGGCCCGCCTGCAGGTGTTCCGGCCGGATGCCCAGCTTGACCGCCTGTCCGCGGTTTACCTTGCGCGAGGCCGCAAGACGGATGCTTGTCCCGTCTGCGAGACGCCCGATCGGTCCACCCTCGTGCGCGTCCACCACTGCATCGAGAAAATTCATCGCAGGCGATCCGATGAAGCCGGCAACGAACAGATTGGTTGGTGCTCGATATAGCTCGAGCGGCGTCCCGACCTGTTCGATATGGCCACCGTTCAGAACGACGATGCGATCGGCAAGGGTCATCGCTTCAATCTGGTCATGCGTCACGTAGACCGAGGTCGTGCCCACCTTCTGATGCAGCGTCTTGATCTCGGTGCGCATCTGCACGCGCAGCTTGGCATCCAGGTTGGAAAGCGGCTCGTCGAACAGGAAGACTGCCGGATCACGCACGATGGCTCGCCCCATCGCCACGCGCTGGCGCTGGCCGCCGGACAACTGGCTCGGTTTGCGATCCAGAAGGTCGCCAAGCGCCAGCATCCGGGCGGCTTCGCTGACCTTTTTGTCGATGTCGGGCTTGGATACACCGGAAAGCTTCAGATTGAAGCCCATGTTCTGCGCAACCGTCATATGCGGATAGAGCGCATAGGACTGGAAGACCATGGCAATGTTGCGCTCGCGCGGCGTCAATGCGTTGACCACATTGTCGCCGATCAGCACTTCGCCGTCTGTGATCTCTTCCAGGCCGGCGATCATCCTCAGAAGCGTGGATTTTCCGCAGCCGGAGGGCCCGACCAGGGCAATGAATTCGCCGTCCTCAATCGAGAGCGAAACACCGTGGATCACCTCCAGCATGCCATAGGCCTTGCGGATGTCCCTCAGTTCGACAGATGCCATTTTGCTCTCCGTATCTATGACTTGACCGCGCCAGCCGTGAGGCCCGCGATGATGTGTTTTTGTGCCAGGAAGAAGACGACGACCGTCGGCAGAATGGTCAGCGTGATGAACGCGAGCACCAGTTGCCATTCCGTGCCGAATTCGCCGCGATAGACCATGATGCCGAGAGGCCACGGGTATTTGGTTTCGGTGTTCAGCATGATCAGCGGCAGGATGTAGCTGTTCCAGCTGTTGACGAAGGTGACGATGCTGACGGTCGCAACAATGGGCCGCGACAACGGCAGGGATACGTACCAGAAGAAGCGGATGTAGCCGCAGCCGTCGACGAATGCGGCCTGAAACAACTCATCCGGCAGGTTGCGAAAGTAGTTGCGAAACAGAAGGATGCTCATGCCCAACCCGAAAGCGACCTGCGGCAGGATGACTCCCCAATAGGAGTCGAGCAGGCCAAGGTCTCTGATCCGGATGAACAGCGGCAGGATGGCGGTTGCAACCGGGAACATCAGCCCGATCAGGAAATAGTTCATCAGGTGGCCGGCTCCGAAGAACCGCACATGGGCGAAGGTGAAGGCGGCCATGGCCGAGATCACCACCGTCAGGAACACGGTCATGGTGGAGATGAACAGCGAATTCATCATCTGGCGCCAATAGCGCTCACCGAACAGGATGTCCGTGTAGTTCGACCATATCCAGTCGGTCGGCAGACCGAAAGGGCTGGTGCGCAGGTCACCAAGAGACTTGAATCCCCCGAGCGCCGTCGTCACCAGCGGGATGAGCACGAGGGCGGCCACGAGAGAGAGCGAAACATAGAGGTAGAGCCGGGTCGCGGCCGTCACTCTGACATCGGATTTCATATCAGTCATGGCGCATAAATATCCGTTTGTAGCCGAACGCCAGGGTGATGCAGATGACAAACAGCACCACGCCAACGGCACTGCCGAGGCCTACCTGCATTCGGGTGACACCGTAGGTGAAAAGGAACGTGACCATGGTCTGCGTCGCGTTGGACGGCCCACCGCCGGTCAACGGCATGATCAGATCGAAAAGCTGCAACGATCCGATGATGGCAAAGAAGACGGACAGTCTTACGGTCGAGGAAAGAAGCGGCAGCGTCACGTAGCGGAATTTCTGCCATCCGGTGGCGCCGTCGATTTCCGCAGCCTCCAGGACGCTTTTGTCGATGGCCTGGAGGCCCGCGATGTAAAGCATCATGTGAAACCCGAAGTATTTCCAGATGATCACCACAAGCACCGCGTAGATCGCCAGGTCGCGATCCGCCAGCACATAGGGCGTCTCGACGCCGAGGAATCCGGCAATCGCCGCTAGCAGACCGTAGTCGCCGTCATAGACGAAGCGCCAGATCAGGCCGGCAGCGACATCGGCCAGAACATACGGCAGGAAGAAAATCAGCCGAAAGGCGACCACGCCCGGCAGCTTGTGCGCCAACATCATAGCAAGCCAGATCGCCAGGGGAATCTGGGCCAGAAGCGAGACCACGATGATCAGCCCGTTGTTGATCAGGGCCTGCGAAAAGGCGGCATTGTTGAACAGGACGGTGAAATTGCGAAGGCCGACAAATTCGGTCGGCGTCCCATAGCCGTTCCAGCGATACAGGCTGTACCAGGCCGCCTCGCCCATCGGCAATATGACGAAAAGCGTAAACAGCAGCAGCGCCGGCGGCAGGAACAGCACCAGGACGGGAAGACGCCCTCGGGCTGTCGGGCTCTTGTGTCTGGCCCTGCTCGCCGGCATCACCGGTCGAGCCGCTGGCATGGCGGTGGTATATGTCATGCTGGCTTTTCCTCCCTGCATGTAGGCCGCTCGAATGCCGCCGGCGAAAGGGCCGGCGGCATTGCTTCAGGGCTCAGTCGAGCTCGCGTGCGTCCTGGATCATCTGCGCGCCCTCCTCAGGCGACATCTGTCCGGCCAGGATCTCAACCGAGACGTCGTTTACGACACGTCCCACCGACGGCCCGAGATCCTGGTCAAAGAAGTTCTGGTGCCATGTCGAGGCCGCCAACTGGTCGGCTGCTTCGCGCATCAGCGGGTTCTTCAAAGCGTCCTCGGCACCGGTTGCAGCCGGGATGATCATGCCGGCTGCGGCCATCTTGCGCTCCTGTTCCGGGCTTGTCAGGAAGCGGAGGAAGTCGACGGCCTCAGGCGAGGCATTCTTGGTCACTGCCCAGCCGTTCAGTCCGCCCAGCGTATCGGTTACCTTGCCAGCTCCACCCTCGACGAGAGGGAATGGGAAGCGTCCGATGTTTTCGATCGCAAGGCCCTTGCCATCGCCCGCATTGTTGCGCTGGTTTGGTTCCGTGTGCTCGAAGCCCAGCAGCATGGCGGCCTTGCCATCGCCGAACACGCCGAGTGTCTGTGGCCAGGTCGATCCGAGATAACCACCCTGGAAGGGCTCCAGCTTGCCGAGTTCGGCCAGCTGTTCGCCCGCCTTGATGATCGTCGGATCAAGGAAGCCGTCGCCCTCGTTGTTCTTCGCCCTGTCGAAGACCTCCTGGCCGCCATTGCGCATGACCAGATAGCTCCAGTAGAAATGCAGTGGCCATTTGTCGCCACCGCCGCCGGCGATCGGGGTAATGCCGGCGTCCTTCAGCGTCTTCACCGTCTGCAGGAAGTCGTCCCAGGTCTTGATGTCCTCAGCCTTGACGCCCGCTTTTTCGAACAGTTCCTTGTTGTAGAAGAAGCTGATCGTGCCCATGCGATACGGAACCGCATGGATCTTGTCGTTGAATGTCAGGCCGTTCACAGCCGCCGGCTTGTAGCTCTTCGCCCAGGCTCCACCATCGGCATTCATCGCCTCCGTCAGATCCTTGAGCGCGCCGGTTTCAGACTGCTGGCGCAAGACGCCGCCGCCCCAGCTATAGAAGAAGTCCGGGGCCGCGTCGGACTGCAGAAGCGTCGGCAGCTTCGCCTTGAACGCTTCATTTTCAAGGAACTGCAGCTGGACATCGACGTCCGGATGCTCGCCTTCATAGGCCGCTGCAATCTCCTCCCAGACCTGGATATAGGCCGGGACTGTCTCGACATGCATCCACTTCACGACCGTCTGAGCCGATGCAAGCCCTACTCCGCCCAGAAGTGCGACAGCTGTTGCAGCTGCCAGACCAACGAGACGTTTGGCGCCAACAGGCGCCTCGCTAAAAAGATGCGTCATCCGGTTCTCCTCCCAAGGTGCGCATTTATTCCTCAACGCGTACAAAATCAGGCGAAGGACATCGCATTGTCAACTGATAAACTGCAACTTCTTACGAAATCTATTGACAAGAGGCGCCACCTAGCGGCTATTTTTGTCCCGATACCGAATATAATCATCAAGATGCGAGCGCTCAGCCAGCAATGAAAACAGCCGATCCGGAATTGATGCGCGCCATCAATCGCTTCACCGTGCTGGATACGATCCGGCGCTTTGGCCCGATATCACGGGTGGAGATCAGCGAACGCTCGCAGCTGTCGACCACCACGGTCTCGGCCATCACCGGCTCGCTTCTCGATGACGGATTGATTCTGACACGACACGAAGGCGATATCCGCAATGTCGCGTCGAGGGGCAGGCCCCGTGTGATGCTGGAGCTGAACCCGGATGCCGCCCGCGTGGTCGGCGCCAAGATTGCCGCCAACCAGATGATCTTTGCGGTGACCAATTTCTGCGGCGAGGTGATTTCCCATTTGTCGCTGCCCGTCAGGATTACCCGGCAGCCGATCAGCGTGATCGCGGATCTAATCGAGGACGGTATCCGCCGGTGTGTCGTCGATGCCGGACTTGCGCTGGAGGATGTCGACACGGTTTGTGTCGGCTTCCCGGGGGTCGTCGAACACCGCACGGGGCTGGTGCGCTCGAGCCCGATCCTGAGCGAAGCCGACGTCGATTTCTCCACCGAGATGACCAAGCGGCTGAACGTGACAACGATCGTCGAGAGCGATTCCCACGCCATCACGCTTGCCCATCACTGGTTCGGCAAGGGACGCGATCTCGACGATCTGGTGTTGGTGTCTCTTGAGCAGACACTTGGCCTTGGCGTCCTGCATGGCGGACAACTTTTTCGCGGCGCGGGCGGCCTCAGCCACAATCTCGGCGACCTCGTCATGGGAAGCGGGCTGGCTGAAAGCGTTCGCCTTGCATCGGTTGCCGGCGAGGCAGCGATCCTTGGAGAGCAGGCGCCTTACGGGAGGTTCGCCGATGCCGTACGGCTTGGACGCGGCATGACGCTTGCCCAGACGCTGATCGCGGCGGAAGACAATACGCTGATCCTCGCCGCCACGCGCGCCGGCGAAGCGATCGGCATTGCAGTTGCCAACATCGTCACGCTGTTTGGTCCGCCACGCGTCATCATCGTCGGCTCAAGCCTGTCGCTCGGCCCTTTGTTTATCAAGGCCCTGTCTGATTCCTACAGGGCGGCCATTCCCTCTTCCATCAAGGAAATCGCCGAACTGGTCTTCGACGGATCGGAGGAACAGATGTGGGCCCAAGGTGCGGCCGTCGTGGCGCTTTGCGAGCTTTACGAATCCCCTTGGGGGACCACGGGCCCGGCGCCAGCGCCGCAATCGGCAAAAGCCTGATTTTATAAGAAACAACCTTGGGAGGCATTATGGAAAAGGTGGGTATTGGTGTCATTGGCTGCGGGAACATTTCCTCAGCCTATCTGAAGGCGATGGCCTCCTTCCCGATCCTGGATGTGAGGGGCATTGCCGATCTCAATCGTGATCTTGCCAACCAGCGCGCGGCAGAATTCAACCTGACGGCGCGATCGGTCGACGAACTGCTTTCAGACCCGGCTATCGAGATCATCGTCAATCTCACCATTCCGAAGGCGCATGTCGCGGTTGCGATGCAGGTCCTGGATGCCGGCAAGCATACCTATTCGGAAAAGCCGCTGGGCATCAATTTCACCGAGGGCCAGACGCTGGCTGCCGCGGCCAAGGCAAAAGGGCTGCGCATCGGCGCGGCACCGGACACATTCCTCGGCGGCTCGCACCAGACGGCACGCGCGCTGGTTGATTCTGGCGCACTCGGCATTCCTGTCGGAGGAACCGCGACTTTCATGTGTCCCGGCCATGAACGCTGGCACCCGAACCCGGACTTCTACTATGAGACTGGTGGCGGCCCGATGCTCGACATGGGTCCGTATTACATCACCGACCTCGTCAATCTGCTCGGGCCGGTTTCGCAGGTTGCCGGCTTTGCCATCGCGCCGCGCAAGGAGCGGCTGATCACCAGCGAACCGCGCAAGGGCGAACATATCCCGGTTCATGTTGCGACCCATGTGGCCGGCGTGATGGCGTTTGAATCCGGCGCGATCATCCAGATCGGCATGAGTTTCGATGTGGCCGGTCACAAGCATGTTCCGCTGGAGCTTTACGGTACGGAAGGCACTCTGATCGTGCCCGACCCGAACCACTTCGGTGGCCAGGTCGAGTTTCTGAAAAAGGGCGGCACTTTCGAACCGCAGGAGACCACGCAGCCCTATGCCGATGGCAACTACCGCTCAATCGGCGTGGCCGACATGGCCCACGCCATTCGCTCGAACCGGCCCCACCGCGCCAATGGCGATCTCGCCCTGCATGTGCTGGAAGTGATGGAGGCATTCCAGCGGGCAGCAGAAAGCAGCACGACGATCAAGATCAACACCAAGACCGAGCGTCCGGCCCCCCTGTCGGAATCGTTGAGCGACGGCCGCCTGGCCCGTTGACACTGGAGGAATGAAATATGCGTGAAGCCCTGATCGTCTGGGGTGGCTGGAGTGGCCACGAACCGGAACAATGCGCCGAGATCATCCGAGACATGCTGCAGGAGGATGGTTTCAAGGTCTATGTCGAACGCAGCACGGAAGCCTTCGCCGATCCTTCGATCCACGATCTCTCACTGATCGTCCCGATCATGACGATGTCGAAGATCGAGAAGGAGGAGGCGAAAAACCTCGCCACCGCCATTGAAAACGGTGTTGGTTTCGCCGGCTATCATGGCGGTGCCGGCGATGCGTTCCGGGAATGCGTCGAATACCAATTCATCGTCGGCGGACAATGGGTCGCCCATCCGGGCAACATCATCGACTACACGATCAACATTACGCGGCCGGACGACCCGCTGATGCAAGGCCTGAGTGATTTTCCCTATCGGTCGGAGCAATATTACATGCATGTCGACCCATCCAACGAGGTTCTCGCGACGACCACCTTCAACGGTGAACATGCCTGGTGGATCGACGGAGTCGTCATGCCGGTGGTCTGGAAACGCAACTACGGCAAAGGCCGGGTATTTTATTCGGCGCTCGGGCATGTAGCTGCGGAATTCCAGGTTCCGCAGATGCGCGAGATATTTCGCCGTGGGGCCGATTGGGCAGCACGTTGATGATGCTGGCCTGAGGCCAGCACCGGCATATCAATGACGGCCTCCCCAACGTTCTAAACCGATCGAAATACGATCGCCGAAGCTTGGGGAGGACGCTGATCGCTTGGCGCGCCGGATGCGAATGATGGCGGAACGGGCACCTTGCTACTCTCTCTGTTCTCTTTTAAAGCCGCGTTCGCCTGCCGCTGGCTCCCGGTGATTTAACCGCACACGAGAGGCAGGGATCACTCCGCAACATCTGGCGAAACTGCATTGCGCGCCTTCAACTGTCGTTCGCGAAAGAAAATGAAGAGGCCAGACGCCACGATCAGCCCAGCGCCGACAAGCATGCCCAGACGGGGCACGTCGCCGAAGAACATCCAGCCAAACACCACCGCCCACAGAAGCAGCGTGTACTGCAGAGGTGCCACCGTTGCCGCATCCGAAATCTTCAGGGCGCGATTGACCAGCATATGGGCTGCCATCGCGACGATGCCCAATAAGCCCAGCAGGGTCAGGTCGACACCCGACGAGATTGGTGCCCAGTCGAAAGGCGCAAAAGCGAGCCCGGCAAGTCCTGCACCTGCGACCTGGAAGAAGACCAGGGTCTTGTCCGGCGTATTGCGCAGGCTACGGCCCGACAGGAGCATGAAGGCGAAGGCGCCGCTGCCGACGATCGATATCAGGGCCGGCAGCGTGAACATTGCCGACGACGGTTCCAGCGTGATGATGACGCCGATGAAGCCGGCGGCGATCGCGCACCAACGTCGCCATCCGACTTTTTCGCCAAGCAACAAGGGCGATGCCGCCGCCACATAGATCGGCGCGGCAAGCCAGTAGGTCATGACGTCCGCCAACGGCAGATACATCACCGCGTAGTAGAAGCAGAACACTTCCAACGTCGATAATACGACACGGGTAAACTGCATCCACGGCTTCTCAACCGAAAGCACGGACCGCAAGCCCGCCTTCCACAGGAAGGGTGCCAGAACGACAAGGGCCGCCAGGCTGCGGATCAGGATGACCTGTCCAAGCCCATAATTTGCCACCAGCCATTTGCCCATCGCGTCATTGAGCGCAAACATCAGCATGCCGAGCAGCATGATCAGCGGACCCGTCATCGCTGACGCTCCAAATGAGGCCGCACGGGTTTCTATTGTTGTCACGCAAATCCTCCCAAATTCTCTTTTATTCAATCACGACAGGCTGGTCACATCCGACAGGCGGCGACTGACCGTAAAGGCCCGATCCAGTTCAGGGTTCAGTTCCATGCCAAGACCCGGGCCTGGCGGCACGGTGATCATGCCGTTTTTCACTTCCGGCAACGCCGTGACCAGATCGCGATACCATGTGCGGTAGAACGCCCGGACACTTTCCTGGACCAACGCGTTGGGTGCATTGAGCGACAGGTGTGTCGAGGCACAAAGGACCACCGGGCCTGTGCAGTCATGCGGCGCGACGGGCAGATGCCACGCCTCCGCCATCGAGGCAATCTTGCGTGCCTCCGACAGGCCGCCGCACCAGGAAATGTCGAGCATCATCACGCCGGCAGCCCCGGTTTCCAGAAGATCGCGGAACGCCCAGCGCGAACCGAGGGTTTCGGACGCCGAAATCGGCGCCGGCGAAACGGCGGCGTAGCGTGCAAGGCTGGACAGGCTGTCCATCTTGATCGGGTCTTCATGCCAGAACGTGTTATAGGGAGTCAGTGCCTTGGCAATCTGCATGGCCGGCAACAACTGCCACATCGAGTGAAACTCGACCATGATGTCCATCTTGTCGCCGACAGCCGCGCGGATCTTTTCAAATGGCTGAAGCGCCTGTTTCAGGTCCGGCATCGAGATGTAATTGCCGCGTGTCTTTTCGGCGGCCGCATCAAACGGCCAGATTTTCATCGCGGTGATGCCCTCATCGGTATGCACAAGCAGCCATAGGAGATTGGCGCGTTCGGCAACGCGCACGGTTTCAAGGCCGGCTATCTTCATGGAATTCCTCCTCCGCGATCAAGAGGGCCTGCGGTCAGCACGGCCTTTGTGCCTTGATCAATATTCTTGTCATCGCGGCGCTCGCTGAGAAATTGCCGCCGCCATTTGCAGATACGGTGCATCGGCCACGCACCATTCATCGCCCGGTGATCACTGCGTGCCACCCGGAAAAGAGCTACCATAAAAAGGGGACCGGAGCTCGTCGCTTCGGTCCCCTCTCTTCTCAGTCAAAGTCAGTCAGGCGCGTTACTTGCGGATCGCGGCAAGCTCGGCCATGATCGCGTCGACCACGTCGGCGCCGATTTCAGCCTTGTGCTTTTCGTAGACGACCATCGACTTTTCGCGAATACGTGCCTGCTCTTCCGGTGACAGGACGTTCACTTCAAGACCAGCTGCCTTGATCTTTTCAAGCGAGGTCTTGTTCAGTTCCTGGATGACCTTGCGCTCTTCATCGCGGCCGACAACGGCGCATTCGCGAAGGGCAGCCTGCTCTTCCGGCGTATAGGTGTCGAAGATTGCCTTCGAGAACAGCAGCAGGAACGGCGTGTAGGCGTGATTGGTCTCGGTGATGTACTTCTGGACTTCATAGAACTTCGACGTGTCGATCGTCACATAGGGATTTTCCTGTGCATCGATCGCATTGGTTTCCAGCGCCGAGAAGACTTCGCCGAATGCCATTGGCGTGGCGTTGGCACCCAGGTTCTGGAAGGTGTCGAGGAAGATGTTGTTCTGCATGACGCGAACCTTCATCCCCGAGAAGTCTTCCCACTTGGTGACCGGGCGAACGGAGTTCGACAGGTTGCGGAAGCCGTTTTCCCAATAGGCCAGATTGACCAGGCCGGCGGCTTCCAGCTTCTCGTTCATCATGTCGCCGAACTTGCCGTCAAGCACGGTATAGGCTTCCTGTGGCGTGCCGAACAGGAAGGGCAGATCGAAGACGCCAAGAGCCGGAATGATGCCGACGAGCGGCGAAGACGAGGTGACCACACCTTCCTGGACGCCCGAACGCAGCGCCTGGGTTGCCTGAAGGTCGCCACCGAGCGCGCCGCCCCAGAATGCTGTGATCTTTAGCTTCCCGCCTGACTTTTCGTCCAGGCAGGCCTGCATCGCCTTGATGCCGTTGCCGACCGGATGGTCGGCATTGATGCCGTTCGAAATACGGATGTTGCGGTCGTTGAACTCCGCAAATGCCGGAGCAGCGGCCGACAGGCCGAAAGCAATCGCGGTGGTGGCTAGAAGCAGTTTTCTCATTATATCCTCCCAGGATGGTTAAGTGAGACTTTTGTATCGCCGGCTGCTAACGCAGCCATTGAGCAGGCACGATGACGATGTCCGGGAACAGGACCAGGACAAAAAGGACGAACACCTGGGCGGCCAGGAACGGCAGAACGCCGATCGTGACTTTGCCAAGAGGCACGCGGCCGACGCCGCTGACAACGTTGAGCACAACGCCGACAGGCGGTGTCAGAAGACCGATGCAGGTGTTCATGATGAACAGTACGCCGAAGTAGACAGGATCAATGCCGGCCTGCTTGATAATCGGCATCAGGACCGGCGTCAGGATCAGGATGGTCGGCGTCAGGTCGAGCGCCGTGCCGACCACAAGAACGAGCACCATGATCACGAACATCAGCAGTATCGGACGATCAATCAGAGGCTCGATGTAGCCTGTGATCTCGGCCGGAATATTGGCGGCAGTGATCAGCCAAGCGGAAACCAGAGCTGCGCAGACCAGGAACATGACCACGGCCGTGGTTTTTGCGGCCTGGAGGATAACCCGCGGAAGCTCGCTCAGGCTCAGTTCGCGGTAGATGAATACCCCGACAAACAAGGCATAGGCTGCGGCAACGACAGCTGCTTCCGTCGGCGTTACGATGCCGGCCTTGATGCCGCCGAGGATGATCACCGGCATGCCGAGCGCCCAAAGCGCACGAGAGGTCACGCGCATCCGTTCTTTCATCGGCGTGCGGGGAAGCGGCTGGATATTGTCCTTCCGGACAACAATCAACCACGTCACGATCAGCGCGATACCCATCAGCAAACCGGGCACGATGCCGGCCATAAAAAGCTGTGTGATCGACACGTTCGCCGACACGCCAAAGACGATGAAAGCCATGGACGGCGGGATGACCGGCGCAATGATGCCGCCTGCCGCAATGAGGCCAGCCGATCGGGGCACATTGTATCCAGCCTTGGCCATCATCGGGATAAGAATGGCTGCAAGGGCCGCTGTGTCTGCGGCAGCCGATCCGGAAATGCTTGCCATGATGATGGCAGCCATGATGGCGACGATACCCAGACCACCACGGATATGACCGACACAGGCAATCGCAAAATCGATGATGCGGCGAGACAGGCCACCCGCGTTCATCAACTCGCCTGCAAGAATGAAGAACGGAATCGCGAGGAGGGTAAAGGTATCGGCGCCGGCGATCATGTTCTGCGCAATGATCTGCGAATTGAACATGCCCATGAACCACATGAGCATGACACCACAGAACATCAGCGAGAAAGCAACCGGAACGCCGATGGCCATGGCTCCGACGAGTGAAGCGATAAAGACAAGCAAAGTCATTGGCTACGCTCCGCCATCTGTTCGGCAGTCAGGTTTTCGCCGGCAAAGGCAGCGATTTCTTCGTCTGTCACGCGACCCGTCAGCAATCGGATCAGGCGTTCAACCGCAATGATCACCACGCCTGCCCCCGTGAAGAAGCCAATGCCATAGACCCAGATCATCGAAATCTTGGTGACCGGTGCGTCCATGCTGGCGTTGATCGGCGCCTGGTTCCAGGTTCCCCAGAAAAAAATGGCCGACACGCCGATGATGATGATGTTCGACAGGATCATGCAGACGATGCGGCCCCGGCGACCAAGGGTCATCACCAGTGTCTCCACCCCGACATGCCCATGTTCGCGAAAAGCGACCACGGCCCCGATGAATGTCAGCCAGACAAAGAAGTAGCGCGAGAGTTCGTCCGAGACATTCAACCCGGAATTCATGCCGTAGCGCAGAACCACGTTGACAAAGACCATGACCGCCATGGCAGACAGCAAGACGATCAGCAGAAGTTCAAGGAAGCGGTAGAAAAGGTCTATTGCCCTTTGCATAATGTCCCTCACGCTTTTTCCAGAAGACCACGACCGGCCAGGTTGCGAATGAGTGCGCTCACGCCGAAAGTCCATTCGGGGCAGGCATCGCTGCGATCGACCCAGTTCACCAGGCGGCCGAGCTTGCTCGTCGAGATCTCGACCCTGTCGCCGACCTCATGGGTGAAGCCAAGGCCCACGCCGCGCCGGTCCTTGACCGGAGCGAACATCGTGCCGAGAAAAAGCACCGCACCATCCGGGTACTGATGATTGCGGTTCATCAGTTGTGATGCAAGGTTTTCCGGCGATCGGCTGATGGCTTCCATCGGGCTCTCGCCGGTCATTTCGAAGCCGTCGTTACCGGAAACCCGAAGCGCTACCCGGACACGGCGCAGATCGTCCATCGTGAAGGCATCATCAAAAAGCCGGATGAAAGGACCGATCGAGCAGGACGCATTGTTGTCTTTGGCCTTGCCGAGCAGCAGGGCCGAGCGGCCCTCCACATCGCGCAGGTTCACATCATTGCCAAGACTTGCGCCGACGATCTTGCCGTCGGAGCGCAGAGCGAGGACGACCTCAGGCTCGGGATTGTTCCATTGCGAAATCGGATGGATACCGACGAGCGCGCCGCAGCCGACCGAAGACATCGGCTGGGACTTGGTGAAGATCTCGGCATCGGGGCCAATGCCCACTTCCAGATATTGCGACCACAACCCCAAGTCCTGCAGCAAGGCCTTGACCTTTGCCGCCTGCTCGGAACCGGCGACGAGACCACGCAGGCTGTCGCCGAGTACAGGCGCCAACTTTGCCCTGATATCCTGGGCGCGCAGTGGATCGCCCTTGGCCTGCTCCTCGATCACTCGTTCCAGCATGCTGTCGGCGAAGGTTACACCGGCGGCCTTGATCGCCTGCAAGTCGATCGGCGCCAGGATCGTGCCTTTGTCGCCGGAGAGGAAGTCGTCGAGACTGCCAAGGTCCGTCATCCCGCTAGCCCGCGATGCATCGCGCAGGAGATCGGCAAGGTTATCTTTTTCAAGGAGCGCCGACATGGTGGCGGCAATCGTCGTCAAATCCAGAAGGCGACCGCCGGAGACCATGACCGGGCATGGACCGGCACTTGCCTTCGACCAGACGCGACCGACCAGAAGCGCATCGGAAGCGTCATCGGGCAAGACGGTCTCGGCACGCAATACACGTTCGGAATTCAAATGCAGTCCTCCACGCTATCCAGCACAAGCGCGCCCTCCAGCACCACTTGCCCTATTGTCAGGATGTCTGACAACGCTCCTCATGCGTTTTTAAAGCGACTTGCCCGGCCTGTCCAGACCCCAAGGCGCAAAGCATGCCAAAAACCTGTATGCTGCACGTATCGGTCGGCTGGCCCGTCCGCAGGGCTCAGAAAATTTCCAGCGTCAGGTCGAGTCGACCGGCGGCTCCCATCAGGTGATCGTGCATTGCCGCGCGCGCTTTCGCGGGATCGCGCGTGACCACCGCATCGCGGATGGCCACATGCTCGGCAATCGTGGTCTCGACGATTTCTTCAAGAACGGCGGCAGCGCGGGCTGCATTGATCGCAAGACTGATGCGCTCGGCGATGAAACCGATGAACAACGGAAAATACTCGTTGTGGGTAGCAGCCGCCAGCGTCCGGTGAAAAATCAGGTCGGCAACGATGCCCTGGTCGGTCCATTTGTCGGCACCGGTCATCTGTGCCAGCGAGTCATCCAGTTTCTTCAGATCGGCGTCATCATGATGGACGGCAGCAAGACCCGCAGCCTCGATTTCCAGGGGGATGCGCAACTGGAACAGGCTGCGAAAGCTGTCGCGATGATGCAGATCGGTTTGCTCGATACGGATGGAGCCACGCCCCATGCCTTCAGTGACGAAGGCACCTACACCCTGACGCGTATCGACAAGGCCCTCATTGCGCAACTGGGCGATTGCCTCGCGAACAACGGAGCGGCTGACGCCGAATGTCTTGGCCAGGAGATGCTCGGTCGGCAGCTTTTCTCCAGGCTTGATCCGGCCTTCGGCAATTTCCTTGCCGATATGGCCGGCGATGCGCGCCGGGAGATGTTCGATCCGTCTGATCTGGCTGAAATCCGCCGTCATGTTGGTGTCCGTCCCTGATGATGCCAGACTATTCTACGATATGCCGACGAAATTCAATTGGCAGCCCGGGTTCATCACCATCGACGGATCGATGGCCTGTTTCAGGGCGGACAGCAAGGCGCGGTGCGAGGGATCCAGGCGCTCTTCGAAATCGGCGCGCTTCAGGCGGCCGATGCCGTGTTCGGCGCTGATGCTGCCATGATAGTCGTCCAGAACCCGGTTCACCACCGTCTTCGCCTCGTAGATCTTGGCTGCGATCTCGGCCGGTGAACTGCCGGCTGGTGGCAGGACATTCAAATGCACATTGCCGTCTCCGACATGGCCATAGGACACGCTGGTGCAATCGGGAAGTGCCTCCGATACCGCCTGTTCCGCATCGCGGACGAAATCCGCGAGGCGCGAAAGCGGCACGGATATGTCGGTACGCATATGCTGTCCACGTTTGGCCTGCCCCTCGTTCATGCCCTCGCGGAACAGCCAGAGATTGCGCGCCTGCGCCTGTGATGCCGCGATAACGCCGTCAACGACGAGACCGTCTTCCATGACGCCACCGAGAAAACGCTCCATCAGGTCGGCGATATCGACGAGACCCGATCCGGAAATCTCCATCAGCACATAGGCCGGATAGTCACCGGCAATCGGCATGGCCAGATCCGGGATCGCTTCCCTCGCCAAGACGAAGGCCAGCGGCGGCATGAACTCAAAGGCCGACATCAGGTCGCAGCAATCGCGGCGGGCACGCCGATAGAGCGTGATGGCATCGTCGAGCGAATTGAGACCGAGCAGGGCCGTTGCCACCTGGTCCGGGAAAGGCATCAGCTTGATCGAGACGGCCGTGATGATGCCGAGGGTGCCCTCGGCACCGATGAAGATCTGCTTCAGGTCAACGCCGCGATTGTCCTTGCGCAGGGTCGACAGGCCATTGAAAATGCTGCCGTCTGGCAGAACCACCTCAAGGCCGAGGACCAATTCGCGGGTCATGCCGTAGCGTAGCACATTGATGCCGCCGGCATTGGTCGAGACATTTCCCCCGATCCGGCAGGATCCCTGCGCCCCTAGGGCCAGTGGAAAATACATATCCTTCTCGGCGACAGCGTCCTTCACCTCGGAAAGGATGCAGCCTGCCTCGACGACAGCTGAAAAATCCTCTGCGTCGATATTGCGGATCGCGGTCATCCGCTCGAGGCTCAGAACCACCTGGGTTGCCGGCTGGTCGGGCACGCCACCAAGCACCAGTCCGGTATTGCCCCCTTGAGGAACTATAGAAAGCTTGAGCTCCCGGCAGATCAGAACGGCAGCGGCAACCTCGGCGGTCGAACGCGGGCGCAACACGGCGATGGCGCCACTGGCGACATCGCCGTGCCAGTCCCGGCAGAAGCGCATCATCTCGTCCGGCTGCGTCAGCACCACGTCGCTGGACAGTGCTGCACGCAGGGATGCCTGCAATTGTGCGGATGTGCTCATGACTTCGGCCTTCATTGTCCTGCCCTTCGCTCCGACTGCCACGCAGAAACCACCGGTCCTCAGTCCTTCCAGGCCGGGCGTGTATTTCATGGGCAATCAAACTATTCTGTTTTCAAGCGAAGCATATAAGGTTATCAGACAACCTTACAATCAAAATTTTGTCTGTCTTTCGCCGGGCCGACTCGGTGAAATCTCAGAGTAAAAACCAGGGAGGAGAGACCTGATGCATATCCTGATCATCGGCGCAGCCGGTATGGTTGGTCGCAAACTTGCCGCCAGACTGACTGCGGACGGCCAACTCGGCGGCAAGCCGATCACCGAAATGACCCTGGTGGATGTCGTCACACCTGAGGCCCCGGCGGGCTTTATTGGAAAGGTTCATGCCAAGGAGGCAGACCTTTCCGCTCCTGGTGAAGCCGAATCGCTCGTGGCTGCCCGACCCGATGCCATTTTCCATCTGGCAGCGATCGTCTCCGGCGAAGCCGAACTCGACTTTGAGAAGGGCTACCGGATCAATCTGGATGGTACGCGCTACCTGTTCGACGCCATTCGCCTCGCCAATGGCACGGACGGCTACAAGCCGCGCGTCGTGTTCACATCATCGATCGCTGTCGTCGGCGCGCCCCTGCCCTATCCGATCCCCGACGACTACCACACCACCCCGCTGACCAGCTACGGAACCCAGAAGGCGATCTGTGAACTGCTGCTGTCCGACTACAGCCGCCGCGGCTTCTTCGACGGCATCGCGATTCGCCTGCCGACGATCTGCATTCGGCCCGGTATGCCGAACAAGGCAGCTTCCGGCTTCTTCTCCAATATTCTCCGCGAGCCGCTGGTCGGCAAGCAGGCCATTCTGCCGGTGTCCGACGATGTTCGCCATTGGCACACGTCTCCACGTTCCGCCGTTGGCTTCCTCATCCATGGGGCGACCATCGATCTGGAAAAGGTCGGCCCGCGTCGGGCTCTTTCCATGCCTGGGCTTAGCGCCACGGTTGGGGAACAGATCGAGGCGCTGCGCCGCGTCGCCGGTGACAAGGCCGTCGCGCTGATCCGCCGCGAGCCGGATGAGATGATCATCAAGATGGTCGCCGGCTGGGCGCCCGGCTTTGAGGCAACGCGCGCGAAAGCGCTTGGCTTTACCGCCGAAACCTCCTTTGATGAGATCATCCGCGTGCATATCGAGGATGAACTGGGAGGAAAACTGTGAGCGAAACTGATCGGGGCAAAAGCTATCCGCGCCGGATTGCCTTTCTCGGAACCGGGCTGATGGGCGCGCCGATGGTGCGACGGCTGCTGGCCGCCGGTCATCAGGTCACGGTCTGGAATCGTGATCGCTCCAAGACAGATGCCCTCGCCTCTGACGGCGCTGTTCCTTCCGCAACGGCTGCTGCGGCCGCCGAGGGTTGCGACATCGTTTTCACCATGCTGAGCGACGGAAAAGCCGTCGATCAGGTATTGTTTGACAGTGGCGTCGCCAATGTCCTTGCTGAAGGCGCCGTAGTCGTCGACAGCAGTTCCATCTCGCCGCCGATTGCCAAGGATCACGCAGCGCGCCTGAAGGCGCTCGGCATCGCGCATGTCGATGCGCCCGTCTCGGGCGGCGTAGTCGGCGCAGAGGCGGGAACGCTCGCCATCATGGCCGGCGGTGACGCCGGTGTGATCGAGGGGCTTGCGGACGTGTTTGCCGCGCTCGGCCGGGTAACCCATGTCGGACCCTCCGGCGCGGGTCAGATCTGTAAGCTCGCCAACCAGCAGATCGTCGCGATCACCATCGGCGCGGTTGCCGAGGCGATGGTTCTGGTCGAAGCCGGCGGGGCAAGCCGCGAAAAGTTCCGCGAGGCCATTCGCGGCGGATTTGCCGAAAGCCGAATTCTGGAGCTGCATGGTGCGCGCATGGTCAGCCGCAATTTCACCCCGGGCGGGCCGTCAAAGCTGCAGCTGAAGGACCTTGAAGCGGTAAAGGCCATGGCTGATCGGTTCTCACTGGATTTGCCGTTGACCGAACAGGTGCGCCGCGAATTCGCCGATTTCGTCACGGGTGGCGGCGGCGATACGGATCACAGCGGCCTGTTGCTGCATCTGGAAGCGATGAATGCCGCCAAGGGCGGGGAGGAACACAATGGCTGAGGACAACAAGACGTCACGCCGCCTGCGCTCGCAGGACTGGTTCGACAATCCCGATCATCTCGACATGACCGCGCTCTATCTCGAGCGCTTCATGAACTACGGCACGACGCCGGAAGAACTGCGCTCCGGCAAGCCGATCATCGGCATTGCCCAGTCGGGTAGCGACATCAATCCCTGCAACCGCCACCATATCGAGCTTGCCAAGCGCATCCGCGACGGCATTCGCGACGCCGGCGGCATTCCGATCGAGTTCCCGACCCATCCGCTGTTCGAGAACTGCAAACGACCAACTGCCGCGCTCGACCGCAACCTTGCCTATCTCGGCCTGGTCGAGATCCTCTACGGATATCCGCTCGATGGCGTAGTGCTCACCACCGGCTGCGACAAGACCACGCCCTCGGCGCTGATGGCCGCCTCAACCGTCGATATTCCGGCGATCGTCTTTTCCGGCGGTCCTATGCTCGACGGCTGGCATGACGGCGATCTGGTCGGATCCGGCACGGTGATCTGGCGGTCGCGGCGCAAATATGCGGCCGGCGAAATCACCCGCGAGGAGTTCCTCCAGTCGGCGCTCGATTCGGCGCCTTCCATCGGCCACTGCAACACCATGGGCACAGCCTCGACGATGAATGCCATGGCGGAAGCGCTCGGCATGTCGCTGACCGGCTGTGCCGCGATCCCGGCAGCCTATCGCGAGCGCGGCCAGATGGCCTATCGGACCGGACGCCGCGCCGTGGAACTGGTGCAACAGAATATCAAGCCATCGGATATTCTAACACGCGAGGCGTTCCTCAACGCGATCCGGGTCAATTCGGCGATCGGCGGCTCCACCAATGCGCAACCGCATCTGGCCGCCATGGCGAAACACGCAGGCGTGGATCTCTATCCGGATGATTGGCAGACACACGGCTTCGACATTCCGCTGCTCGCGAATGTGCAGCCGGCCGGTGCCTATCTCGGCGAACGCTTCCACCGCGCAGGCGGCGTTCCCGCCATCATGTGGGAACTGCTGCAGGCGGGTAAACTGGAGGGCGACTGTCCGACGGTGACCGGCAAGACCATGGCGGAAAATCTGGATGGCCGGCAATCCACCGACCGCGACGTCATCCTGCCTTTCGACGCCCCCCTGAAAGAGCGCGCGGGGTTCCTTGTCCTGAAAGGCAATCTTTTTGATTTCGCCATCATGAAGATGAGTGTCATCTCGGCCGGCTTCCGCGAACGCTACCTTAGCGAGCCGGGCAAAGAAGGCGTCTTCGACGGCAAGGCCGTGGTGTTTGACGGCTCCGAGGATTACCACAAGCGCATCAATGATCCGGACTTGAACATCGACGAACGGACGATCCTGGTGATCCGTGGCGCCGGGCCGCTCGGCTGGCCGGGATCTGCCGAAGTGGTCAACATGCAGCCGCCGGATCACTTGATCAGACAAGGCATTCTCAGCCTGCCGACCATCGGCGACGGACGCCAGTCCGGCACGGCCGACAGCCCGTCGATCCTCAACGCCTCGCCCGAAAGTGCCGCAGGCGGTGGTCTTGCCTATATCCGCAGCGGTGACATCATCCGCATCGATTTCAACCAGGGACGCTGCGATATGCTCGTCGAGCAGGAAGAGATCGATCGGCGCAAGGCAAATGGCATTCCCGCCGTTCCCGCCGATGCAACGCCCTGGCAGATGCTCTACCGGCGCACCGTGACGCAGCTCTCCGATGGTGCCGTCATCGAAGGCGCACCCGAGTTCCGCAAGCTGGCTGAAAAACTCCCGCGTCACAATCACTGAGGACAGAAAAGCCCACGCAGCAAAGGGTGTTCAATCCACCCTCGCTGCGTCGGCTTGCCACATTGCCATACGGAACGCTAGCAGCGTCGTGCCAGTACCGTGCGATGAAGACAGATGCCCGAGCCGGCAGCTTGGGCGACGGCGAAGCACACGGCCCATCACGGCAATCGATGGATTTGCACCTCCGGGACGACCGTCTTTGCAAGTTCGCAGAGATGCCAGTGGTGAGTCAGATAGATCACCTGGCCGATTTTCGACATCTCGCCGAGAAGTCGAAAGACCTCGGTCGAGCGGGGGTTGTCGAAACTTTCCATGATGTCGTCGGCAACAAAGGGCACGGCAGGCCGAACGGCAGCAAACTCCTCGTAACCTGCCAGGCGCAGCGCCAGATAGAGCTGGAACTGCGTGCCGGTGGACATCGTCTCGGCCAGTTTCGATCCGCCGTCCTGTGCAACGCCGATCAGGATCTCCCTGTCCTTGTCGAACTGCGTGGCGAGGCCCGAATAGTTTCCACCTGTAATCAGGCGGAAGGCCTCGGACGCCCGGTTCATCATCGAGCTGCGATGTTTTTCCCGATAGGTATGCAATGCCCGTTCGGCCGCGAGAATCCCGGCCTTCAGAGCCAGATAGCGGGCAGCGCTGTCCTCGATTTCGAGCAGGATCGTCCGGCGTTTCGCCTCTATTCTCGCCACAGTGTCATCACCACCGACCGCGTCGAGCTTGTCCCGGGCGCGGCTCGTCTCGGCATAGAGATCACGTGCCCGGTCCGTCAGATCCTCGATGCGGGCTGCAAGCTCGGCGGCTTCATGCTCCACGCCGTGGATGTCGGTGTCCGACAGGCGCATTTCAGCCTCCGCAAAGCTGGATGCTCTGAGGCTCTGGGCTATCTGCTCCCTTAGCCCGCTTATACGGTCTTCCATCCTTTCGCGTTCCTTGGCCTGATCCAGAAAACCAGAAACAGCGGCGAGTGTATCGGTACCGAAATAGGCGGTAAGTTCGGTCTTGCGCGCCGTGTGCACGGCAAGGTCCGTGGCAAGCTCCGCCCGTTGTGCCCTCAGATTTGAAAGCTCGATCTGCTTGTCGTCGATGATCTGCCTGTTTCGCAGCGCGGCTCGATGACGATCGAGCAATCGGCCGGCAGCGGACACCGGATCATCTGCGGAGCCGCCATCATCGACCTGGCTGAGCAAGGCGGCGACCTCGATACGGAACTGCGCTTGATCTCGTTCCATGGCGCCGACCCGCTGCGCCATGTCGAGACGTTCTTTCAAGATTCCAGGCAGTTTCGCCAATACCTGCAGAATGCCCCGGACAGCCGCGACAGAACCGGCCTTGTCGGACAGCCATGTATTGGCAAGTGCGTCACGCCAGCCAGCCTGCCAGGCCTCTGAGGCCGCCTGCGCTTGCCTCCAGTCACGCTCGCGTTGCGTCAGATCGCGCGACAGGTCCGCCATTGATTTCTCATGACGCGCCCTCGCTTCGGCTTCGGCCCTGTGTCGCGCCAGAACGTCGTGGGTCGCCTGCACCACCACATCCAGTGATGCGCCACGGAGACTTGTTTCAGCAGTCTGTTTCGTCAGAGCCTTGGCCAATCCGGTCAGGAGCTCGGCCTGATAGCGATCGAGTTCCGTACGGATATCGGCAATCGCCGCGTCGGCCCGCTGCAGATCGTCGCGCGCAGCCAAGGCGTCAAACCGGCGCGCCATCCAGCTCTCCAGCGTCGCCAGCCGCTCCAGCGCATCGTCTTGCGTGATAAACACATCCGGCAGAAAACCGGCGATCGTCTTAGCGAGCGCGCCATAGTCCGCCTGCGCCTCATCGAGCAATTGCGCCTGTCTCTCAATGGCAGCAGTGTTCTCCGCCGATCGCTGTTGCAACTGACGAAGAGCGGCCAGGTCGTGGGCATGCGCCAGCCGGCTAGCTGACACAATGTCATCCTGGCGCAAAAGCGCCTCAAATGACTGCGCGGTCTCCTTGTCGAGCACGCCGACATGCAGCTGCCAGGCATTGTCGCGTGCCGCGCGCAGGGCGTTTGCCTCACTGTCGTCGATCGTACCGGCGGCCATCAGCGATGCGAGGCCCGCCTGTATCGCTACCTGATCTGTTACGAGATCGCGGTGGCGATTGCGGTGCTCCGCAATACAGCGGTCGATCGCCGTCGCCTGGGATCGCCAGATCTCGATCTGCCGCAGGTCCACAGAACCTGTCGCAGCCAGGGCGTCCAGGTCGCCGGACCAAGGCGCGAGCAGCGCCAGCCGGCCGTCGAGGTTGCGCTGTTGCTGCAACCGCGCGCGCTCTTCGACAGGAAGCCGGGAGACAAGGTTCGAGCCGGTCAGCCGGGCCAGTACACTCTCAAGTCTGGCAACTGCGTCACCGTCCATGGCACCAGCGTTGTCCGCTGTACCGACCGTCTCTGCGCGCAAGCTGTCGAGTACATCGCGGGTACGCTCCAGTTCGCGTTCCGCCGCCGCCAGCTCCGCATCGACTCCGGAGCGCCTTTCAATCAGGTCACCAATGATCGCCGCGCTGCTGGCGGGCAGTAACAGGGCGTGCGGATCATCGTCATTCGGCCGCTCGAGATCGGCGAGCAGCCGCGCAAGCATGCCTTCCTGCTCTGCCAGGGCCAGCCGACGTTTGGGCAGATCCACCTCTGCGGCGCGAAACCGCCCGCTTCCGTCGGCCAGCAATTCGGTGTGCGCTGCGATCGAAAGGCCCTTCTCATCGACGACGATGCCGGCGATCTCGGCCTCGATCTGATCAATGCCACGGTCTTTTTCCTGCAACAGAGCCTGCAGACGGGTTTCGTCCCGAGAAAGCTGCGGCAGCAATGCGAACCATTCGGCAGGCGGGCGTGGCAGATCCGCCTGCACTACCGGGTCTGCGAGAAGTCTTGCCAGCTCCGAGGCAAGCGGTAGCGCGGTCAGGATACGCGTCAGCTCTGTGTGCCTGATCCTTGCTTCCGCAAGCGCGCCCGCCGCACCGTCATAAGCCGCCTTTGCCTGCTGGTAACTCGCCGTCAGCACCGCATGGGCTGCGGCAAAGGTATCGGTTGCATTGCGCTCGGACTTCAACGCCTCCAGTGACCGTTTCAGCTCGGCCAACTTGGTGCTGGACGATCGCTTCTTGTGGAATGCGATGGCCTCATCCGTGGCGGAAGACAGAACCTTGCTCAGGCCAGCAAGCCCGGAACTGGCAGAAAACAACAGCTCGCCCAGTTCGCCCTTGCTCTGCATGATGGCGTTGCCGCCATCCTTCAGCGATTGATCATCGAGCGAAAACATCGTCCGATAGGCGTCCCGGCTGATGCCGCCCAGCGCACTCGATACAAGCACCTCATTGATTGGCGCGCCGCGCAAATCGACGAGACTGCCGGTGCGCTGTTTCAAGCGCACCAGTTCGTGGGTTACCCCATCGATATCCAGTTCGGCACCGATGCGCATCGCACCATACGGATGCAGGAAGTTATAAGGTGTTTGCGGATGCATGCCGAACAGCAGATCGAGAAATGCGGTCAGCGTCGTGGACTTGCCCGCCTCGTTCAGGCCGTAGACAATGTGAAAATCCGGTCGTCCGGCTGCAGCCTTGCCGAAATCGATCACGCAGTCGGTGAATTTACCGTAGCGCGTGAGATCAAGACGGTTGAGGCGCATCAGTTGTCGCCCCGCTCGGCAGCGTTCATGCGTGCGGAAATGTCTTCGGCGCCCCTGACAAGCAGGGCGTCGATAAAGCGATCAAAGCTGGCCTGGTCGTCGCCGGAAAAGTGCCGGCTTTCCGGCGGCAGGTCAGCCAAAAGATCGCGGGCCATGTCGCTTATCTCGTCGCGAAAATCGGAGCGACCAAGAATATCGTCGCGCATCAACTGCCTGAGTTCGCTGACCGGATCGGCGATTGAGCCGCGTACCCCTGCCGGCGGCTGTACTTCCACTTCCAGTTTTTCGATCCATGTGTTGCCGACCCGCTCGCCGCGCTGTTCCGCCTCCGCCTGCATCAGGTCGATATCGCGTCGGATCTTCCAGGCGAGCGTTGTTTCCCCCGTCAGCCGCAATCGTGCGACCAGGTGCGGCGAAGCGGTGTGCTCGCGTTGAGAAAGAAGTGCCGTTTCAATTGCCGCTGCCGCATCGCGCCATTCGTCCACACCACCGAGGTGAACGCTCACCCGCTCGAACTGCGCGACGCTGGTCAGGCGCTCATCGACTGAAATCGAACGGTCGTCGGCGATGGTGACAAGTGAGACGGTCTTTGCGCCCGTTTCGTTGATATCGCGGCCCTGCGGCATGCCCGGCATGATAACCGTGCGCGCGCCCTGATGATGGCTACGTTGATGGATATGGCCAAGCGCCCAGTAGTCGAAGCCGGCGGCATGCAGGTCGGCGACCTTGCAGGGCGCATAGACATCGTGCCCAGGTGCGCCGGCGAGGCTGGTATGCATGATGCCGATGTTCACGGCGCCCGGAACCGGTGACTTGTACCGTGGCAAAAGCCCGTCCGGCGCCTGAGGCTTGGAAAAACTCATCCCGTGGATTGCAACGGAAAGCTCCCCGCCGGATGCCTCCATCACCTCGGCGCGCGCACCAAATATCCTGACGGTCGGCGGCAGCACCAGTTCCTGGGTGATTCTGGAAAGTGCATCATGGTTGCCGCGAATGACATAGACGGCGATGCCAGCCTGGTGCAGACGCTCCAACTGGCTGGCGAGAAACCGCGCCGTCTTCATCGAAGTCTGATCGCCATCGTAGAGATCACCGGCGATCACCAGGGCATCGACCTGTTCTTCAAGGCAAAGATCGACAACGGAGACCAGCGCTTGACGCGTGGCGCCCCCGATGAGATCCGCCAACTCGCTGTTGCGCAGCGCCAGCGAACGCAGCGGCGAGTCGAGATGGATGTCGGCGGTATGTACAAAGCGAAATGGCATGAAGCGACCCGAAACAGATTCACCCCACTATATAGGGTAAATCCGCGGCCTCCTGCTAGCGCTGTACTCGTTCACACAGCTCCATCTTACCCGCCTCTGGCGATGGCAGCCGACACCGACTGCCATCGCCGGCATCATTTCGGGCGACGGCTTCAAGGCAGCGATTTACTTCGGCTGAGATTTCGACGAGAACCGCAATGTCGGTTGCCTTCGACCTGTATCAACGCCGCCGCATCCGAAGCTGGATGCGGAACGGGCCGGTGGTTTCAGGTACGCCGGCTTCATTTTTATTGACTCGCATAGAC
The DNA here is from genome assembly GCF_021729845.1 of Rhizobium sp. SL42. Classification (NCBI taxonomy): domain Bacteria; kingdom Pseudomonadati; phylum Pseudomonadota; class Alphaproteobacteria; order Hyphomicrobiales; family Rhizobiaceae; genus Rhizobium; species Rhizobium sp. SL42. The sequence goes on from NZ_CP063398.1 coordinate 115,979, forward strand.
CTGGGCAGGCCGCATGATCGAACATACCACGCTGATCGTCGCAATAGCCCTCGTATGTGCATTTTTTGTCGGTCTTTCCAAAGGTGGCCTGCCCTCTGTCGGGACCCTCGCCGTTCCGCTGCTCGCACTTGTCATATCGCCGGTAACGGCGGCCGCGCTGCTGCTACCGATCTATATCGCGAGCGACATGGTCGGGCTTTATCTCTATCGCCGCAGCTTTTCCGCGCGAAACCTTGCCATACTGGTGCCGGCATCCCTGTTGGGCGTGGCGATCGGCTGGACCTTCAGCGCCTATCTGTCGAGCATGTTCATCGGCATGATCGTCGGCCTCGTTGGCGTCATGTTCTGCCTCAATGCATGGTTCGGCGCGCGCTACAGGACAGTGGCGAAAGATGCCAATATTCCGGCAGGCATCTTCTGGGGCACATTGACCGGGTTGACCAGTTTCGTTTCACACTCGGGCGGCCCGCCCTACCAGATGTATGTCCTGCCGCAGCGTCTGGAAAAGATGAAATTTGCCGGTACCTCGACGATCCTCTTTGCCATCATCAATGCCGCCAAGGTCATTCCCTACTGGGAACTGCAGCAGTTTTCCAACTTTGACGGCAGTCTGGTTCTTTGGCTTTTGCCTGCAGCGATCGTCGGCACTGTTGTCGGGAAAAGACTGACGCAGATCCTTCCCGAGACGCTGTTCTTTCGCATTGTCGAGATATCCCTGCTGCTTCTGTCGCTGAAGCTCATCGCCGACTATGTCTTGAGCATCTGATCAGCGGTCAATGACGCCGAATGCTTGGTTGGTTGTCGATGGCACTACAAGGTAGCACGCTCCCAGCCTCCTGCACTTCAAATGGCAAAGTGGAGCAAGAGATCTCCCGCTAACTCTGGGCCAATGTGCACCAGTGCATCGGGGCAAGGCCATCAACAATGCGCAGACTGGCAAACGGTCCTTTGCAGCGGCCGCATTCGCGTCACCCCGACGCGCGCGCCGATCCGCATAAAAAAGCCCGCTGAAGGAAGTGGCGGTTTTGCCAGCAGTCTGAATGCAAAAAATTCCCTCCCCTCCTCGTGAAACTAGGCCCTCAGTTTTCGGCCACAGTCCTGCAGTGTTTCAAAGGCCTTAAACCTGCGGGAATGCACGGCTTGTATTTCGCCCTGAGCGGGTTCGTGGGCAGAGGAGATGGCGCAGAGCGCTTCCATCGCGGTGCGGACATCCGGATATGCCAAAGCTGCGACGGCTCCAAGTATGGCGGAACCCAGCAATACAGGCTCGGCAGCAGTGGGCGCCAGCACCGGTCTTCCGCAGGCGTCGGCAAGAAGTTGGCGCACGAGTGGGCTTGTCCCCGCGCCACCACTGATCACCACCCGCTTGATGGCGGCGCCTTCTTTTGCCTGCGCCTCGATGATCTGGCGCAAGCCGTAGCCGATGCCTGCAATGCCGGCGATATAGAGGGCAACGAGACTGTCACGATCCCGGTCCATTCCCAATCCGGCGATAAGGGCGCGGGCATGCGGATCGGCGAACGGAGCGCGGTTGCCGAGGAATTCCGGCACCACATGCAATCCGTCGGCCATCCATATTGCATCCGAGATCTGATCCACCTTGGTGCGGGCTTCCTCGGCGATCAACACCGGAAGCGGTACGCCCAGTTTGTCTGCGGCGGCTCGAGCCTCGCCGGCTGCCGGATGGAACGACAACAGCTGATCGATGGCCGCACCCGCCGCACTCTGCCCCCCTTCATTGAGCCACATGCCGGGCACCATGGCCGAGTAGTAAGGTCCCCAGACGCCCGGCACGAAGACCGGATCGGCCGTGGATGTCATGGTGCAGGACGAGGTGCCGAAGACATAGGCGAGGTTCTCCTCGGGCCTGCCGCCGATGCCGACGGTGCCGATGCCTCCAGCATGGGCATCGATCATACCTGCGGCCACCGCCGTGCCGGCGTTCAAGCCCATCGCCGTTGCTGCCTCCGCAGTCAGGCCCTGGCCCAGCCGCGTACCCGGTTCCACGATCGATGTACCAATACGGGCAAAGCCCTCGTCGGCGAGATCCTTCAGTCCGATCTGTTCGAAATAACTCGGATCCCATCGCTGTTCATGCGCCAGATAGGTCCATTTGCAGGTCACCGTGCAGGTCGAACGCGACAGGTCTCCGGTCGATTTCCAGGTGAGAAAGTCGGCCAGATCGAAGAATTGCCAGGCGCCCGCGAATGTCTCAGGCCGGTTCTCCTTCAGCCACAGAAGTTTGGGCGTTTCCATCTCCGGCGAGATCCGCCCGCCGACATAGCGAAGAACGTCGTGCCCCAGGGCATTGATGCGCTCGGCCTGGGCGACGGCCCGGTGATCCATCCAGACGATGATGTCGCGGGCGGGATCCTCCGAGGGGCCGACCGCAAGAGGCACGCCACCGTCTCCCAGGACCACCAGCGAGCAGGTCGCGTCGAAGCCGATGCCGATCACCGAAGACGGCTCGACCCCGGCCAAGGCTACGGCCTCCCGGACACTCGCGCAGACGGCCTGCCAGATCTCCGTGCTCGACTGCTCAACCACGGCACCGGCTTCCCGATAGAGCCGGATATCGCGCTTGGCCGCGGAGAGCATGGTTCCCTTCAGATCGAAGAGACCAGCCCGAGTGCTGCCGGTTCCGACATCGACACCGATGACGTAACGCGGCGCGGCATCGACTGGCGAGTTCTGTGATGGTGTCATGGTCTCATGCTCTGCTGTCGGGGATATGCGGGCGGAAATTCACAATGTTTATTCACAACGACAATTCGTCAGAGATCGACGCTGTTCGGCAGGATGACGAGATCGCGGATGGTGACATTGCGCGGCCGCGACAACATGAAGAGCACGGCCTCAGCCACTTCCTTTGGCTGCATCAGGCTGCCGTTGGCCAGCGCCTCGTCCATCTTCTCCTTCGGCCAGTCGTCGAGCAGCGCGGTAACGACGGGCCCGGGTAGGACGGCGCCAACACGAACCCCGTGCTGGGCGACCTGCCGACGGGTGGAATGCACGAAGGCCTGTACGGCGAATTTCGAGGCCGTGTAGATCGGCTCCCAGACGACCGGCACGACACCGGCGATCGAACTGGTGAACAGGATGTCGCCGGATTTCTGCGCGATCATGTGCGGCAGAACCGCGTGCACCGAGCGAAATGCGGCATTGATGTTGAGGTTGAGCATCCGGTCCCAGGCATCCGGATCGCCTTCAGCTACCGGACCGCCGATATAGGCGCCGGCATTGGCGTGGAAAATGTCGAGCCGACCGGCGAGTTCAAGGATGCGCGGCAGCATGCCGGACACATCCGGGCCGTCCAGCAAGTCAACGACCAACGGCTTGGCACGGTTGCCGAGGTCCTTGCAAAGGCCCTCGAGCTTGTCTGCGGCGCGGTCGATCAGGACCACGGTGGCGCCTTCCGCAAGCAGGGTGCGGGCGCATTCGAGCCCGATGCCTGAGGCGGCACCGGTGATCGCGGCGACTTTGCCTTTCATGAGATCCGTCATGATATTCTCCAGTCTTGTTTATCAGGCGCGGCCGTGGCTGACACGCGAGCGTCTTGCCAGCGAGTCGACGATAACGGCGATGGCGAGCACGGCGCCGGTGATCATGTATCGCAGCGAAGAGCTCAGGTTGAGAAGTGTCAGGCCATTGGAAATCGCCTGGATCACAATAATGCCGAGCAGGGCGGAATAGGCGCTGCCCCGGCCGCCGAACAGGCTGGTTCCGCCGATGACGGCTGCGGCGATGGCATTCAGGTTGACGTCACCGGTGCCGGCCTGCTGGCTCGACGAGGCCAGCCGCGATGCCGACAGGGTGCCGCCAAGGGCTGCCAAGGTAGAGCAAAGCATGAAGGCGCTCATATAGATACGGCGGACATTGATGCCGGAGCGGCGGGCGGCTTCCCGGTTGCCGCCGACGGCAAACATCGAGCGGCCCCACTGCGTTTTCGTCAGGGCATAGTTCAAGACGATGACCAGGAAGACGAAGAGGCCGAACATCCACGGCACGCCGCGCCCGGTGTTGAGATAGAAGACGACGGATTGAAGCGCGAGGGTCAGGGCGCCGGCCTTGACCAGCAGGCTGCTCAGCGGCTGCGTCGACAGGTTGACCGACATGCGGCGCTGCCTGGCCATCAGTCCGGCGACGATCATGACGCCGCCTGGCACCAGGGCGAGGATATGCGACAACCAGTCCGGCATGACGAGGATCTGGCCGAAACGGACGAGCGGCGAAGCATAGGGCAGGTTGATGCTGCCGGTAGGCCCGAGGATATAGAGCTGCATCCCGAGAAGGGCGAGCAGTCCCGCCAGGGTCGCGACGAAGCTCGGCATGCCGAGACGGTTGTAGAGCACCGCGTAAAGCGCGCCGACCGCAGCCCCGGTTACCAGGGCAGCCGCGATGGCCAGCGGCAGCGAAACGCCGGAATTGACCCAGAGCACGCCGATGATTGCGGACGCCAGCCCGCTCATCGAGCCGACGGAAAGATCGATCTCGCCGAGGATGAGAACGCAAACGATGCCGAGCGAGATGATGCCCACGGTCGCGCAATCGAACAGCAGGTTCACCAGGTTGTTCGGCGCGAGGAAGATCGGGTTCAGGATGCTGAACACGGTAGAGATGACGATGAGGCCGATGGCAACCGGCAACATGCCGAGATCACCCGACCGCACGCGGGTGATAAAGGCACGGATTGCGCCGCTCAAACCTTCTGAATGGCTGACGCGCTCGTCGCTGCGATCGAGGGCTGCCGGAGCCGGATTGTTCTGCTTGGATATCTGCTGGGTCATGCGAGGCTCCCGCCGGTCTCGATCTGTTCGCCCGCCTTGCGGCCGATGCGGCGCGAGACGGAGTTTTCGGTGGCGCCCGTAATGGAGGCCACGAGTTCGTGGTTCGAGGCGTCAGGGCTGAAGACGCCGTTGTTGCGTCCGAGACGCAGGACGACGATGCGGTCGGCAACAGCGCGCACGTCCTCCATGTTGTGGCTGATGATGATGACGCCGAGGCCGCGCTCGCGCACGCGCTCGATCAGGTTGAGCACTTCGGCCGTCTGGGCGACGCCGAGCGCGGCCGTCGGTTCGTCGAGCATGATGATCTTCGGGTCGAGTAGCAGCGACCGGGCGATCGCCACCGTCTGCCGCTGTCCGCCGGAGAGCGAGGCGATCGGCTCGCGGACGGAGGGAATGCGGGCGGCCAGTTCGCGCAGCAGCGTCCAGGCACGGACTTCCATGCCGACTTCGTCGAGGTTCCACGGCGACAGCTCGTGACCGAGAAACAGATTGGCAACGACATCGAGATTTTCGCACAATGCGAGATCCTGGAACACCGTCGCGATGCCCAGTTCGAGCGCCTTGCTCGGACTGTCGAGCGACACTTCCCTGCCGCAGAATTCGATCCGGCCCGAACTCGGCTGGTGCACGCCGGCCAGCACCTTGATCAGCGTCGACTTGCCCGCGCCATTGTCGCCGACAAGGGCCACCACCTCACCGGCCTTGATCTCCAGGTCGATATCGGTGAGCGCGGACACCGCGCCGAAATTCTTCGATACATTGCTCAGCTTCAGGATGGTCGTTCCCTTTGCGGGCAGACCTTTGTCGATTGGCACCATGACGAGACGCTCTTCTTTGGAATGGGGTTCGCCCGGCCGGGGCAAGCCCCGACCGAGTTCCTTGGGAGGTTGATTACTGGGTGATGCCGAGCTTCTTGCAACCTTCGGCATATTCGCCGGTGCAGATTTCTTCCGGCTTCTGGATGCCCTTGTCGAAGATCTCCGCCTTGATGTTCTCCGCCGTCACGACAGCCGGCACGAACAGTTCGGACGGCGTCTCGTACAACGTCGTCTTGGCTTCCGGCGTCTCGCCCTTGAGGAGCTTGACGGCGATGTTGGCAGCCGCTGCGGCGACAATTTCCGAAGGCTTGGAAATCGTGTTGTACTGGTCACCCGAAATCACCAGCTGCAGGGCGGCGATCGTCGCGTCATTGCCGGTGACCGGCGGAACCGGATTGACGCCTGCCGCCTTGAAGGCTGCGATCGCGCCGCCGCCGGTGCCGTCATTGGCGGCAACCACGCCCTTGATATCGGCGCCGAAGCGGGTGATCTGGCCGGCGGCCCATTCCTGCGCCTTCGGTGGCGCCCATTCCGGCGTGTCGAATTCGGCGAGTGTCTTGTAGCCCGAGTCCTTCAGGCCGCGATGGATGCCGTCGCGGATGAGGCCGGCCGCGGCGTCGGTCGGAGAGCCATTGATCTGCAGGACGCCGGATCCTTCCGCGACACCGCTTGCCTTCATGTGATCGACGAGCGACTTGGCGATCGCATGACCGATACCTTCATTGTCGAAGGAAACGTAAAAGTCGGCAGCCTTGTCCGGAATCGGCCTGTCATAGGCGATGACCTTGACGTCCTGCGACTGGGCAATCTCGACGAGGGCGGCTGCCGCAGCGGAGTCAACCGGGTCGAGAACGATAACCTTCGCGCCTTGTGCGATCACCGAGTTGAACTGCTGCTGCTGAAGCGCAACGTCGGCATTGGCATTCTGGTAGATCACGGTGCATGTCGGGCAGAGCTTTTCCATCTCGGCCTTGAAGCCCGGATAATCGTGCTCTTCGTAACGGGTCGATGCCTGGTCCGGCATCAGGAATGCAACAGTCGCGGCATCCTGCGCATAGGCGGTTCCGGCAAGCATGGCTGCAAGGCCTGCGGTTGCCAGCAGCGTGGAACGAATTTTCATGTCTCTTCTCCTCCTTATGTGGTGAATCCGTGTCGAGAGACTGCTCCGGATCCCGTTCGCATCGCCGCCATCGTGAGCGCTGCCTGAAACGCGCGGCTTTCCAGCCGTCGCGGGACAATCCGGCGCCGTCGCTTCGATGGTTTTCTTTTGAACGCCTCCCGGTCGACCCTCCACAGTCAACCAATGTCATCGATTGCGCATGCTTGCTCAATCGATGAAGCAAGAATTGCCACTTTCCCGCTTTGGTGTCAAGGTGGCGTCAGCAGGAGAATTCAGTGAATCAGCAAAAGCCAACGAAGAAGACGACAATCTACGATCTCGCAGAACTCGCGGGCACGTCCGCCAGTGCGGTGAGCGCGGTGTTGAACGGCAACTGGAAAAAGCGCCGGATCAGCGCACAGCTGGCCGACAAGATCAGCCGCATCGCCGACGAGCAGGGTTACGCCGTCAACATGCAGGCCAGCCTTTTGCGGCGCGACAAGTCGAAGATTGTCGGCATGATCGTTCCGAAATACGACAATCGCTATTTCGGCTCGATCGTCGAGACGTTCGAAATCATGGCCCGTGAACGCGGCCTGTTTCCGATCATCACCTGCACGCTCCGCGACCCAGCGCTCGAGGTCGAGGCGGCCCGAACCATGCTGTCCTATCAGGTCGACTGGCTGATCTCAACGGGCGCGACAGATCCCGACCGCATCACCGATCTGTGCAGCGCCGCTGGCGCAAAAAGCCTCAATCTCGACCTGCCTGGCGCAAAGGCGCCGTCGATCATTTCGGACAATTTCGCTGGCGCACGGGAACTCACCCGCCGGACGCTGCTCAACTGCCAGAACAAGCTTGGAACGCTGTCACCGCTGCTGTTTGTCGGGGGCCGCGCCTCCGATCACAATACTGCAGAGCGTATCCGTGGCTTCAGGCAGGCCCACAGCGACCTGGGAATACCGGTGGATGAGAACCATGTTCTTGCCTGCGGCTACGCGCCGGAAAAGGCGGCCAGCGCGCTCCAGGCTTTGACAGAAAAGGAAGACGCCCTGCCCCGAGGCATGTTTGTCAATTCAACCATTTCCTTGGAAGGCGTCATGCGCTGGATCAAGACCTCGCATCACTTCGAAGGAAAGCCGCCAATCATAGGCTGCTTCGACTGGGATCCGTTTGTCGCATTGCTCGGAGACAATATCGAGATGGTCCGCCAGGACGTGAAAGGCATGCTGCAAGCGGCGTTCAGTATCATCGATACGGGGCACGCATCGTCTTCACGGGTGGAACTGCCTCCGATTTTCGAAGGCCACTCACTGTAGTCACCGCTACGGCCGGCCGAAAAACACTAGAATGTAGGGGGCACCGGGGCTCCTTGGCGGGATACTGTCCCGCACACTGCCCTGTGGGCGCCCTCAGACCGGCTGGCGATATCTTCCGCTGAAGTTGAAAAGGAACCCGCCACCCAATAGGGCTTGATGGCGAACACTTGGAACGAGCGAATTGGTCATATCTTAGCCAGCCGTAAGTTGGCGGCAGCTCCTGAACGGTCCTGGCATCTTGTCGCCGTACACCTGAGTTGCTCCACGATCGCATGGGAACAAGGATGGTGAATTCCGCGCCGCAAACTGATGACGCCAGTCGTGAAAATCATGCTTTTCGCCTCTGATGAGAATGGTAAAAGTCAAAGGAAATTGACTTTTAACAAGATAGAATCAGAAAAGCGATCAACATGCGGAGCGCCGTCGCCAGCAATCAGAGCATGGAATTTTTCCGCGCCAAACAAGCCGAGATCGTCATCGCCCCCGTGTTCGGAAAGTCCGAGGTCACGATGGCGCGGTTGTCATGCACGAGACCCGGCCATGGCGTCATCGATCCTCCCCTGCACGAAGACGCATTCTTCCTCGCCTTCAATCTCCGCGACTATGAAGGGGACCTGTGGGTTGATGGAAAAAAGGCCAACACCAAACTATCAAAACGCGGCAACTTCACAATCTATGACTACCGCAGGACATGGCTTGCCAATATGAAGTCACCGTTCGACGGCCTCGGATTTCATATTCCTCGAGCAGCCTTAAAGGCCTTTGAAGAGGACTTGGGCGGCAAACATATAGACACGCTGCACGCTGCACCCGGTCGAGACATCGAGGACGATATCGTTCGAGGGTTGATAAAAGCCTGTCTCCCCGCTCTTGAGCATCAAGATGGCGCAACACGCCTTTTCCAGGATCACCTGGCCGCAATCCTGACATTCCACCTTTGTGCGACCTATGGAAATGCGGACCTGCCGAAACCAAGCCAAGGAACTCTCGCTCCCTGGCAAAGAAAACGCGCGCTGGAGATGCTTGAGGCCGATCTAACGGCCGATCTGCCACTTTCAGCTGTCGCCGCAGCGTGCGGGCTGTCCCAAGGCCATTTTACGAGAGCATTCAAGCAATCGACGGGCCACCCACCCTATCGGTGGGTGATCTTGAAACGCGTCGAGAAGGCCAAAGAAATTCTGCGGTTCACCGAGTTGAGAATTGCTGAGGTAGCCATTTTATGCGGCTTTTGCGATCAGGCTCATCTAACCCGCGTTTTCTCGGCAAAGCTCGGCGTGACACCCGCTCAATGGCGGCGAGCCTGGCGCTGACGGGATCGTCAGTGCGGTGCGTGAAACACCGACAAGCATGAAATATCCAAAACGCGTCCTGCAGGTCCAAGAAACCTCTCCCGTCCATGGCGATAACGGTCCGGCACCATAGCTTTCCAAACGCAAAGCTTAGACCGTAGGACGCGAACATGACCGAGACCCTCCCCCTCTTAACACGCCGCCATGCCCTGATCTGCGGCACGGCGGCCGCTGCGTTCGCGGCGCTTCCGACCCCTTTCAGCTTCGCAGCCAACGCTGCTTCGCCCAACTCAATCGAAGGAAACAAGACAATGGCATATGTAACAACCAAGGACGGCGTCGACATCTTCTACAAGGACTGGGGTCCGAAGGACGCGCAGCCGATCGTTTTCCATCACGGCTGGCCGCTGTCGTCGGACGACTGGGACGCGCAGATGCTGTTCTTCCTCGCCAAGGGCTATCGTGTCGTCGCCCATGACCGTCGCGGTCACGGTCGGTCGGCCCAGGTTTCGGAAGGCCACGACATGGACCACTATGCCGCCGACGCCTTTGCCGTGGCGGAGGCGCTTGATCTGAAAAACGCCGTTCACATCGGCCACTCCACCGGTGGCGGCGAAGTAGCCCGTTACGTCGCCAAGCATGGTCAGCCCTCCGGCCGCGTTGCCAAGGCCGTGCTCGTCTCAGCGGTCCCGCCGCTGATGCTGCAGACCGAGAACAACCCGCAAGGCCTGCCGATCGCCGTTTTCGACGGTTTCCGTTCAGCACTTGCCGCCAATCGCGCACAATTTTTCCGCGACGTTCCCGCGGGACCTTTCTACGGCTTCAACCGTGATGGCGCGACGGTCCACGAAGGTGTGATCCAGAACTGGTGGCGGCAGGGCATGATGGGCGGCGCAAAAGCCCATTACGACGGCATCAAGGCCTTTTCCGAAACGGACCAGGCGGAAGACCTGAAGGCGATCACCGTTCCGACGCTCGTGCTGCATGGCGAGGACGACCAGATCGTTCCGATCGCAGACTCGGCGCTGAAATCCGTCAAGCTTTTGAAGAATGGCACGCTGAAGACCTATCCCGGCTTTTCGCACGGCATGCTGACCGTCAATGCCGACGTGCTCAACGCCGATCTGCTGGCCTTCGTCAAAAGCTGAACTCAAACTGGCGGGACCGCGGCAGTCGCGCGCCGCGGTCAGGACCTCGAACCAGGATCCTGACGGGAACAGTGCCCCGCGAAGCAGCCTGTGTTTTGCAGGTGAGATGGCCATGCGCAATGGCATCAATTTTTTGGAGTTCATTTTCTCATGTGACATAATGGAAAGGGCGGCCAAAGCCGCCCTCACCTATTGCTTTCGTTAGGCGGCACCCGGCCGATTGATCGTCAGGAAGTGACGCACGACAGGCTTTTCGGGGCCGACATGATAGGCCAGCACCTTGCCCTGCAGGTCGGCATCGGCATTGGAGACCCGCTTGTGCTGGCGAAGATGCTCGGCCCAGGATTCCACCATGAACCACTCGACGATCTTTTCCGGATCGGCAGAGTCTTCGGTCACGCCCCAGCCGTAGGCACCGTCGCGGCGGCGTTCGCTGGCGAGGTGATCGATGGCATGCAGGAAGGCACTGCGGTGCTGCTTTTCGACTTTGTATTCGATCAGGATCAGAACCGGACCACGGTCATGGGCAACGGGCTCGGCGACAAGCGGCTCAGGCCAATGGTTGGACGGCACCATGTCGGCGTCGCCTGCAGGAAGCTTGATGCGATGCATGATCAAGCCGGCGACGAGCAGCCCAGCGGCACCAATGAGCAAGGCCGACGGGATGCCTACGGCTTCGCCAACCGCACCCCACCCCAGGCTTCCGGCCGTCATCGCGCCGTTGAAGACGGTCAGATAGACGGCAAGACCACGACCGCGCACCCAGTTGGGGAGCACCGACTGCGCCGCTCCGTTCAGGGTCGTCAACGCCGTGATCCAGGCGCCGCCGAGGAAGAGAAGAGCAATGATGGCGACGACCTTCGGCGGTGCAAACGACAGGATCCCCATGACGATGGCCGTGACCAGAGCTGCGCCCAGAAGAAGGCCGTCAGAACTCAGGCGTTCGCGCAGTTTCGGCATGACCAGTGCCCCACCGATCGCACCGGCACCCACCGCACCGAGCAGGATGCCATAGAAGCCGGCATCGCCTCCGAGCAACTGCCGGGCAACCAGGGGCAAAAGCGCCCAGACCGCGCTGGCGAATGCGAAGAAGATCGCGGCCCGCAGCAGGACAACATGCAGCGGCCTGCTCGAGCGGGTGTAGCGAAGTCCGGCCCGGAAGGCGCCGAAGAAGTTTTCCTGAAGCGCATCGTTTGCGTTCTTTGCGCGCGGCCACCAGACGAGAGCTGCAATGACGAAGATGTAGCTGGCAACGTCGGCGCCATAGGTGATCCCGGCTCCGAAGGCCGCGAGAAGCAGGCCGCCCGCGGCCGGTCCGATGGAGCGGGCAATATTGATGCCGAGCGAGTTGAGCGCGACCGCGCTCTTGACGTCCTCGCGTCTCACCAGTTCCGGCACGATCGCCTGCCAGGTCGGGCCCATTAGAGCGGCACCGATGCCGCCGAGGAAGGTCAGGCCGATCAGCGCGCTGACCGAAAGCATACCGGTCTGGGACAGAACCATCAGCGAGATGCTAACGGACGCCAGCAGGAGCTGGACGGCGATCAGGAACTTGCGGCGATCGAGGATGTCGGTGAGAACGCCAGCCGGGATGGCCAGCAGGAAGATTGGCAGGGTGCCTGCTGCCTGAACAAGGGCGACTGCGGCAGGCGATGCGGACAGGTCCGTCATCAACCATGCACTGGCCACGTCGCGCATGAAACTGCCTGTATTGCCCAGAACAGTAGCGATCCAGAGAACCGCGAAGACAGGCTGTGCGAGAGGAGCGAAAGTGCCCCCGGAAGTTTTTCCTGCACTCATTTGCCCGCTCCCTTGTTAAGATCAGATGCTGCGACGAAGACGAATGCGCCTGCGAGGCCGATATGTTCGAAGAAGGCATTGGTCGCCATCATGCGATCCATGCCCGGGGCCATTTCCCAGAAGCGCAAGGCAATAAAGGTCGCGAGAAGTGTGAAGCCTAAGAGGGCCAGGGCGCCTGCCCAGCGCATGAAGCCGGAGACAACCATGGCCGAAGCCGTCAGTTCGAATACAATGACGGCGACGGCGAAGAAGGCGGCCGGATGAAGGCCGAAATGATCCATCTCGGCCAGCGCGCCATTGAAGTCGAAGATCTTCATGAGCGGCCCCTGGATGTAAGCGGCGCAGAGCGCGAGCAACGAGACGGTTCGTACGGCGGTAGAGCCGACAATGCGTGCCAGACTATTCCGGACGGGGCCTAACGTTTGAGATTGGTGGGTCATGTCTGCTCCTGCATGTTCGCCGATCGGACCGAGCGGCTGCGTTTGATGGAGCGATATTGGCGGCATGCGGGCTCACCAACAATTGCATCAATAGTTTCGATTTAATTGCAAATTTTGCAATTATGGGATAGGTTGCTCGGGCGATCTGAATAGCCGCCCGAGCGGGAGCTTGAATCACACCGCCCAGCAGGAGCAGCCGAGCGCGCCGAAGAAGCCCTTGAGGTCGGCAATCGGAAGTTTGGATGTCCAAGCTCCGGCATGGTCGTGGCCGTGGACGCCGCAGTCGCTGGCGCAGCCGCAGGTCGAGATTGCCGTACGGCGCAATGACCGGGCACCGGCACCTTGCGGCTCACCCCAGGCGGCATAACCGCCAAACTTGCGGACAGGCGACCAGTCCGGCATCGCGGGAGGAATGTCGTTTTCGTCGAGCGCGTTGAAGTCACCTGCGCCATAGACGATCTTGCCGCCCACCATGGTCAGCTCCGAGACGAGGAAGGAGATCTCCTCCTCGGCACAGGAGAAGAAGTCCTTGTCCGGCACGATCAGATCGGCGAACTGGCCCTTTTCGATCCGGCCCTTCTTGCCCTCCTCGTTGGAGAACCAGGTCACTTTCTCGGTCCACATGCGAAGCGCCGTCTCGCGGTCGAGGCAATTGGCACGCGGGTAGAGCTGCATGCCGCCAACCGTCTTGCCGGTCACCATCCACGACAGCGACACCCACGGATTGTAGGAGGCGACGCGGGTGGCATCCGTGCCGGCGGAGACGTTGACGCCCTTGTCGAGCATGCGTTTGATCGGCGGGGTGGCTTCCGCCACACCATGGCCGTAACGCTCGACGAAGTACTCGCCCTGATAGGCCATGCGATGCTGGGTGGCGATACCACCACCGAGTGCCGCAATGCGATCGATCGAACGCTCGGAGATCGTTTCCGCGTGGTCGAAGAACCAGTTCAGGCCTTCGAGCGGAACATCCTTGTTGACCTTCTCGAACACATCCAGCGCGCGGGAGATCGTCTCGTCATAGGTGGCGTGCATGCGCCAGGGCCAGCGGTTTTCGGCAAGAACCCGCACGACTTCTTCCAGCTCGCCTTCCATCTCCGGCGCCATTTCCGGGCGCGGCTGACGGAAATCCTCGAAGTCGGCGGCGGAGAAGACGAGCATTTCGCCAGCGCCGTTATGGCGGAAGTAGTCATTGCCCTGCTTGTATTTGACCGATTGCGTCCAGTTGAGGAAATCCTGCTTCTCTTCCTTGGGCTTTTGCGTGAAGAGGTTGTAGGCAAGCCGGACCGTCATCTGGTTTTCGTCGGAGAGCTTCTGGATCACTTCGTAGTCGTCCGGATAATTCTGGAAGCCGCCGCCCGCGTCGATCACGCCGGTGACCCCCAGGCGATTGAGCTCGCGCATGAAGTGACGGGTCGAGTTGACCTGATAGTCGAGCGGCAGCTTCGGCCCCTTGGCAAGCGTCGAATAGAGGATGCCGGCATTCGGCTTGGCGAGCAGCATGCCGGTGGGATTGCCGTTGGCATCGCGGGTGATCTCGCCACCTGGCGGGTTCGGCGTATCCCGGGTGTAGCCGACGGCACGGAGTGCTGCGCCGTTCAGCAGCGCCCGATCATAGAGATGGAGGAGAAACACGGGTGTGTCCGGGGCGATCGCGTTGATCTCCTCGATCGTCGGTAAACGCTTTTCGGCGAACTGGTGCTCGGTAAAGCCACCGACGACGCGCACCCATTGCGGCGCAGGCGTGATCGCGACCTGCCGTTTCAGCATGTCCATCGCATCGGCCAGCGAACGAATACCGTCCCAGCGGAGTTCCATGTTGTAGTTCAAACCACCGCGCACGACATGGGTGTGATTGTCGATCAGACCCGGCAGGACACGCTTGCCCTTGAGATCGATGATCCTCGTGCCGGGCCCGGCCAGCGCCATGACCTCGGCATCCGTGCCGACCTCCTGAAAGAGGCCGTCCTGGATGGCGACTGCGGTCGCGTTGGGATTGGTCCGGTCAAGCGTCGTGAATCGACCATTGTGAAGGATCAGGTCGGGATGCATGCTGTCTACTCCGGTCTGTTTGGGATCGGCGGCATTTGCCGTTGCGAAAAGGTTCGAGATCGCCAGGCTTGACGCTCCACCCAGGAAGGTTCGGCGCGTCGTCATCAGCTCCGCTCTTCTTTATTCGTATCTTCCCGATGGGCAACCGCAACAGGGTTGCCGCCCTTGGGCATGTGACCGAACATATGCGGCTTGATTTGATGAAGCCATGAGACCGCGGCCGGCTCCTTGCTCCACAGGGTCTTGGCGAGTGGAATGATCTGTTCGCCGACAAGAATGCCGAGAAGACCAACGAGCGCGACAACAGGCGGAGCCGGTGAGCGGACGTTCAGGAGGCTGTAAACGACCCCTACCAGCAGACCGGCACCGAGCGATAGAAGATAGATTTTCATGGGTATGCTCCACGGGATAGAGAAAGACCACTCCGACGGGGTATCGGAGTGGTCTGATGGGAGTCCTTACTTGACGGGGTTCGGGCCGATACGCTTGCCGTGGGCGACACGCTCGGCAGCCTTGTGGACATGCGTGTAGGCATAGTCGATGCCCATGCCATAGGCGCCGGAATGCTCCTTCACCAGTGTGGTGACCGCATCATAGGTTTCCTTGCAGGCCCAGTCGCGCTGCCATTCGAGCAGGACCTGCTGCCAGGTGACCGGGATCACACCGACTTGAACCATGCGGTCCATCGCATATTTATGCGCGTCCGAAGAGGTGCCGCCGGACGCGTCGGCGACCATGTAGATCTCGTAGTCCGGAACGTCGTGGAGAGCCGAGAGGGCGAAGGTTGTGTTGCAAACTTCTGTCCACAGACCGGATACCACGATCTTCTTGCGACCGTTTGCGGCATTCCTCGCCAGCGCGTCGCGGACATTCTGATCGTCCCAGGAGTTCATCGAGGTGCGTTCCAGGATGTCGTTCTCCGGATAGACGGCAAGCAGTTCCGGGAAGGTGTTGCCCGAGAAGCTTTCGGTTTCAACCGTTGTGATCGTGGTCGGGATGCCGAAGATCTTCGCAGCCTTGGCGAGACCGACAACGTTGTTCTTCAGCGTCTGACGGTCGATCGACTGTACGCCGAATGCCATCTGCGGCTGCTGGTCGATGAAGATGAGCTGGCTGTTCGCCGGGGTCAGGACTTCGAGCTTGGACATGGGTCAATTCCTCTTCGGTTGTTGGGGCCGCCTGTTGCGGTGTAAGAAACGGTTAGCAGCTATCGTTCGGACGTCGCGGTAAGACAGTCGTTCTGCAATCCTTGGAGTGTTGCCGTTTCCCGTTGGGAGCAGTTCACCCGTTGTCTTGGCTGCTGAATAGAAACTAGCGCATCGGGTTTCCATGCAGAATTGCAATATTAATTGCGAATGAATTGCAAAATTCGCAACAATTGGCATCAGTCTCACTTCGCCCGTCTCGTTGGGGCAAACGTCCGTCGCTCACCGTATCGGGCTTCTCGTGAAAAATACGCGGCAGATCTTGTTGAATAATCAGGTGCGTTGAACAAAAGACATACAAAGCAGCCGTGCAGGCGCAGATTGACCCGCCTGCCGCACCGATACAGTGACGACCACGTCGAAACATCGCATTGCCACGCAACCGGACGTTTTGCCGACGGCCCAGGCTATCACCCTGTCTTGAATGTCATCCCTGCCCCGGCCAGATGCTGGCTGATCAATCGGGACAACCAGACGCGGATGGTCAAGAGTACCTTATCACGTTCGCCCTGAGCGCCCTATGTCGATCGGTCGCCGTTAGCACAGGACGTGCCAAAGCGTCGCAAATCCTGGGATTCACGACGCTTCAAGTTCTACATCACATTGTCTCGCGTCACGCCGCCAGTGGTACAAGGTTGGCCTGGATCAGATCCCGGTATTCCTCGTATCGGCTCGGCAGTTTGAGCACTTCTCCAAGATGTGCGGTGTCCTCGTCGCGATTGAAGCCCGGTTCGTTCGTCGCAACCTCAAACAGGATGCCGCCCGGTGTGCGGAAATAGATGGCCCAGAAGTAGTCGCGGTCGATGACAGGTGTCACCTGGTAACCTGTATCCAGCAACGCCTTGCGCACTTCGAGTTGCTTCTCGCGATTGTCGACTGCAAACGCGATATGGTGAACCGAGCCAGCGCCCTGGCGGGCAAACGTCGTCCTGGGCAGTGCTGCGAGATCGATCGTATTCGCGCCATTTCCATCCGGAATGATGAAGCGGGTGACGTCACCCTCCTTCTCCGCGCGCTGATAACCCATGAAACCAAGCAGTTCTTCAGTCCCTGCTGTATCATGCAGGCTGAAGCGGGCGCCGGCGAATCCACGAATGGCCACATCGCCAGGAATTCCCTCGCTGAGCCACGGCGCGCGGTCATCCTCGGCGGTCTCGATCAGCGCCAGACCGTCGCCATCAGGTCCCATGAAGCGAAGTCGGCGGGCACCGAATACGGTATCCGTTTCCAGACCGGCGACGCCCTGGCTGGTGAAGCGATCCTGCCAGAATTTCAACGCACCCTTCGGCACGGAGAACTGTGTCTCGCCGACCTCGCCCACGCCGGGGCGGCCCAGCATCATGTTCTGAAACGGGAAGTAGGTCATGACCGTGCCGGCCGAGCCGTTCTCGTCACCATAATACAGGTGATAGACGCTCGGATCGTCGAAATTGACCGTTTGCTTGACGCGGCGAAGGCCAAGCGTGCCGGTAAAGAAGCGGTTGTTCTGCCGGGCATCCGAAGCCATCGAAGTTACGTGATGCAGTCCCTTGATATCCTTGATCATGTCTATGCCTTTCAATAGGCGCTGGATTAAAGTGTTGAAATGAATATAGCCTTCTTGAACGACAAAAATAATTGCAATATTACTTTTGATTGAATTGCAATTATTGAAACAATGACATGAACGACTACAAAGCTCTTCGAACCTTCCTTCTTGCCGCTGAGAAGCGCAACTTCGCACAGGTCGCTCGCGAACTCGACATGACGCCGGCCGCCGTCACGCGCGCCATCGCAGCCCTTGAGGCGGAACTTGGCGTGCAGCTCTTTGTGCGCACCACGCGGCAGGTATCGCTGACAACAGACGGTGCGATCTTCGCCGCGCAGATCCAACCGGCGGTGAAGGTGCTGGAAGACGCACGGCGCGAGGTGATGAACGCGCACAAGGCTGACGAGGGACGTCTGCGGATCAGCGCGCCGACATGGTTTGGCAAGACCGTGCTGCCACCAATTCTGTCAGGCTTCAAGGAACGCTATCCGAAAATGAGCTTCGAGATTTCGCTGTCCGATGGGCTGGTGAACATCGTTGATGATGACTACGACCTGGCCATCCGCATCTCGTCGCAGCCGTCCGACAAATTCACGATCTGGCGGAAGATACGGGTGGTGCCACGTATCCTGGTCGCGGCACCAGGCAGCCGTTTCGCCGACATGCAGCATCCGAACGAATTGAAGCCCGACGACTGCCTCGCTTACAGTGGCGAGAGTCGCCGCGAGAACTGGGTGCTGTCGGATGGCGGATCGAGCATGAATATCTCGGCGGGTCGTGCCTTCAGCGCCAACAGCGGCGAGGTTTTGGCGGACATGGCTGCGGACGGCGCGGGCGTCGCCTTGCTACCCGGCTTTAACATTGCTGACCACATCAGGAGCGGTCGCCTGATCCACATCTTCAAGGGGTGGGCGCCGCCCGATCTGTGGCTGACCTTGTTTTACCCACCGTATCAGGCACTCCCTCCCCGGATCGCATCCTTCTCGAAGTTCTTTGAAGAGCAGGTCGGCGCCCATATGGTCATGTTGGACTGACGCACACTGCCGCGCGTCTTCATGATCCACATGCGGCCTTAAGCCCGTTCCTAGATCGCGCCATCACGTGCAAGAGCCCGCAGTCTTGCGGCGACCAATTGCTGCAATTGCCAAAGGTTTCGGTCAAAGATATTGCGATCCGCCAGATCCAAAACCGTCCGATGCAGATACTCGGCACACGATCCGGCGGGTCCGCATGCCTGTGCGATCAACGCTGCCGCGTCACCAAGAGGTATCTTCTCGGTCAGCGGAGATCGCTGGTTGCTCGCCCAGAATGTGAGTGCACGACGTGTCCCTGTCGGCGTTTTGACCGAGACCCATCGCACCATGTCGCAGACTTCGGCGTAGCGGATTTCACGCGCAAGCAAAGTCCGTAAATCATGTGTTTTCGTCGAGCATGGAAGCTTCAGGACCACACCTTGGCAACTCCCTCCAGGCCGAAGCGCGAGCATCAGACCCGGCGCATCCGAAGTGGCCCTGAGCCGCTCTATCCTCAACGAGAATGCACGGTGCCATCCATGAGCAACCGCTTCTTCACTGGCAGCGACCTCGAATCCCGGATTCCACATCAGGGATCCGTATGCGAACACCCAGATATCCTCACCATCGACCTCCTGTTCAACTTTGCAGACGAGTTCATCAAGTTGCTGAGACGAAATTGGGGTCCAGTTCGGTTCCGGGCCTTCGTCATCCACAACCCTGAGCGTTCTCGCGACAAGGGAAGTGGTTAGTTGCATGGCATCGAGCACGCGCATCTTGGCGGGGAGCGTCTTTGGCATCGTGAACGTACTACCTGTTTCAATGAGGATACCGCCGAAGCAAAGTTGTGTCCGGAGGGTGGTGGCATGGTTGTTGCCGGTCAGTCAGCGCCACGACCGATTACGGCGCGGAATGTGATCTCGACGATCTGCTCCGGAAACGCCAATGCTGTAACGCCGATCAGGTTGCTGGCGCACCGCGGAATGTCCATACCGTACATTTCCTTGCGAACCTTCGAGCCAGCGGAAAACGCACTCGGGACATCGAGAACGAACAAGGTTTCTTCAACGACATCATCGAGTGTCTCCCCATACGTGGCGAGCAGTGTCTTGGCGTTGACGTAGGTCTGGCGGATCTGCGCCTCCATCTGCGAAAAATCGACAGGCCGCCCGCTTGCATCGAGTTGGTCCGGAGCGATGAGCTCGCCATCGCGGTCGTGACTCAACTGCCCCGACATGTAGATCGTGTCCTTGACCTGCACGGCTTGCACGTAACCGAATGCCTGTTCCCAGGCGACTCCGAGGTCTGCGACCTTCTTGGCGGATTTCTTGTTCGTCATGACAGCACCCGTCAGTGTTGAGGAAGCGTCCGAGCGCTTGTGAATCTTATGGTTTGACAGGCGACGGATGCGTGGGAGGCCGCACCCGTCGCCAGGGCCGATCAAGCCTTCACGAAGGCCAGCAGATCGGCGTTGAGCACGTCGGCATTGACGGTCAGCATGCCATGCGAGAAGCCCGGATAGGTCTTCAATGTGCCATTTTTCAAAAGCTTGACGGATTTCAGCGCCGAGTCGGCGATCGGAACGATCTGGTCATCCTCGCCGTGCAACACGAGCGTCGGAACGGTGATCGCCTTCAGGTCTTCCGTCTGGTCCGTTTCGGAAAAGGCCTTGATGCCGTCGTAATGGGCCTTTGCGCCGCCCATCATGCCCTGCCGCCACCAGTTCTGGATCACACCTTCGTGGACCGTCGCGCCATCACGGTTGAAGCCGTAGAAAGGCCCCGCGGGAACTTCGCGGAAGAACTGCGCGCGGTTGGCGGCAAGTGCTGAACGGAAACCGTCGAAAACAGCGATCGGCAGGCCTTCCGGGTTGTTCTCGGTCTGCAGCATCAGCGGCGGGACCGCTGAGACGAGCACGGCCTTGGCAACGCGGCCGGAGGGCTGGCCGTGCCTGGCGACGTAGCGGGCTACTTCGCCGCCACCGGTGGAGTGACCGATGTGAACCGCGTTTTTCAGATCAAGCGCCTCCGCCACGGCAAAGGCGTCGGCGGCATAGTGGTCCATGTCGTGGCCTTCCGAAACCTGGGCCGACCGACCGTGACCGCGACGGTCATGGGCGACAACACGATAGCCCTTGGCGAGGAAGAACAGCATCTGCGCGTCCCAGTCGTCCGACGACAGCGGCCAGCCGTGATGGAAGACGACCGGCTGCGCGTCCTTCGGACCCCAGTCCTTGTAGAAGATGTCAACGCCGTCCTTGGTTGTTACATATGCCATTGTCTTGTTTCCTTCGATTGAGTTGGGCGAAGCAGCGTTGGCTGCGAAGCTGAAAGAGGGTGAAATTGCCATGGCCGCTGCGGAGGCGCCTAAGGAAAGCAGAGCGCTTCTGCGTGTCATGGAAGAAAGGGTCCGGGTCATCTCGCATCCTGCGATTTCGTCATTGAAAACTCAGACGACGCTGCATTCGTCTGATGAGGCGATACTGCCGTCAGATCGATGCGTTCACAATTGCATGAATTATTTAGAATTTATTGCGCTTATTGAAATAAACTCGAGTGCTCGCAATGACGGCGCTGCAATCCAGATCGCGACGGCATTCACGATCGGCCTGACTGCCCTGGCCTTACCGTCAGCTTCAGCCCCGACAGGCCTCACCTGTACAGTCCCGAATTGCTCCCGATGCACAGCCCGGGAGTGTCATGAGTTGACGGACGGTTCGCGGGACGGCTGCGCGAAGGCATGCTTGGTGGCAGACTGGCGGCGGCGCTCGCGATAGGCCAGAAACTGAGTATCTGCGATCACACCGACCAGGATGACGGCTCCCATGACCGCGAAATTGAGCGACGAGGGAATCCCAAGCAGGTTGACGAGATTCTGCAGCACTTGCAGCAACACCACTCCCAGCACGACGCCGACGATAGACCCCTCACCGCCTCTCAGCGAAAATCCACCCAGAACCGCGGCCGCGATCGCATAGAGCTCGTAGAAATTGCCATGCGACGAGGGTTGGACCGATTTCGTATACATGGCGAAGAACACCGCGGACATGCCGGTCAGGAAGGCACACAGGACATAGGCCGTCACGATGACGCGCCTCGTGTCAATTCCGGAATAACGCGCGGCCTCTTCATTCTTCCCCACGGCCAGCAGATGACGGCCAAACACCGTACGGTGCAGGAGACACCACGCGAGGACCGCGAAGATGGAAAAAGCGATGACGGAATGCGGCACGCCGGCGGTGCGACCGACAAACAGGTATTCCAGCATAGGCAGGTCCGTGCCGAACGTAAAACCTGCCGTGCCGTCCTTCGTGTAGAAGCGTGCGATGCCCCGATAGATCAGCAAACCACACAGCGTGACGACGAAGGGCTGCAGCTTGAGACGGGTGATCAGCCAGCCGTGCAGCAGACCAATCACCACGGCGAGGATGAGCACGATCACGAAGGCAACAGGCCAAGGCACGCCATGCGAGGCGATCAGGTCGATGAAGATGACGCCGAGCAGGGCAATCACCGATCCGATCGAGAGTTCGATGCCCCCGGTGACGATGACGAATGCCTCGGCGATCGAAAACAGACCGAAGAGCCCGATCAGGTTGGCCGTGTTGGCAAGGTTGATGGGCGAGATGAAACGTGGATTGACCAGGGTGACAATGGCACCGATGGTCAACACCAGTATGGCGAGGCCCATGTCCTTCTTTTGCATGCGGTCCTCCTATTCCACCGCCAGCCGCAGGATCGCGTCTTCACTCAACTCGGCGCGGGAAAGCACGCCGGCAATCCTTCCGCGACGCATAACTGCCACGCGGGTGCAAACGCCGATCACTTCCTCCATATCCGACGAAATCATCAGCACCGCCGTCCCGCTTTTTGCCAGGTCGCGCATCAGGCTATAGACCTCCGCCTTGGCGCCGACATCGACTCCTCGTGTCGGCTCGTCGAGGATGATCAGCCGGGGCTTCAGCCGAAGCCACTTGGCCAGCACCACCTTCTGCTGGTTCCCGCCCGACAGTTCTCCGACCGGTAGGTCGAGGCTTTTCGCGCGGATCGACAGGCGGTCTCGGAATTCTTCGGCGATGCCCAACTCTGCCTTGCGGTCCACGAACCCTGCGCGAGCAATTGCGGATAGACTTGGCATGACGATGTTCTGAGCGAGCGTGAAATCCAGAAAGAGACCTTCGGATTTACGATCTTCGGGAACGAGACAAATCCCGGCCGCGATGGCCGCCTGCACTGATCCGGAGGGAACCGGCTGCCCATCGACCTCGAAATGCCCACCCTCGACCGGATCGATGCCGAACAGTGCCCGGGCGAGCTCCGTCCGCCCCGCACCGACCAATCCTGCCAGACCCAGGATTTCGCCGCCTCGAACCTCAAGGTCGACGGGAACCTTGGGATAGGCCTGGGTTCGCAGTCCCTTTGTTCGAAGAACGACCAGTCCCCGATTGGTTTCGGGAGGGATATAGAACTGCTTGACGTCCCGGCCGATCATCAGCCGCACCATGGCATCTCGGGTGATCGCCGCTTTATCCAGCTCACCCGCATTCCGGCCGTCCCGTAGTCCGACAACCCGGTCAACCACGTCTTCAACTTCCGCAAGGCGGTGGGTGATGAACAGAACGGCGACACCATCGGCCCTTAGCCGTCGGATCACGTCCAGCAAACGTTTTGTCTCAGCCAGGGTGAGACTGGAGGTCGGCTCATCCAGGATAAGAAGGCGCACATTGGTTGAAAGGGCCTTGGCGATCTCCATCAGCTGCTGGTCAGCCAGGGAGAGTTCGGAAACCGGTGTCGACGGCCCGAAGCGGGCGCCGAGCATGTCGAGCAAAGGCCGAACACGATCCGCCATCGCCACGGGGTCGATGAAACCAAAGGGGCGGCTACGCGGCTCACGCCCCAGCAGGACATTGCCCGCGACATCGAGGTTGAAGAATGGATTGAGCTCCTGGTGCACGAATGCAATCCCGCGCGCCAAAGCCTCCGTAGGCGTCAGACGGGGCACACTTTTACCATCAATGACAATCGCGCCTTCATCCGGCGCAATCGCACCACCGAGCACCTTCATCAAGGTGGATTTCCCGGCGCCGTTTTCTCCGATCAGTCCGACGACCTCGCCGCCACGGATGCCCAGCGAAACACGGTCAAGCGCGAAGGCGCTCGGATACACCTTGGTAATGCCGACCAGATCGAGCGATATGCGAGCAGCGGCAGACATCAGGTTGACCTCAGTTGCTGTTCAAGCCTGCGCGGACGCGAATCATCCGCGCAGACCGCTGACCAACCGGCTTTTTCAGCCGCCGATCCGCTCCTTGAGCTGCATCTCGAAGGTATCGACATTCGCCTTGTCGACAATCTGCGTCGGTACGATGATCAGTCCGTCGGCCGGCACCTGCGACCTGTCGCCCTTCAGGTAAGCAGCCATCAGCTTCATTCCCTGGTAGCCCCACTGATAGGGATCCTGGACCACGGTGCCGGCAAAAGTGCCTTCACGCACCGCACCAAGCGTGATCGGGTCTTCGTCGAAGGCAATCACAGTGATGCTCCCGAGTTTCCCCGCAGCCTGCAGGGCCTCGTAGATCTTGGGCGGATTGTAGGAATAGAAGCCGACCATGCAGTCGATATCCGGGTTGGCGGCGAGCACGTCATCGACGTTCGAGCGCGCACGGGCGAAATCGACGTCGTCGCCGCGCACGTCCACCAGCTCGATCGACTTGCTTTCAACCGCCTGCCGGAAGCCTGCGATACGCTCCTTGGCGTTGTCTGCCCCGAGGAACCCGACGAAGCCCATGCATTTGCCGCCCTTCGGCAGCGCCTTGATGGCGATCTCGCCTGCCTGGATGCCGGCCTGCGTGTTGGACGATCCAAGGTAGGCTATGCGTTTGGACTGCGGTGCATCGCTGTCCGTCGTGAAGAGAGGAATTTGCGCCGCGATACGATTGAAGGCGTCGACGGAATTCTTGGAATCGACCGACGAGATCATGATCGCATCGGTGCCCGCCGCCACGAGATCGTCCATCAGGGCGTTCTGAAGCGCCGCCGTCCCCTGCGCAGGGTAGCGGAACTGCAATTCGAAATCCGGCAGCTCTGCTTGCGCCGCCTTCACGCCGGCCTCGGCGAGCTTCCAAAAATCCGAAGCCGCATTGACGACAAAGGCAAGCGCCTGCCTGTCCTGAGCCACTGTGGGTGTTGCGACCATGGCGATGATGGCCGCAATGGCTGTGATCGAAACTCGTTTCATGATTTCCTCCCGCAGCCCTCTCCTCTCAGGCTGCACGTTGCTGACGGACGGCATCCGACGCGCGGCGCTTTCGCGCCGCTGGCTGCCGTATGCGGGTGAGGATGGGCGAGATGCGCGCTCCTCTCTTTGCTCAATTGTCCTTGCAGAAGCCGGGATCTTCGGTGTTGCAAACATCGAGGCCGGTAAACAACGGGTCTTCGACGGCCTCACCCTTGATCAGCCTGATCATCACATCGGGCGCCTTGTAACCCATCTCGAACGGTCTCTGCCCGACCTGCGCATGGCTGCGCCCCTCGCGGAACGCCTGGGTCTGCGGCGGCAGCGTGTCGCCCGCCACAATAACCAGTTCCTTCGACTTCAGCTTTTCCATTACCTGGTCAGTGACCTGGGTGTATGCCTGAGGCGCGAACTGCGCCCACCCGCCAATCAGAATAAAGGCGTCGAGATCCGAATGAGCGGTGAAGACGTCCGACATCTGCTGGTTGGCCAGGTCCGCCTGGTCGTTGGTATAGACCGGACAGCCTTCAATTTCGGTCCAGCCATTCTGGCCCGTCAAGCGCTCGACATCCTTGGCACCCGCGATTGTGTCACGGAAGCCTTGGGCGCGGGCATTGATATTGGCGGCTGCGACATTGCCGAGCTGCAGACAGACTGTGCCGCCCTCGGCCTTCAGCTTCTTCGCTTCCTCCGCCATCTTTACACCCATCAGGTAGTTGTCGGTCCCGAGATAGGTCTTGCGGAGATCATGGTCCTTTTCGAGAAAATCGGCGTCGACCGTCATGACGGGCACGGTCGGGGCGATTTCCCGGACGCGATTGGCCATCGCCGGCGCGTTTGACGGCGAAATGGCGATGGCCGCGACGCCACGCGTCAACAGGTCGTCGACGATCTGCACTTCACCCGCTTCATCGGCGGACGAGGCCGGCCCCGTGTAGAGGCACTCGTATTCACTATCCGGGTTTTCCGAGAGCCATTTCTTGCAGCCGAGATTGATCTGTTCGAAGAACGGGTTGTCGAGTCCCTTTACGACGATGGCCAGTGTCTTCTTACCCTCAGCAGCGCTTTCGCCGGCCAGCATCATGAGAACAGGTATTGCAGTGAATGCCAAATATCTGATGTTCATTGCCTTTCTCCTCCTCCAAATCGCCGGCGAAGCCCTCTTGCTCAGCCGGGATACCAAACGATGCGCGGATCGTCGGCCGCGCGCCTGTAGCTCCAGGCACGCTCGACGAGACTGGTCAGATCGATCTCGGGTCGCCATCCGAGGAGCATGCGGGCTTTCGAGTTGTCGAGCCAGTTGCTGTGAAACGGTGTTGGGATATCGCAACGTTGCTGATGCCCCTCGGCCTCCAGCCGGTCGGCCAAATCGCCGTAGTCCACGGGTCGGTCCATGGCCACGTTGAACAACTCCCCGAAGGCGACGGGATTGTCGAGCGCGGCGAGCATGGCCCTCACAATATCATGGATGTCGATGAAACTCCGCTTCAGATATCTGCCCGCCTTGTCGCGCAGCGCGGGCAGACAACGCTGCTCCCTGAGTGCCGCCAGTTCAGCGGGCGCGATCAGGCTGGACCATGGCGGTCCACCGAACTGGTCGTCGCCCAGTTCGAAAGCGTAGCGAAAGTCATCCTTTTCCATGATCCATGGTGCACGAAGCGTCGTCCAGTTCAGGCCCTCCTGCACGCCAAACTGCTCGATCATGGTCTCTTCGAGCACCTTCGTTAGCGCATAGACCCCGCGATAGGCCCGTCTCGGCGACTGTTCGGTGATCGGCTCGGGATATTCCTGGAAAATATGCCCCACGACGCAATCCCCGCTCAGCAGCATGAACTGGCGCCTCGTCGGCGAACGGCAGAAACTGTCGAGCAACAGGTAGAGACCCTTCAGGGCCACATCGATCGCCTGGTCCGGCGTCTCCTTCACGGCGGCTAGATGCAGGACATGGGTGACACCCTCGAGCGCCTGAGCCACAACCTGCCGATCTGCCACGGATCCTGTCACCATCCCGATGCGGGACTGCGGCGATAGGGTCCGCCTGTTGCAGAGCGCAACGATATCCCAATCGGCAAAGCGTGGTTCTGCAAGGAAAGCCGGAATGAAAGCTTGCCCCACCTTTCCGGTGGCGCCAGTCACGAGCAACCGCATCAACGCCTCCCGTCAACTCGTTCTCGGATCCAGTCAATTAATAATTAGTAATAATATTAAGTCAAGCATCATTAATATCAATTTGCGAAACGCCGCCATGCAAGCTATGGTAAACACGCAGAGTAATCGTGCGATCGGCCGAAGGAGGACGGAGAGTGTCACGACTATCATTGCATTCAATTTCAAAGAGTTATGGCGCAATACAGGCGCTATCCCACGTAAGCCTGTCGATCGAACCCGGAGAAGTCCTGGGTTTGATGGGCGACAATGGTGCGGGCAAGAGTACGCTGGTGAAGATCATCGCGGGCAACTTCCCGCCATCCGCCGGTGATATCCGCATTGACGATCAACCTGTGACCTTCCACAATCCGCGCGATGCACAGAGACACGGAATCGAGGTCGTGTATCAGGACCTCGCGCTGTGCGACAATCTCTCGGCCGCCTCCAACGTCTTTCTGGGTCGCGAACCGATGCAAAGGTTCGGCCCTTTGCGCTATATCGACTATCCGCAAATGAACCGGGTCGCGGCCACCCTTTTTCGGCAGCTCAAGTCGGAAACGCGACCTCGAGATCTTGTGAGACGGATGTCTGGTGGACAACGTCAGGCAGTGGCAATCGCACGGACGCTGCTTTCAGAACCCAAGATCGTGGTGATGGACGAGCCCACGGCCGCCATTTCCGTCCGTCAGGTGGCCGAAGTCCTCGACGTCATCCGGAGGCTGCGGGACCAAGGCATCAGCGTGATCCTGATAAGCCACCGCATGCCCGACGTCTTCGGCGTTTCCGACCGCGTCGCCGTGCTGAGGCGCGGCGAACTGGTCGCCAGCAAGCGCGCCGACAGGTCTTCACCCGAAGAGGTTACGGGGCTCATCACCGGCGCAATCGAAGCCGCCTGAGAGGATATCGCAATGACAACGCTCGAAGACGTGATTGCCCGAAGCGAGCATCGGGGCTGGTTTGCTCGCGTGTCGAGCCAGCAATTGTTCTGGGTGTTCATGGCGGCCTTGCTGGCATGCCTGGCGCTGAGCGTGCTGACGGACAGCTTCGCCACAGAGCGCAACCTCTTCAACGTCGCCCGCAACTTTGCCTTCGTCGGCATCATCGCGATCGGAATGACGACCGTCATCGCTTCGGGCGGGATTGATCTTTCGGTCGGCTCCATCGTGGTGCTGAGCGCCATGGTGATCAGCACCACGATGGAAGCCGGCGCACCGTTCGTCCTTGCGGCCCCGCTGGCCCTCTTGGCCGCCCTTCTCGTGGGCGTCCTCAACGGCGTGCTTGTGGCCTATGCCGGCATGCCGCCCTTCGTCGTCACGCTTGGAACGCTATCGGCTGCCCGATCGCTCGCCATGGTTCTGTCCGACAACAAGATGATCTGGAATTTTGGCCCCGACC
Source organism: Rhizobium sp. SL42 (assembly GCF_021729845.1). Classification (NCBI taxonomy): domain Bacteria; kingdom Pseudomonadati; phylum Pseudomonadota; class Alphaproteobacteria; order Hyphomicrobiales; family Rhizobiaceae; genus Rhizobium; species Rhizobium sp. SL42. The sequence goes on from NZ_CP063398.1 coordinate 144,254, forward strand.
ATGCCCTGCTTATCTGGGTAGGCGGCGGCTCGACGCTCGGCGTGCCGCACCCTCTCTACGTGCTCGCCGCACTGACACTTACAATGTCGCTCGTCTTCAAGTGGACGCGCTGGGGACAGCATCTGTTTGCCATCGGCAGCAATGAGAATGCGGCCTTGCTGACCGGCATTCCGGTTCGGCGGATGAAGGTCAGCATCTACGTGGTCTCCGCGCTGACTGCCGGCCTTTCCGGCATTCTCATGGCGGGATGGCTGGGTAGCGTGACCACCAACCTCGGACAGGGGATGGAACTGACCGTGATCGCGGCAGCGGTAATCGGCGGCGCGAACCTCGCCGGCGGGGAAGGAAACGCGCTGGGCGCCGTCGTCGGCGCCCTGTTGATCGAAGTTATTCGCAACTCTCTGATCCTGCTGGGCATCTCGACATTCTGGCAAGGAATGTTCATAGGTACCTTCATTGTGGTTGCCGTAGCCTTCGATCGTGTCCGGTACTTTCGGTCATGACACGCGGAAATGCCCCGGGAACCACGGTGTTCGTCATGGAGAATGCCTTGAAACCGACAATGATGGATGTGGCTGCGCTGGCGCGCGTTTCGCAGGCGACCGTTTCCCTCATTCTCAACGGCAGTTCCGGGGCCCGCTTCAGCGATGCGACCCGAAAGCGGGTGTTCGATGCGGCGGAACAACTGGGCTACCGCCTCTCCAACAAGTCATCCGCGAATGCGGGTTCCGGTAGTTCTCCGGCCAACAAGGTCATCGTCTTCGTCGTCGATGAATTGACCACGGACCCCTGGATGTCCATGGCCTTCGAGGGCGCCCGCGAAAAGGCGCTTGAACTCGGGATCATCGTCACGCTGGGCGTTTTCCGAAAGGGCGAAGATCCGGACGGCGGCATTTTCTCCATCTGCGACGGACAGGTCCTGGTGGGCTATGTCTTCGGCACGATCCTTACGCGCAAGATCGATCCTCCGGAGCCGCTGCTCAAGGTACCGTCGGTACTGGTCAATTGCTATGATCAGGAGCGCCGCCTTCCCTCCGTCCTCCCGGGCGACGTCGCCGGCGGGCGGGCAGCGACTGAACGGCTGATCGCGTCGGGACGCAGCCGGATCGCACTGATCAACGGACAGGAAGGCCTCGACAATCCGCGGGACCGCCTGCGCGGATACAAGCAGGCGCTGGCGAGCAACGACCTCACCTATGACCCCGACCTCGTTCACTACGGAAACTGGGAGCCTTCGTCGGGCTATGAGAAAACCCACGCCCTGATGAAACTGCAGAATCCGCCGGACGGTATCTTCTGCGCCAACGACTTGATGGCTGTCGGCTGTATCGAAGCGCTGAAGGAACTGGGTAAATCGATCCCCGGGGATGTGTCCGTCGTCGGTTTCGACAACCGCGACATCGCGCAGTTCACCATGCCGCCCCTGACCACCTTCCACCTGCCCATGTTCGAGATGGGATCGATGGCCGTCGAAATGATCGCCGACATTGCCGGCGGGCTGACCAGTTCCCACGACCAGTTGAAGGTCGAGTGCCGACTTGTCGAGCGCCTGTCGGCTTGAACCGATTGCGCAGCTTAGACCTTCCAGGCAGGCGTTCATTGCGACCTGATCAGGCGACGTGCGCCAAAACCATCACTCGCAGCCTTGTCTCGAGGCTTTCAACATTGCCGTTGACCAGCCTGCTGCAGGGCCCGGCGGGTGATCCGGTCGGACCCTCAAGGTCGCGATGTCGATCTCTGGCCCCTCCGTGGAGCCTCGACGGCCTCCTTGGTAGAACTGGTAGTCCTCAATCAAGAGGTGCTGAAACGGGGACGATACCGGACACGGGAAGGGATGAAAGCCGTCGCAAGGCATGGCGGCGACACAGCAGCCCTGCCCCTCCGCCTCAATGCAGCCCAAAGAACCCGAGCAGTTCCTCACGCTGACGGACGAAACCCGAAGCGCTGCGGTCACGTGGACGCGGCAAGTCGATGTCGATCAGCCTGGGCTCGCCGCCCTTTTCGCGGGGCAGGATTAGGATCCGGTCGGCGAGGAAGATCGCTTCTTCGAGATCGTGGGTAACGAGCACAGTCGTCACATCCTCCTCCTTCCAGATCCGGGCCAGTTCCTGCTGCATGCCGATCTTGGTCATCGCATCGAGCGCCCCCAGCGGTTCGTCGAGCAGCAGGATTTCCGGCTGCACCGCAAGCGCGCGGGCAATACCCACCCTTTGCGCCATGCCGCCCGAGAGCTGCCTTGGATAGGCGGTTTCGAAGCCCTTCAGACCGACGAGATCGACGTAACGCTGGGAGATGAAACGCGCCTCTTCGCGCGACAGCCCCCTCGTTTCGAGGCCAAAGCCGATATTGTCGATCACCGTCAGCCAGGGCAGAAGGCGCGGCTCCTGGAAGATGACCGCCCGCTCCGTGCCGACGCCGCGCACGCGACGGCCATCGATCAACACGTCGCCGCTGTCAGCCTCCTCAAGGCCGGCAAGCACCCGGAGAAGTGTCGTCTTGCCGGAGCCGCTGGCGCCGACGATGGCGAGGCTCTCGCCGGATCGGATGGTAAGGTTCAGGTCTTTCAGGACCGGCAGCGGCTGCCCGTTCAAGGTGAAGGTCTTGGAGAGGTGGCGGATCGTCACCTCTCCGCGAATGGTGCTGGATTGAGCGAGCGCCATGTGTCAGTTGCTCGCGGTTTCGGAGGAATAGAGGAGCTTGTTGGCCGAGAGCTGGCCTTCCTTGATCTTGCCTTCGCGGACCAGGACGTCGATCCAGAACTGCAGGTCGCGCTCGACAGCCTTGCCGCCCGGACGCACGCCATAGCCGCGGAAGAACTGGGCGATATCGGGGTTTTCACCGCGCTCGGCGAGCGCCCTGGCAAAGATCTTCTTGGTTTCCTCCGGATTTTCGCGGGCATAGTCCAGCGCCCGCTCCGACTGCTCGACGAAAACCTTTGCCGCTTCCGGATGTTCCGCGATGAAATCACGGCGCAGGACGACGAAGCCGCCGGCGATCTCGCCGAGCACGTCGGTGTCGTCGAAGATGGCACGCAGTCCGCCCTTCTGCTTGGCGGCTCCTTCGAAGGTCGTCTGCCAGTAGCCGAAGGCGGAGATGTCGACCTGGCCCGACCGCAGGACCTGCTCAAGCTGCGGACCCGGAACGACGATCTGGTTGGCAGCGTCAGACGGCAGGCCGACGGAATGCAAGGCCTCGCGGATGGTGTAGTCGAGATGGGCGCCGAGCGTGTTCACCGCAATGGTCTTGCCCGCGATGTCCTTGATGTCGCGGATGGGGCTGTCCTCCAGCACGTAGAAGATCGACTGGACGTCGTCATTGATACCGTTCGACGGATAGGCGGCGACGAAATCGTTGCCGCCGACGATCGAGTTCAGCACGGCTGATGTCGCCGCACTGCCGATCTCGACATCACCCGAAGCCAGCGCGATGAGCGATGCCGGGCCGCCCGTCGCATAGCCGACATTCTCGAAGGTGATGCCGGTACTGTCGAAATAGCCGAGCTCGGCGGCGAGTTCGTGGGCGGACAATCCGCCCTGGCTGGAGAGATAGCGGAACTTGACTTCCTCGGCCGCGAAGGCGGAGCCCGACAGGGCAAGCGAGAGTGCGGCGGAGAGGAGGAGCTTGCGGGAATGAAGTGTCATGGGAGTTTCCTTGGATGATGGAGTGACGGTATGGGTTGGATGTCTGGTCAGGCCCAGCGGCACAGGCGCCGCTGCAGAAGGACGAGGGCTGCATTGGCGGCAAGGCCGAGCAGGGCCAGCAGAAGGATCGCCGCGAACATCAGTGGGATCTGGAAATTGTACTGGGCATTCATCACCTGGAAGCCGATGCCCTTGTTGGCACCGATCATCTCGGCTGCGATGAGGAGCAGCAGCGCCGTCGTCGCCGATAGCCGCAGGCCGACGAAGATGGCGGGAACCGAGGCCGGCAAAACCACGCGACGGAAGATCTGCAGCGATCCGGCGCCATAGGTCCGGGCCATCTCGATTAGCTTGCGATCCACTTCCTTCACGCCGCCGATGGTCGACAAGAGGATCGGAAAAAGGGTCGCCCAGAAGATGACGAAAACCTTCGATGTCTCCCCGAGCCCGAGCAGGAGGATGAAGACCGGATAGAGGGCGAGTGCCGATGTCTGGCGAAAGAACTGCAACAGAGGATCGAGTGCGCGTTCCACCGCCTTCACCTGCCCCATGAAGAGGCCGAGCGGGATGCCGAGCCCTACGGCTGCGGCGAAGGCGATACCCGATCGTTGCAGGCTGATGGCGATGTCATCCACCAGAGCGCCCGAGGCGATCGCCTTCCACAAGGCGCCGATGATCTGGTCCAGCGGAGGGAAGACGGATGCGTTGACCCATCCAAAGGTCGATGATGCCTGCCAGAGAACCAGGAAGGCGATGACAAGGCCATAGCGGGAGAGGAAGGGTGCAATCACCGCCGTCGCCTGGCTCAGCCAATGGGACACACGGGGCCGATCCGGGGAGAGGTCCAGGGCGTAGGCCCGTGCCTGATGAATATCTTCATAGGACATGAGGGACCTCACTCGGCAGCCTGCACGACCGAACGGTCGGCAGTGTAGCGGTTGATCGGGAACGGCAGGCCGAGGTTTTCGCGCAGTGTCCTTCCCTCATAGGCGGTGCGGAAAAGGCCACGGCGCTGCAACTCGGGGATGACAAGGTCGACGAAATTGTCGAGGCCCGTCGGAAGCCATGGCGGCAGGATATTAAAGCCGTCCGCCGCTTCGTTTTCGAACCACTCCTGCAGCGTGTCGGCGATCCGCGCGGGCGTTCCGACGATCGTGAAGTGTCCCCGCGCCGATGCAACCCATTGATAGAGCTGCCGGATAGAGAAATTGTTCTCGTCGGCGATCTGACGGATCAGCGCCTGCCGGCTCTTCATGCCCTCGGTCGGCGGAGCCGGCGGCAGAGGGCCATCCAGATCATAGCCCCTGAGATCGAGCGTGCCCCCGGTCAAACCGTTGAGCAGGCCGACGCCATCTTCTTCAAGGATGAGCGAAGTCAGGCGATCGTATTTCTCGCGCGCCTCTTCCTCCGTGCGGCCGACAAAGGGCGAGACGCCGGGCATGATCAGGATATGATCGGGATTGCGGCCGAGGCCGCGGGCGCGATTCTTGATATCACGGTAGAATTCCTGCGCCGTGTCGATGTGCTGGTGCGCGGTGAAGATGACCTCCGCCGTTGCGGCTGCGAGACCACGACCATCATCGGACTGACCCGCCTGCACGATGACGGGATGCCCCTGGCGCGACCGGGAGACGTTGAGCGGCCCCTTGACCTTGAAATGCTCGCCCTTGTGGTCGGCATCATGCAGCTTGGCGGGATCGAAGAAGATGCCCGACTGCTTGTCACGAATGAAGGCATCGTCCTCGAAACTGTCCCACAGCTTCTTGACCACGTCGACATGCTCTGCTGCCCGCTTGTACCGGTCGGCATGCGGCAATTGGGTCTCGCGATTGAAGTTCTGCGCCGTGGCGTCGCCTGTCGTTGTCACGACGTTCCAGCCGGCCCGGCCATCGGAGATGAGGTCGAGGGAGGCAAATTTGCGCGCCGTGTTGTAGGGCTCCTCATAGGTCGTCGAGGCGGTCGCGATGAAACCGAGATGGGTGGTGAAAGGGGCGAGCGCCGAAAACAGCGTGACGGGTTCAAAGCCGGCCACCCGCGCATTCCCCCCCTCGCGGGCGCCACCGAACCCCACCGCGAGACCATCGGCGAGGAAATAGGCGTCGAACAACCCCCTCTCGGCCGTCAGAGCCAGTTGCTTGTGAAATTCGAAGCTGACCGCTCCGTCGACCGGCTGATCGGGATGCCGCCACGAGGCGACGTGTTGCCCGCCGCCGGGAAGAAATGCTCCTAGTCTGATTTTGCGTGTCATGGCTGATCCTCTCTCGTTCCGATGATCGAATGAGCGCAGCCTACATTGTCTATATTTTATATAGAGAAATAAGATTGCGAAGATTCTGCCGATTGGCGAAAGAATTTGCGATGGTGGTGCCAGTTGGAGTTATGTGGGAGGCATGCTTGACGCGGCTTTGAACAGGATAAGGCCTGTGCCGATCAGACCGGCCAAAAGCGGCTTGAACGATTAGTTCAGAAAAACTATGTAATGAGAACAGAATGACCCCTCAGGCCTTTTGGCCGGATTTCTCCGCAATGCTCACCAACAAAGGCAAATATGGTCTGAAAGCACTGGTCGACCTCGCAGGTCTTGAGCCGGGGCAGACGGCATTCGTCACCGACATTGCCACCCGGAACAACATTCCGAAGAAATTTCTCGATACCATCCTGCTGGAACTGCGCAATAATGGCTTCCTGCGCTCGAAGAAGGGGCCGAACGGCGGTTATGCCCTCTCCAAACCGGCCGACGAGATCATGATCGGTCAGGTCATACGCGCGCTCGACGGGCCGCTCGCGCCGATCCGCTGTGCGAGCAGAACCGCGTTCGAAGCCTGTGACGACTGCCGCGACCCCGCCTCTTGCCAGATCCGGATCTCCATGACCCAGGTGCGCGATGCCATGGCAGCCGTGCTCGACACGATGACGCTCACCCAGTTCGTCGCGACCGAACAGCCAAGTCAGGATCTGGTTGCCGGCGAATGATCGCCCAGACAGCGCAGGCGCGCAGCGTCCAGCGCCCTGCAAACGCGGTCGATATATGTTAGATCGATCGGTGGATCGTCCACCTGTATGCCATCGATGACGGAAGCGGTCTTGTGGATCATCGCGTCCAGAAGTTCCAGTTCCACTTCCGCCGAGGCATCGGCCGCATCATTCTGGGTCCTTGCGCCGACATGCCCGCGCGTGGCAGCTGCCATCAGGAAAGCCGTCATCAGACGCGCGAGACGGCCTGCATAGGCACCAAGAGAGAGAATATAGTCTGGATGCACGGTCAAATCCGACGCAGCATGCTCGTCGCGCAACGACAGGCGCTCGTGATCGAGGATCACGGCCACCGGCTCGTGACCGGCGGCGGACGCCATGACGATCTGCCAGTCAGCGGATCCTAACGGCAAGACCGACCGCTCCGGCTCAAGGGAGAAAGCGAGACCCGATTGGACCAACCTCGGAAGCTCATCGCCTGGGTGATGGCCGGAGAGTTCGAAGACATCGCCTAAAACGACACGTCCGTAGATCGCCTTTCGCTGCTCCGTCGATCCGCTGGTGCGGACCAGCTCCAGGGCGACGAGATGCCGGAGAAGCCGCTCCGCCACCGCGGCATTCCATGTCACGAGCCGGCTGACGGCCTCTGCAACGATCAGGTTCGAGATATCCGCTCCCCCGAAGCTCGCGGGAATGGAAATAGCGAGAAGTCCGCTTGCGGGGAGGATCGCTGTGTGGCTCGGATTGTCGCTGGTCGCAATCTCTCTCAGGCGCTCGAGCGCGGCCAGGACATCGGCTTCCCGCGTCAGAGCCCGAGGCACTGGCCGCAACCGATCAGTCATCGATGCCATCGCATCAATCCCATCCCGAAGCCGGATGTTTCAAGCGACAGAGTGGTATCTCCCGTTCTGGTACAGTAGAGAGTTTCCCCCTCGCAGACGGATCGACAGCACCCTGCCGATCAAAATCACATGGCTGTGCCTTTCGATCGCTTCCTCGACTTCGCAGTCGAGCGCTGCGACCGCATCTTCCAGCACGGGTGCCCCGCTGGCAAGCCGCGTCCACTCTGATCCCGAATAGCGCTCGGATCCGCGAAGACCACCCACGCCCGCGAACCGATTGGCCACTTCCTGGTGGTCGGCACCGATCACGTTGACAGCGAAGTGGCCATATCGCTCAACCACGGGCCAGGTGGAGGAGGATCTGTTGAGCGACACCAGCATGCACGGCGGATCAACCGACAGGGCTGTGGCGGACGTCACCGTTGCACCTGAACGTTGCGTTCCCTCGCCCGCTGTGATCACGCTGACACCGCCGCCCAACGTTCGGAGCGCTTCCTTCAGACCGGCCGCGTCGGCTGGCCGCTCATAGACAGGGCGGATGCGGGGTTCGCTGAACTCATTCGCGACAAAAACGTTCATCTAATCTCTCCGTGCAGACTGCATCTGAGCAATGGGTATCAGCCGGAGAACCCAAGCAGTAGACAAGCGTTTTTAATCTACATATATTTTATAGAAAATATGCCCAGCTCTGCCACCGCAAACCGGAAGGAAGACTGCCATGTTGAAGATCAGAATCTCCTCGCCTAGACTGCCGGCGCAATCCGAGCGCTCTGCCTCCCGCGTCGCGATCGTCGGCGGCGGCTATACCGGCGCAATCCTGGCCAAGCTTCTCGTCGAGCGTGGTCTGCACGATATGGACGAGGTCATCGTCTTCGAACCCCGCGACTGCCTGGGATGCGGCCTCGCCTATGATGTCCGCAATGTCGACGTCCGCCTCAATGTCGCGGCCCACCGGATGCGTGCAATCCCCGGCTCCCCGACGGCCTTTGTCGACTGGCTGCAGACGAGCGGAACACTCACTGTCGATCCGCAGGCTGTCACGCCGGAAGGTATATTCGCCCGCCGCCGCGATTTTGGCCGGTTCATGCAGGCGCAACTGGCGACGCACCTGGACAGTGGCGCGATCCGCCACCTGCGTCAGGCGGCACGGGCGATCGACCGGGAAAACTATCAGTGGCGGATCACCGGCTCCGGCGGCGCTGTGGTCCTTGCCGACATCCTGATCCTCGCCACAGGGCATCCTCCCGCATCGAAACCGGCTGCAATCAACAGGCTCGATCCTCTCACCGCAGGTCGTGTCGCCGATGTCTGTGCGCCGGACGCGTTTGACCGCGTAGGTAAGTCCGACCCTATCTTGATCGTGGGCTCGGGCCTCAGCGCTCTCGACGCGCTCAGCCGTCTCGACGCCCTCGGCCATGATGGGAGGATCACGCTACTGTCGCGCTCCGGCCACATGCCACGACCCCATGCCGGCGGCGGCTTTTCTCCTTTCGGCGATTTTCGCGGTGCAGCCCTGACCTCTGCCAGAAAGCTTCTCGCAAAGGTCCGCAACACGATCGCGGAAGCAGAAAAGCAGGGCATTCCCTGGCAATCGGTTTTCGATGCTTTGCGTCAGCATGCGCAGGACCTTTGGCAGGGGCTTCCGATGCAGGAGCGACAAAAATTTCTGCGCCGGCTGCGCCGCTGGTACGACGTCCACCGCTACCGCATGCCGCCACAGGCTGCCGCTGCGCTGGAAAGGGGCCTGAACATGGGCCGCGTCACCGTGGCGATGGGCACTCTCACATCAATCGTCCGTGACGGAGAACACCTGCTGGCCACGATCGAAACCCGCGACAGTGAAAGGACCGCGTTTCGCTGTCGACACATCCTTTTGGCCACGGGCCCTGATTTCCGCGACTATGCCGCGCACCAGCGGTTTCTGCTCGCCATGCACCGGGAAGGCTTCATCCAGTCAGACCCGCTCGGCCTGGGACTGGCTTGCGATACGGCTGGCAGAGCGCTCACCGTTGCGGGCACCCCGAACACCAGCCTCTTCGTCGCGGGCCCGCCCGCCCGCCCGGCGTTCGGGGAACTCACAGGCGTGCCCGAGATCGCCGCCCAGGCCGGGAACCTGGCAGATGGGATCATCCGCTCTTGTGCACGTGAGACGAGGACCATCGTCATCGGGCCACCGGGCTAAAGGCTCAGACGTCTGATTTTGGCAGGCAAATAATCCAGCATTCGTGGCTGGAATTGGCGAACGATCCTGGCATCAGGCCGACGACGCGAAACGTCTCGCCATTTCGGGCATGCCTTCGAGCATGGCGGAGAGATCGAGCCAGCCCTGTGGCCGACGGCCGCTCACATTGGCCGGCCATCCACAGAGCCCATCACGCTCGATATAGCCGACGCAGCGAGGCGCCGCCTCGTCGAGGAAGAACAAAACCGCCAATCGCCCCGGCTCAAGCGCTTCAATCGGATGCCAATTCACTTATGTTTCCCCAATTATGAGGGGTTATTTATAGTCCGTCGCCTTGCCTCAACCTTGCGGCTGTTGGCGCCAAGCCGATGCAAAGGTCGGCCAAGCTGGTCCCACTCTTGAAGGCAAGTTTCGTCCCGGCCGACAAAGATCTGTTGATTGGCATCGGCACACGATGGGCCGTCGCTGCGAGCGGGCAACATGTCCCATGCGACGCATCGCGCATGGACCGGGGAGGTCTAGATGCTTTGTGCTGAATGCGTAAAAAGCTGAGACTGAACGGCGGGATCTGCCTCTTGTTGCAAATCCCGGAAGGGAAGACGTCGGAACAGAGGAATGCGAAGAGGCCGTCATGGGAGACGCGCGCTGGCTGATGTGTCCAACAGCCAGCGTTTGACGAAGTCAGGTCACTTGTTCTTCAGCAGCCAGATCTTGCCGGCCATGGTAATTTCCTGCCTCAACTTGCCTTCGCCTTCATCCGCACCGAGTTCGCTCAGGAGGCCGAAGTCCCGCAACTGACCGACGGTTGTTGTTGTGGCAAACCGGATCTTGCGGGCCCGCTCCTTGAAACGATCTGTCTTGGCATAGGTGATCGTGGCATTCAAATGGGTCCACTTGTTGCCTTCCTGCGGATAGAGATCGCCTTCCAGGGCGAGTTTCAGGCCGCGTAACTGCACGGGGGTCAACGTGATCGGCATCATTTCAATCTTGTCGGTGGCTGTGGTCAAAATCAGGTCCTAGCATGCTAGATTTGGGAGAAATTAAAGGCGGCGCCTGGCCATCTGTGTTTTTGATTAGCACGTAGTAGATGCCAGTAACAACGAGCGGTGAAAAAATGCGCTTTCATCAGCGGAAATACGTTAATTTCAGACGGAGAAATCGCGTTAAATCATCAGGCGCAGCAAGGATTTTTTCTACCAAAACCAAAATTCTGCTTCCGATCACCGAGCATCATGCTTCAAAAGCAAAAAATATTCTTGATTGCGACGAGACATTTACATCTGCCGCGCCGCATTGTTTCCGCAGTTGCCGGAAAAACCGTCCATTCCGTTTTCGCGTGGCGAGAAAGGCATGGTCGCCCTGCCCTCAGTCCGCCTTCAACCAGTCTGCGAGCTCCGCTTCCGCCCGCTCCAGCGACGAATAGTTCAAAAGTTTGCGCAAAAGCGCCACCGTCACGGCGCGGGCGCGCAGATTGAACCGGCCGTCGTCATGGTCGTCGGCCGCCATCTGGTAGACATCCAGCTTCTCGTACAAATGCTGCAGCCGGTTTTGCACGCTGCGCAGGGACAGGCCGCGCCGTCTCGCGATCGCCCGGTCGGTAAGACCCAGCGCGATGTCGACCAGGATTTCGTATTCCGTGTCGCTGAAACCGTTGACCTGGCCAAGGCTCTTTTGTTGCATGCCGCGCACCTCGCGGTCGATGACACATTGCGCCTCGACGAAAATGCTCCGCAGCGCCAGCCTCAGCCGCTCGTCGGATGCCGATTTCAGCACATAGCCATAGGCCGCTCCATCCGGCACGATGCGCGAGACACCGCGGACATAGGCCTCGTCCGAATAGTTGGACCAGAACAGGATCCGGGTATCGGGCCGCTCCTTCCAGATGGTGCGCGCAGCCTCGATGCCGTTGCGTGCCTGCATCTGCAGGTCCATCACCACATGGGCCGACTTGTTGTCGCGGGCGAGTTTCTCGCCAGCGGTGCCATTATCCGCCTCGATCACGGTGTCGCATTCCGGCAAGGCGGCGCAGACCGCCTCATGCAGGTAGGATCGATGCAGCGGATCATCCTCGACGATCAGGACTTTCATGGGATATCTCCAGCGGATTTCGATTTTGCCGGGCCGACCGGCAATTGCACGCGCACGACCGTTCCCTTGCCTTCCCGGCAGGGGCCAATGGTGAATTTGGCGGATATCAGCCGGGCCCGCGTCATCATGTTGTCGATACCGCCGCCGCTGCGGCGCTGCGGCCGGGTCATGCCGCGGCCGTCATCCCAAACCTCGATCACGACACCCAGCGCCTGGCTGCGCAACCGCACCGAGATATGACCCGCCTGCGCGTGACGCGCTGCATTGTTGATCGCCTCCTGGGCGATGCGAAAGAGGGCAATGCGAAGCGTCTTGTCCAGGGTATCGATCATGCCGTCGGTCTCGTCCACCAGTTCCCAACGGGTCTCGCCACCGGTGTCGCGCAACGACCGGTCCAGATGGTTTTCAACCGCCTGGGCGAAGCCGAAGAGCTGCAGCACCGAGGGCTTGGCCTCCTCGATGATCTCGCGCAGGTCCTGCATGCAGTGCTGCAGGCTGCGCGCAAGCGGCTCCAGCGCATCGCCTGGAACCTCTTCATCGTTCATCAGCCGGTCGAGCCGGCGCGACAGCCGCGTCAGATCAGCCAGCGTCTGGTCGTGCAGGTCCATGCCGATACGCTGGCGCTCCCTCTCCAGCGCCTCCGTCAGGTTGAGCGCACCTAGCCGCAAGCCCTCTTCCCGGGCGCGGGCTTCCGCCTCGACTATGGCCGACTGCTTGGCTTGGTCGGCCGCGCGAAGAGCGAAGAAATAGGGCGACAGCAGGTCGGCGACGGAGCATGCATTGGCCACGTCCTCGGCGGAATAGAACGCAACCTGGTGGGACGAACAGGACAGGGCGCCAATGACCTCGCCCTCGACCTTCAACGGCACGTGGATGCGGCTTCTGAGATTGTGCTCGAAAATCGGTCGGGTGAAGGCATCTTCGAAATGAAAACGCTGGTCCACCCGGGCATCCGGCGTGATCATCTGGTCGACCTCGCCCCACAACAGCGACCGGATTGGACTGTTGCAGATCGGCGCCGGCGCATGCTCGCCCCAGGCGGTATCGAGGCCCGTTTCATAGGCGGTGTGATACTTGCCGTTGACCATCGTGATGCAGACATCGAGATGGTCATGGGGAATGATGTGTGATACTTCCGCGCCGACAGCCTTGATGGCCGAGCGGAAGTCAAGCTGCCCCGCCAAAAGGCGCGAGATGCCCAGGTAATGATCGAGCAGCGCCAAAGGCGCTATCTTCAACATGCCGTTCCTCTCCTCCACGACAGCCCGCTCCCGACAGGCGCCGTCCTCACAGTCCCATATGATAGAAGCCGTACCGGCCGCGTCTTGCAGGATCCCGCATTATCTTGCGTGTTTCCCGCAATCGCGCTGCCGTGGCAAGCCTATACAAGCACTGCATTCTATACCATCCTGACTGGCGTCGAGAGGAGGTGCTCGGCAAGGGAGTTCAGTTTCGTCCGCCAGGTTGCGGGCGGCTTGAAAAGAGGAAACCGGCCGCCTGAAGGTCGGACAAGAGGGAGAGAGACCATGAAGAAATCCAGAATGCTTCTGGCAACGGCTGCACTTTGCCTTGCCATGACGCCGATGGCCGCGCAGGCGGATACCTCGGGCAAGAAGATCGCGCTTTCCAACAACTATGCCGGTAACTCCTGGCGTCAGGCCATGTTGACGAGCTGGGAAAAGGTCACGGGTGCCGCCGTCAAGGATGGCAAGGTCGCCGCCGCCGATGCTTTCACCACGGCCGAAAACCAGGCGACCGAACAGGCCGCCCAGATTCAGAACATGATCCTGCAGGGCTATGACGCCATCGTCGTCAATGCGGCCTCGCCGACCGCCTTGAACGGCGCCATCAAGGAAGCCTGTGACGCTGGCATCACCGTCGTCTCGTTCGACGGCATCGTCACGGAGCCTTGCGCCTGGCGTATCGCCGTCGACTTCAAGGAAATGGGTCGCAGCCAGATCGAATACCTGGCCGGCAAGCTGCCGGAAGGCGGCAACCTGCTCGAAATCCGCGGCCTGGCCGGCGTTTTTGTCGATGACGAGATTTCGGCCGGCATCCACGAGGGTGTCAAGCAGTTCCCGCAGTTCAAGATCGCCGGCTCGGTGCATGGCGACTGGGCGCAGGACGTGGCGCAGAAGGCCGTCGCAGGCATTCTGCCAAGCCTGCCGGAAATCGTCGGCGTGGTCACCCAGGGTGGCGACGGCTACGGTGCGGCACAGGCGATTGCCGCTGCCAACCGCAAAATGCCGACCATCGTCATGGGCAACCGTGAAGACGAGTTGAAGTGGTGGAAAGAGCAGAAGGACGCCAATGGCTATGAGACCATGTCGGTTTCCATCGCACCCGGTGTCTCGACACTCGCCTTCTGGGTCGCCCAGCAGATCCTGGATGGCAAAGAGGTCAAGAAGGATCTCGTCGTGCCCTTCCTGCGCATCGACCAGGACAATCTCGAAGCCAATCTGGCCAATACCCAGGCCGGCGGCGTCGCCAATGTCGAATACGCATTGGAAGACGCTCAGAAAGTGATCGAGGGCGCCAAGTAAGCACCTTCTGACAAACCCCTCCCTGTTCCGTCCGGCTGCGTGCCGGGCGGGGCAGACGGTCATACCGACGTGCATTTTGGCCAGGCGAGCCGGCACCGTCATTCTGCAATGGGATCAAGTTACATGACACAGGCCGGTTCGACGCAAGCGGTCGTCAGCGTCCGCGACGCCAAGGTGATTTACGGCGCGGTCAAGGCGCTGGACGGCGTCACGCTTGCCATTCGCTCGGGCGAATGTGTGGGGCTTGTCGGTCACAACGGCGCGGGCAAGTCGACGATCGTCAACGTCATCAATGGCGGGCTGTCGCCGCATCAGGGGACCGTCATCTATGGTGAGGATCCGACGCTTGGCCATGGCATCAGCGCGGCAAGGCAAAGCGGCATACGTTGCGTATTTCAGGAACTTTCGCTCTGCCCTAACCTGACCGTGGTGGAAAATACCCGTGTCATGCACAAGCCGCTTGCCGGCTGGGGTTGGCGGCGGCGTGGTGCCGACATCATTGGCCGCAAGCTGGACGAAATCTTTCCCGGCCACGGCATCGACAGCGGCGAGCATGTCGGCAATCTCTCCATCGCCGAGCGCCAGATGGTGGAAATTGCGATTACCTTCTGCGAAATCGGCCATCCCGTCCGGCTGGTCATTCTCGACGAGCCCACGTCTTCGCTGGACTCGCGACTGGCCGCGCAACTGCTTTCCTATGTCCGCAGGTTCGTTGCAGGCGGAGGCTCGGTCATCTTCATTTCTCATATCCTCAGCGAAATTCTCGGCATCGCCGACCGCATCATCGTGATGAAGGACGGCCGGGTCGTGACCGAGCGAGCGGCGTCCGACTTCTCCGAACATGGCCTGATCGAGGCGATGGGAAGCGTGGTCAAGGAACATCGCGCTGCGCGGGTCATGGCAGACAAGAGACGTGGCCCGCCTGCCCTGTCGGCAGCACCCGTGCGCGGCCGCGGGCTGGCCTTCGAGGCATTCCAGGGCGAGATCGTGGGATTTGCCGGGCTTGGCGGTCACGGCCAGACCGACATGCTTGTCGGACTCTATATGTCGCTCAGCGGTGACTGGTTCGGCAGGCGGGATCCTGCGGCCATGTTCGTTGCCGGCGACCGCGCGGTCAACGGGACCTTCCCGCTGTGGAGCATCCTGAAGAACATGAGCGTGGCATTGCTGCCTGACCTTTCGCGCCGCGGCCTGCTGGATGAGAGCCGCGAACAGGCGCTCGGCCGGTCATGGCGAGAGAAGATCGAGATTCGCACGCCCGACATGGACAACAACATCCTGTCGCTTTCCGGCGGCAATCAGCAAAAAGTGCTGTTTGCTCGCGCCCTGGCAAGCCGCGCGCCCGTCGTCCTGATGGACGATCCGATGCGCGGCGTCGATATCGGCACCAAACAGGAGGTCTACGGAATCCTCAGGGCCGAAGCAGACCAGGGCCGCACGTTCATCTGGTATTCGACGGAAATGGACGAGGTATGCCTTTGCGACCGGGTCTATGTGTTCAACAACGGCGCCATCGTCGCCGAGCTCAAGGGTGAGGCTGTCACGGAGGAAAACATCCTCGCCGCATCCTTTACCGAGGTTGCAGCGTGAAGAAATTCCTGTCCCCTGATACGATCAGACTCATCGTCCCGGCACTGTCCCTGACTGTTCTCCTGATCGCGGTATTCTATCTCCAGCCGCGCGCCATGAGCTATACCGGGCTCAACCTGCTTTTCAATCTTGCCGTGCCGATCGCGCTGGCCACTATCGCCCAGATGCTGATCATGACGGTCAACGACCTCGATCTGTCGATGGGCACTTTCGTCAGCTTCGTCGCCTGTGTCACGGCGACCTTCCTGCAAGCGACGCCGTTTCTCGGCGTCTTGATCCTGGCCGGGGCCATCGCGACCTACGCGGTCATCGGCGTGCTCATTCATCTGCGCGACCTGCCATCGATCGTCGTGACGCTCGGCATGAGCTTTGTCTGGGGAGGCCTTGCCGTGCTGATCCTTCCGGCACCGGGCGGTCAGGCCCCGGACTGGATACGGGCAATCATGACGTCGAAGCCTCCGATCATGCCGATGGCAATCGTCGCCAGCATTGTGATCGCGCTCTTTTCGCATTTTCTGATCATGCGTTCGTCGTTCGGCGTGGTGTTGCGTGGTGTCGGCGGCAATGCCCGCTCGGTCGAGCGTGCCGGCTGGTCGATTGTCCGGGCGCGGGCCGCCGTCTATGCGCTGGCCGCCTTCTTCGCCGTCCTGGCCGGCATCGCGCTGGTCGGGCTGACCACCGCAGCCGATGCCAATATCGCATTGCGCTACACGTTGCTGTCGATTGCCGGTGTCATCCTCGGTGGCGGCGAATTTGTCGGCGGCCGGGTCTCGCCGATCGGTGCGGTGATCGGCGCCCTGACGCTGACGCTTGCAGGGTCGTTCCTCTCGTTTCTCAGAATATCGCCGGACTGGCAGATCGGTGCCCAGGGAGCGATCCTGATCATCGTGCTGGGATTGAGGCTGCTGCTCAATCGCTTCGAAGCAAGGAGGACGCGCCGATGACCGCCCTGATGCGCAAGCCGTGGATCTGGTCCTTCATCGCCACGGCACTGGTTTTCCTGACGACCATCCTCGTGACCGGCGGGGCCAGCATGGCGGGCCTTGCCCAGGCAACCCTGACCTTTGCCGCTTTCTCGGTCATCGTCGGCATCGGCCAGATGCTGGTGATCACACTTGGACCCGGCAATATCGATCTGTCCGTTCCCGCGACCATGACGCTGGCGGGTACGGTTGCGCTGAAACTGATGAATGTCGAAGACGGCATGGTGGTGCCGGGTCTGCTTGTCGCCATCGGCATTGGCGTTCTGATCGGAACCGGCAATTATGCCCTGATCAAGCTGCTGCGTATCCCACCGATCATCGCAACGCTGTCGATGAGCTTCGTCGTGCAGTCCACCGCCATCTGGACCAATCGCGGGCTGCGCATCAAGCCGCCGCCCGTACTTGCCGACTTCACGACGTCGACAACGGTCGGCATTCCCAATGTCGCCATCGTCGCGCTCATGCTTTCCGCCATTGTCTGGTTGCTCCTGCAAAAGACCGTCTATGGTCGCTGGATCGCCGCCATCGGCCAGAGTAGCCGCGCCGCCCGCATGGCCGGCATTCCCATCGACGGCATCCGGTTCGTCACCTATGTGCTATGCGCGATCCTCGCTTCGATATGCGGCTATCTGCTCGCCAGCTTTTCCGGCGGCGCGGCGCTGAACATGGGATCGGAATATCTACTGATGTCGATCGCCGTCGTGGTCATCGGCGGCACGGCGGTTGCCGGCGGAGATTCCAATGTGCCGGGCATATGGGGCGCCTCGCTGTTCATGTTCCTTGTGGTTTCCATGCTCAACACCTATGGATTCGGCGCCGGCGTCCGGCTCATCCTGACAGGTCTCATCATCATTGCCGTCATCATGCTCGCCGGTGGGCGAACAGCCGGAAAACGTTAGGCAGGACAGTATCATGTCGCAAAACCCCAATTATGAGATTTTCGACCCGCGGTTCCGCTCGCTGGTCATCAGCAGCGCCGATCTCGAGGAACTGCATTCAGGCTGCCGATGGGCCGAAGGTCCCGTCTGGTTCGACGATGGCGGCTATCTGCTGTTCAGCGACATCCCGAACCAGCGGATGCTGCGTTATGTCGAGGGCGGCGGCATCTCGGTATTTCGCAGCCCGTCGAATTTCACCAATGGCAATACCCGCGATAGGCAGGGTCGGCTCGTCTCCTGCGAACACGGCCTTCGCCGCGTCACCCGCACCGAGGTCGATGGCACAATCACGGTGCTGGCGGACAGCTTCGGCGACAAGCGGTTGAACTCGCCGAACGACGTGGTGGTGCGTTCGGACGGTTCTGTATGGTTTACTGACCCGACCTACGGCATCCTGTCCGACTACGAAGGCTACAAGGCAGAACCCGAACAAAAGACACGCAACGTCTACCGCCTGGAGCCGGATACCGGCGCGCTCGAGGTGATGATCGACGACTTCCTGCAGCCGAACGGCCTTGCCTTTTCGCCGGATGAAAGCCTGCTCTATGTCGCGGATTCAGGCGCCAGCCATCTGGAAGGCGCGCCGCGCCATATCCGCGTCTTTGACGTAGTCGGCGGTCGCAGGCTCGCCAATGGCCGCGTCTTCGCTGAGATCGACAATGGCATCCCCGATGGCATCCGTCTGGATATGGCCGGCAATCTCTGGTCCAGCGCCGCAGACGGCGTGCATTGTTTTGCGCCGGACGGCACGCTGCTCGGCAAGATACTGGTGCCGCAGACGGTCGCCAACCTGACCTTCGGCGGCCGCAATCGCAACCGGCTGTTCATCACCGCGACAAAATCGCTGTATTCGATCTACGTCACGACGACGGGTGCGCAAATGCCGTGAATGCATTGGCGGGATCGGTGACGCGCCCCATCGGTTGTCGCGGCGTGCCGACAGTCAGTCGATGGCCTCATCCTCTGCGCTTGCATCTTTGGCCACGGCATCTCTGACCTCGACATCTGTGATCTGGGCAGCCTGGGTTTCGGCATCCCGGCTCTTGCCATCTTCGAACCGGGCGGCCCGCCGCTCTGCCGTATCGCGACGCAAGAGATCGAGAAGTCTCCAACGCATTTCGGGCATCGTGATCGAACCCGCAATCCACAGTTCGAGCAGATCGCGAAACTGCGGATGCGTGTCGATCGGCCTGCCGCGATCCCTGCATCGGGCGATGATGCGTTCCGCTATTTCCCGGCGCGAGTCCATGACCGACATTCGTCCTTGTATCAAAATGGAGGCGGTTGATATCAATGGCCAACCGCCAACGCCACCGATTTTCCCAATATTTGATCGATTGCCACAGCTTGTCTCGCGCAGTCGGGCCTGCCGTTGCGGTGACCATTTTTGGTGACTGCGAACCGCCATGCCGGTGCGCCCAGATACTGGAAGTGCGCCGGTATCGCTTGACGACAGGGCTCGCCGACCGGGGCTCGACAACCGCGATTTGACAGCCGGGTTACCAATTTTGCCATTTCAAAGCGCAGCGTTCAATTCCTCCAAAAGGGCGAAGCTCCGGCAATACACACGGTCCATTTTTCTACCTGATGTCTTGGCAATAGGTTCGAAATGCGGCGGGCGGACCTTTGGCCTCGTGCCAGACCGTCAGAAAGATTTTTGCCGAACGACGCAATTGGAAGCACGCGTGGCGTATCGCTCAGCTCGTAAGGCGGAGCCTATGCGGCCTACGATTCCGTTGGCGGACAGACATCTGTACCGTCAAGGTCCGACAGGCGCGGCAAGCGGTAGTTGGTCGCGTCCTCGACGATAGTTGCGCGTATATGATTGAACATAAAGCGAGTGGAAACAACGCAACGGCCAGCATTGAAAAGCACTCCGTCGGGACGCTCCCCGCACGGCCCCTATGTCGAGGGCATTCCGTCCGGCCGCAGATAGCGTCTGAGCGCTGCGATGCGGAAGATGGCATTTGCTGCGCCATAGCCCTGGTAACCGCGGCGCTCGACGATCTCGAAGAAGAAGCCTTCGCCATAGGTCGGTGAATACAGCTGGAAATATTCGCCATGCTCATCGCGGTCATAGAGTATATTGCAGCGCTTGAGGTTCTCGACCAGCGCTGGATCCAGTCCGAAGCGCACTTCGACGTCGTCATAATAATTTGGCGAGATGGTCAGCGGGACAAAGCCGTTTCGCCTGAGGGCCTCCGCGGTCGCGAAGATGTCGCCGGTCTGGAAGGCGAGGTGCTGGATGCCCGACCCAAAGGTCTCCGCGATAAAATGTCCGGCGAGCGTATTGCGGTTTTCCGCGCCGTTCAACGTGATCCGGAGACTGCCTGTGGCGTTCTCGACGACTTGGCTGCGCACCACCCCGGCCGGATCGATGATATCGACCATCGGCGTCTTGCGCGTGTTCAGTTGCGATGTGTAAAACAGCAGCCAGGTCAGCATCTCGTCATATTTGACCGTCTGCGCCACGTGATCGAAACCGGTCAGTCCGACGTTTTTCGGGTTTTCATCGATACCCGGCAAAGGCTCAAAATCCACATCCCATAGACAGCCGAGATCACTCTTTCGATCCAGGAAATATAGAAGGCCACCGCCGACACCCCGGATGGCAGGGACACTCAGTTCTCCCGGTACCACCGGTTGCTCGAATGCTTCCGCGCCAAGGGCGATGGCTCTTTCCATGGCAGCCGTCGCATCATCGACCATCAACGCGAGTGCATAGGCATTTGCGCCATGGACCAGATAGGAGGCGCTGGCAAACCCGGCTTCATCGCGATTGAGGATCAGATTGACGCCGCCCTGGCGAAACCGGGTCACGGCCTTGGACTTGTGCCTGGCGACCGCCTGGAAGCCCAGCACTTCCAGAAGCGCCTCCAACTGACGCGCGTCGTCGTCGCCTACGGCAAATTCGACAAAGGCAATCCCTTCGACCTCGGCGCGATCCGGCATGACCGGCACATCCATCGCAACCGCCGGCTCCGCCCGTTTCACCTGGTCCATCAGATAGACCAGCGAACGATGGCCGTCGGCCGAGATCGCAGAGGGAGAGCCGCCACGAAACTGGTCGTTGAAGATCTCGAGCGAGAGATAACCACGATAACCGGTCGCAGCCACCGCACGCATGAAATCGGTCACCGGCAGATCGCCCTCCCCCGGCATATTGCGGAAGTGGCGCGACCAGTAGAGCAGGTCCATATCGATCTGCGGCGCGTCGGCAAGTTGGACGATAAAGATACGGTCGCCCGGGATGGAGCGAATGGAATTGACGTCAATCTTGCGCGCCAGGGTGTGAAAGCTGTCGAGGATAAGACCGATGCTCGGATGATCGGCTCGGCGCACGATTTCCCAGGCGTCCCGGTGATCATGGATGTGCCGCCCCCAGGCCAGCGCCTCATACCCGACGCGCAAGCCCCGTCGGCCCGCCCGTTCACCGAGTTGCCGGAAGTCGTCGGCGGCTCTGTCTATCCCCCCCAGCGAGACCGCCGACGTGTTCGAGCAGATCAGCATCAAGTCCGTGCCGAGTTCGGCCATCAGGTCGAACTTTCGCTCGGCCCGGTCGAAATTGCGGCTTCTGAACGGTTCCGGCATGCCTTCGAAATCGCGGAATGGCTGGAACAGGGTCACGTCGAGACCATGATCGCGCACCATGCGACCGACATCGGCGGGAGAACGGTCATAGGCAAGGAAGTCGTTCTCGAAAATCTCGATGCCATCGAAGCCCGCGCGCGCAATCGCCGCCAGCTTCTCTTCGAAGTTACCGCTGATCGATACGGTTGCGATCGATGTTTTCATCTGCAGCTCCTGGCGTATCGAGATGTGATGGTGTCTTGGTCGGTCGATGGCGATTAGCGCTTGCCCTCGGCGATCAGCAGTTCCAGCGCCCTGACCGCGATGGGATACCCCTTGGCGCCAAGTCCAGCCATGACCGTGGTCGCCGTCATGGAAACGTAGGAGCGATGATAGATCGCCTCGCGCCGGTGCACGTTGCTGATATGGAACTCGATGATCGGTCCCTTGAACATCTTCAGAGCATCGAGGAGTGCCAGCGAGGTGAAGGTGAAGGCGGCCGGATTGATGATAATGCCGGCGCCCTCGTCAATTGCCTCATGTACAAGATCGATCAGCTTTTCCTCGCTGTTGGTCTGCAGAAAGACCACGGGCCTGAGGCTTGCCGCCTCCCGGCACCAGGCCTCGACATCCGCAAGCGTGTCATGCCCGTAGATCTCCGGCTCGCGTTTTCCGAGCCGGTTCAGATTGGGTCCGTTGAGGATGTAGATCGGCTTCGTCTCGTTCATCGGCGTCATCCCTGATATCCCATCATACGCGGCAACCACAGAACCAGATCCGGAATGAAGGTGATCAGTATCAGGCACAAAAACATGCCGCCGATGAACGGAAGCGCATCGCGGATGATGTCGCGCACCGGAACGCCGGAGATGTTCGTCATGATGAACAACAACAACCCGTAGGGCGGCGTGACCAGCCCGAGCATGATGTTGACGACGACCACGACACCGAAATGCACCATGTCGATGCCCAGCGCCTGGGCCGTCGGAATGAAGACAGGCACGATGATCAAAAGAATCGCGGTCCCTTCCAGTACACATCCGAGCACCAGCAGGACGATGTTGACGAGGATCAGGAAACTGGTCGGCGTGAGTTCCCAGCCCGTCAGCAACACGCGCAGGCTATCGGGGATATTTTCGATCGTGACGACGTAGTTGAACACGAGCGCGCCCGCGATCAGCATGCCGATCGAGGTGGACGACTTGGCGCTGAGCAAGAGCGAATCGTAGAATGCGCCCCAGCTAATGCTGCGATAGATCACAACGGAGACGAGCAACGCATAGGCGGCGGCAAGTGCCGCGGCTTCGGTCGGTGTCGTCACACCGGAATAGATGCAGCCGAGCAGCAGGACCGGCATCATCAACGCGGGAAACGCGCGCCAGGTGATGCGCGGGATTTCTCTGAGCGCAACGGGCGCTTCGACCGGAAAATTGCGACGGCGCGCGTCATAGGCGACCTGCAGCATTTGCAGCCCGGCCATCAGCAGGCCCGGCACCATGCCGGCCAAAAACAGATAGCCAATCGACGCGTCGGACACCAGAGCGTAGACGATCATTGGGATCGATGGCGGGATGATCGGGCCGATCACCGAGGTGACGGCGGTGAGAGCCGCCGCATAGCTCGCCGGATAGCGCCCGTCCCGCGTCATCATGTTCTGCATCATTCGGCCGCTGCCTGCGGCATCGGCAACGGCCGAACCCGACATGCCGGCAAAGATGATGCTCTGGACAACGTTGACCTGCGCCAGGCCGCCACGAAAGCGGCCGACAAGCACATTGCAGAATGCAAGCAACCTCTCCGTCATCGAGCCGATGTTCATGAATTCGGCCGCAAGGATGAACAATGGCACCGAGAGGATGACATAGTTCGAATACATGCCGTTCAGGAATTGCTCGGCGACGGTGCCCATGTCCGCCCCGACGAGAAAGAGATAGAGAACCGATCCCGTCATCATGGACAGGCCGATCGGCAGGCCGAGGAAAGCCAGGCCGGTGATGACGAAGATCGATATCGAAAAAGGACTGGTAAGGTTCATACGCCGGAGCCCGCTTTGGTGGGATCAAAGGCTTCAGGTGCCTTGCCGCGAATGGCGGCGACACCGAGCCAGATGTAGCGGACGATCATGGCGACCGCGAAGATGATATAGATCGAATAGAGATAGTCGAAGCGTATCTTGAGATACGCCGTACTTTCGACCTTCATGAAGGCGATGTAGTCGATCACCGCCGGCAGCGAGATGCCGAATGCGGCGACCAGCGCGACCGCGCAGATGATCTGCATGACGCGTCGTGCGCCGGCGCTTGCGCTGGCCCAGAAGAAATCGAAGCGGATTTCCTCAACTTCGCGAATGACGAAAGCGGAACCGAAGAGCACGATCCAGATCCACAGCGCCACGCTCGCCTCATGGGTCCAGCCAATAGACAGGTTCAGCAGGTAGCGGAAGGCGATCTGCAGCAGAAAGATCACGAACATGCCCAGCAGCATGAAAGCGAGCAGATCTTCGGCCCGGCGCCTCAACCACTCGGCGATTATTGGAGTTTTATGGGTCATCCAGCGTCACTTTCCTGTTGCATGATGCGAGCCGGCATACCGGCCCGCATCAATGGGTGACCAACGATCAGAGTGCAGCGACCTTTTCAAGGATACCCGCCGGCCAGCTCTTTGCGAGATCCGAGGCGAGGTATTTTTCCTGCGCGAACTTGCGGAAGGCATCGAGATCCGGCTCATAGATCTGAAGGCCGGCCGCCTTGAACTCCTCGACCAGAGTAGCCTCCTGGGCAATGTGCTGCTCTTCGCTCCACATCATCGCCTTGTCGGCAGCAGCCTGGATCTTCGCCTGCTGCTCGGGCGTGAGGCCCTTCCAGACGTCGGCGGAGACCGTCAGCAGGTCATAGCCGATCAGATGCGAGGTCATGACAATCTGCGACATGACTTCATAGAACTTCATGTTCTTGACGTTCGGCAGCGGATTGTCCTGGCCATCGATCGCACCGGTCTGGAGCCCGGTATAGACCTCGGCATAGGCCATCGGGACAGGATTCGCGCCGAGCGATTCACCCAGGAACTGCCAGGCATCGCCGCCCGGCATGCGCAACTTCACGCCGGCGAGATCAGCGGGACCGGTAATCTTCTTTTCAGGCTTGAGACCAACCTGGCGCGCACCGAAATAGGTCGGTCCGAGAATATGAACGCCGGCCTTGTCCTCTGCCATCTTCTTGAATTCCGCCCCGACGTCGCTGGCGAAGAAGGCCCGGACATGGGCCGCATCCCGAAACAGGTAGGCCGACGTCAGCACCGACCATTCCGGTACCTGCTTGGAAATATCCTGAGGCGCGATGTTGCCCATCTGCAGGTTGCCGCGCTGCAGAGCGACCAGTTCCGTGCCCTGCTTGAACAACGTACCGCCATAGAAGGGCTCGACCTTGAAGTCATTCTTCAACTCTTCGGCGAACATCTTCACCATGCCGGCGCGAATATCCTGCTCGGAGAATACCGCCGAGAATTTCAGCGTCACCGCATCCTGAGCGAAGACGGCTGTAGAGCCTGCCATGACCGTAGCCGTGGCAGCCAGGGACGCGCCAAGGAAATGGCGCCGCGAAAGTTCGATTGTCATGTCTTTCCTCCTCAATGTCCCATCCGCCTCCACGGTCGCGGGACTTCTCCTCATCAGAGCGGCCGCCCGGCCGCCCTTTCTAATCTGCTTGCGAGACAGAAACCCCGCTGAAACGAACATCAGCCATGACGTTCATCCCGCATCGGATCCGGATTGGTCAGTGCCAGAAAATGTGCCAGCATGCGATCCACATCCGGCTCGCGCCCAGTAAACAACCGGAATGCGCCGACCGCTTGAAACACAGCCATATCGCCGCCATGCGCCACGTTGCAGCCGCGTGCGCGCGCCTCGGCCAACAAGGCCGTCTCCAGCGGGAAGTACACCACCTCAGACACCCAGAGTTCACCCCGCAGGTAACGCGCAGGCAGCGGCAGACCGGGACGTTTGTCCATGCCGGTCGGCGTCGCATGCACGAGACCGGTCGCCGTGCGCATCGCCTGCTCAAGGTCACTGCCGGCTCTAACGCTTGCCTGCGGGAAATGGCCTGCCATCGTGTCTGCCAGCTGGCTGGCACGATCACTGTCGACATCGAAGATCGTCAGCAGTTCCGCACCCATCTTCAAGATCGCAAACGCGGTTGCGGCACCGGCACCGCCAGCACCCAACTGTACGACGCTTGCCAGATCGGCGTGTGGCAACTGGCGACGGAAGCCCTCGGCAAAACCCCACCAGTCGGTATTGTGGCCGAAGCGTTTGCCGTCGCGCAACACCACCGTGTTGACCGCACCCAGCATTGCGGCATCGTCGGAAAATTCGTCCAGCAACGGCATGACCGTCTGCTTGCACGGATAGGTGATGTTCAGACCACAGAAACCCTTGTTCTCCGCATCGCGGATCAGGTCATTCAACATGTCTGGTGTGTAGCCGAGTGTATCCAGGTCGAGGAGGACATAGTCATAGCCGAGCCCCTGCGCCGCTCCTTCCGCCATGTGCATGGCCGGCGTGAGCGAACGCTGGATTGCTGAACCGATAAGGCCGGCACGCTTCGTCTCGATGATGATGGCCGTTCCTCCTCACTCTCCCGCGTGATCGTGCCGGAAGCCAGAACGACCAGCAGATCCACCGCATGTTCCGCAGGCCAATCCTCCATTGGCCCGGGCGCATCCTCCGATCAACAAATAATGTACGAACTAGTTCGTGTCAATTCTCCAGCGGTTGATCACCAGCATCAAGATGACTAAGAAATGGGAAAGGCAGCAGCCAAACGGCGCGCTTTGCTGCGCGCCCTTGAGCCCGCACCGCATACAGGGAGTTGGGACGACCATGGCCAGAACAGCCAGCGATGCACGCAAGAACGATCCGGAAAAGACCAAGGAGAATATCCTGGACATCGCGACTGCGGAATTTGCCGAGTTTGGCCTGTCGGGCGGTCGCGTCGATGCGATCGCCGAGAAGACCCGCACCTCCAAGCGCATGATTTATTACTACTACGGCAGCAAGGAGGGCCTGTATCTGGCCGTCCTGGAGAAGGCCTATCGAAAAATCCGTTCGCTGGAGGCAGATCTGGAATTAGCCGACATGCCCGCGGAGCAAGCGCTGCGGCAGTTGATCTCGACGACCTTCGACCACGACGAACGCAATCCCGATTTCGTTCGCCTGGTCAGCATCGAGAACATTCATCATGCCATGCATATGAAACGTTCAACCGAGATCGGTGACCTCAACATCTCCGTCATCCGCACCATCCAGACAATATTGGATCGCGGCCTGCGCGAAGCCACCTTCACACGCAAGGCCGACGCAATCGATCTGCATATGCTGATCAGCGCCTTCTGTTTCTTCCGCGTGTCCAACCGCTACACATTCGGCACGATCTTTCATCGGGATCTCTCCGAACCGGGCCTCTACGCGCGTCACAAGCAGATGATCTCCGATGCGGTGATCGCCTACCTGCAAAACCCGTAGCACCGTATCGCGCAATCGGATCATCGGACATTCCCGGAAGAAGCCGGCAGACCTCCCGGCGATATTGCCTATGTGCAACACCTGCCCGACTATATGCGCCAGGCACAGAATACGCGTTGCGCATATTCCACCGGCTAACCAATTGGCTGGCCAACCGGAATGGGGATCGAGGCCATAGCAACAGCAAACGTGATGCCGCTCGTGGCTGCATCGTCGGTCTTGCCGTTTGGAGCAGGTCCGCCCTATAAGGCCCGATGACGTCTGATTCAAAGATCTTCGTGGGCCTGAAGCCTACTCGTAAAAAGCCGACACCGCATCGCAAACCAAGTGGTCCAGCATGCCAATGGGACGGTTGCGAAGCCGTTGGTACGCATCGCGCTCCTGTCGGGAGGGATGCGGAAGGGCTCTATCTGCGGTTCTGTCCTGATCATGTCAGGGAATACAACAAGGGTTACAACTTCGCGACGAACCTGTCGGATCCAGTGACTGCGCGCTACCAGAAGGAAGCGGCAAACGGCACCCGCGCGACCGAAGGGACCAGCATCAAACCGCCGTCCGAAACCCCGCTCCCGTCCACGGAGCGCTCGGGTTCGGCGAAAGCGACCAATGCCCGCAAGACTGCGCAACAGCGCCAGGCTGCGGTAGCTGAACTCCAGCGGCGCCGGCTCAAGGTGCTTGAAGCCAAGGCATTCGACACCCTCGGCCTGTCGCCGGATGCAACGCCGGAAGAAATCAGAAGCCGCTACAAGCAGATGCTCAAGATGCATCATCCGGACGCGAACCACGGCGATCGCAATTCGGAAGACAAGCTTCGTGCTTCGATCGACGCACACAAAATCCTGAAGCTGAACGGCTTCTGCTGAACGCTCAATCTTGTGCTGTTCCTTGGCATGCCGGGACCACAATCCGCACTGCGGATCGAAGCTTGACGAGGGCGGCTCTCTCGGAGGCGCCCGGCGGGCCGTCACACGTCGCAATCGCGCGTGCCACTGGCGATTTTCGCAGGTTCCAACGCATTGATTTTGCTTGGCGCAATTTCCGATACGAAATTGAAGTGGGGCTTTGGTTTCGCCACTGCGTATGCGGTTATGGTTAACCGAATTTGACCGGATTGCTGGAAATTGGGGGCTATACGCCCATGAAGCGATTCCGCTTCCTTAGTTCAGTTAGATTGCCACAGATGACTGGAATTTCCAAGGGCCCAACGCACACTGACGAAAAAAATACGTAAATGCGCTCGAAGACGTAGCTTTCCATGATTGAAGAAAGCGGCCGGCGCTACGTTACCGTTTGGCCTTCTTGTCGTGCGACGTTACCAAACGACAAGTGTCCTTACCGCAGCAACATCGCAAGGGCGTCCGGGTAGACGTCCAATGCGGCACGACAGCCCCATCCAGCGCGAACGGCCTCAACCGCACTTCTGATGCAGCAGTAAAATGCTGCATTCGAAAACCGCATACGAGTTCATAACGGCCATCACCTGAAACGCGCGAACCTTCCCCCCTCTCCCCTTCCCCGCAGAGACCGGGCACCAATCATCCCGACCGGGAGAGCGTGCATTGCCGACCGCCTAGCCCAGGCTTTGTGAATACGTCTATTTATAAGATGGCGAACTATACCGCGCTTCCGCCGCTTTCCGTGCGGCTTGCCGCCAAGCCAACTGGGCGTCGACAACAACAAGCGGTTCTTGCGATCGCAGAATTATAGTTCGGCTGCTCGATCGATGATCGTTTGCCGCATCCCGTGAACTACAGTTGGCCTCCTAGATCTCCAATGGGGCAGCACCAACAGCGCGACTCATAAACCGCGACCCACTTATGTTGACAGCTGTCAACAGTCGTTCTTGCCAACCCACTTGATAGAGCTTACCGCTCTCAATCGCCATGCCCGGCAGCTTGGAGGCAATGCCTGCAGGGCCGCAGCTGGAACTCACATCATCGACCTACAGCAAGCCCACACCCTCCCAATCGATCAGCCATCCCCGCAAGACACGAGCAATGAAGGAGCCGTCAAGAACGACGGCTTGGCCAGCACACCCACCCGCTGGACCAACTCTATACGTCATCTTTGCCGTGCGCCGAAAGCGCGCCCCGCGAATGGTTTGTTAACGGTCGTATATCACAATAGGCCACAACTCTGGCGCGCCTTGTTTCAGGGTTTTCTTTCATGAGATATATTGACAACCAACTTCTGACATTTTATTGCTGACGAAATTCAATATTCGTCATCATTCAGGAATGCAGATGCCTCACGTCATTGAAGCTGATCAGGAGCAGACGCGTCACGACAATGTCGTGCGTATTCTCGCAGCGGCTGAGCGCCTGTTCAGACACTACGGATATGCCAAGACGACGGTCGCCGACATTGCCAAGGATCTCGGCATGTCGCCGGCCAATATCTACCGTTTCTTCGCGTCAAAAGTGGAAATCCATCAGGCGCTGTGCGCCCGGATGCTGAACGAGAGCCTTGAGCTGGCGCGCGCATGCGCTGCCCTGCCACTCAGCGCCGAAGAACGGCTGCGGCGCTATTCCATGGGCCACTATCAGTATACAGTCGAAACCATGCTCGATGCCGAAAAGGTGCATGAGATGGTCATCGTCGCCATCGAGCGAGACTGGCAGGTGGTGGACCAGCACATCGACCAACTTCAGGCTATCGTGCGCGACATAATCGCTGACGGCATGGCAAACGGTGAATTTACGAAGGGTGACCCGGAACTGGCATCTCGCTGTTTTGGCGCTGCCACATCCGCGCTGCATCACCCGCAACTCGTGGCCCAGTGCATTGGCAAGGGCAATCGCGCCAATGCCGAACAATTGACTGAATTTTCGATCCGGGCCCTCAAGGCCTGACCCGAGAGCGAGCCTCGGAGGCTCGACCCGGCATCCAGTGTTTCAGGAGAGTATGTTTATGACACCGCGTCCAATCGAACTATCGACCCCCGGCCGCAACAAGCGTGGGCGAATTGTGCGCCTGCTTGCGCCGTTGGTGATGACAATCGCGCTGGCTGCCTGCTCCGACGACAAGGCCGAAGTTTCCGAGGCACCGGCGATGCGCCCGGTCAAGGTCGTCGAGGTTGACGCCGCCTCACCGGCCCGCGAAATGCGCTATTCCGGCGCGGTAAAAGCCCGCAGCGAGGCCGCGACCGGCTTTCGTGTTGCCGGAAAGATCATCGAGCGAAATGTCGATATCGGCGACAGGGTCAATCCCGGCGACGTTCTCGCCCGCATCGACGCGACAGATTATGAACTGCAGGTGCGCAGCGCAGAAGCCAGCCTTGCATCGGCCCAGCGTCAGGTCGAGACCACCGAATTTGCCCTGAGGCGCGCTGAAGCGCTCTACAAGCAGCAGGTTACCACCAAGGCCCAGCTTGAGCAGGCGCAGCTTTCCTACAACCAGGCGACATCGACGCGTGACAGTGCCCGCTCGAGCCTCGAGCAGGCACGGAACCAGGTTGGCTACAGTGAACTCAAGGCAGACAAGCCCGGCATCGTGACCGCGATCAACGCGGATGCCGGTCAGGTAGTCTCGGCCGGCAGCCCCGTCGTGACGGTTGCCGCTGACGGCGAAAAGGAAGTCCTGATCGCCGTTCCGGAGAACGAGATTTTCGCCTTCACCACCGGCAAGGTCGTCGACGTGACGTTTTGGTCGAATGCCGGCGTCACGCTCAAGGGTACCGTTCGCGAAGTCGCCGGCTCCGCCGATGCCAGCTCTAGGACATTCGCCGTTCGCATTTCGCTTCCCGAAGATGCCCGCGTACTGCTCGGCATGACCGCCGGCGTGATCGCGACAACCCCGACCGCCGACAATCACTACAGCCTGCCATTGTCTGCTTTGGCACGCGACCCGGGCCAGCAGACGATTGTCTGGACGGTCGAACGGCTCGACGGCACGGTCCATGCCCGGCCAGTCAAGGTTGCCGAATTCACCGACGTCGGGATCAAGGTCTCGGAAGGCATCCGCCCCGGCGATCTGGTGGTTGCAGCAGGCACGCAATTCATGGCGGAAGACATGAAGGTCAAGCTTCCCGAGGGCGTATTGTCCCATTCGGCAGAAGCCGCGGAGCCTGCCGTCACCGGCAGCACCAGCGAAACGCCCTGATCCCGATCCCTTCCCGTTCCTCCCGCGCGGACCATTGCCATGAACACCCCACCCGTCGACCACGGCTCCTTCAATTTGTCGCGTTGGGCGATCGGCCATCCCAGCATGGCACGCTTTCTGTTCGGCCTCATCCTGATCGCAGGTCTTTTCGGCCTGATGCGCATGGGCCAGAAGGAAGATCCTGATTTCACCTTCCGCGTCATGGTCGTGCAGGCCTTCTGGCCCGGCGCGTCGTTGACCGATATGCAGGATCAGGTGGTCAACAAGATCGAGCGCAAGCTGCAGGAGACGCCCTATCTCGACTGGGTCAAATCCTACACTCGCGCCGGCTCGGCCATCATCACGCTTCAGGTCAAGGGCAATACGGACGCAAACGACGTGGCCGATGCCTTCTACCAGGTGCGCAAGAAGATCAGCGACATCGAGAACGAACTGCCCGAGGGCTTGCTCGGCCCCTATTTCAATGACGAATTCGGCGACACCTATATCACACTCTATTCGCTGACCGGAAACGGCTACAGCTATCCGGAACTGAAGAACTACGCGATCCAGGCCCGCGACGTACTGCTCTCGACGGCGGGCGTGGAAAAGGCGGTGATCCTCGGCGATCAGCCGCAGAAGATCTTCATTGAAGTGTCTTCCAAGGCACTTGCGGAGCGCGGTCTCACCTTCACCGATCTGCAGAATGCGCTGGCTGGCCAGAATGCGATTGACGCCACTGGCACGATCGATACCGGCGAACGCTCGGTGCGCATCGCCGTCGACGGCGGTTTCAGCGCCGCCGAAGACATTCGCGAACTCCGCCTTAAGGCAGGCGACCAGATCACACGCCTCGGCGACATTGCCACAGTCACCGAAGGCCTCGAGGATCCCTATCAGCGCAAGTTCCGCTTCAACGGCCAGGATTCCGTCCAGGTCGGCGTGGTGATGACCAAGGGCTTCAAGGTCACGGATGTCGGCAAATCCGTCGAAGAGACACTGTCCCGTTTCGAGGCAAGCCTGCCGCTTGGCGTCGAGGTATCACAGATCTCCAACCAGCCGGAAGTCGTGGAAGAGGCCGTCGGCGAATTCATGAAGGCTCTCGGCGAGGCCCTGCTGATCGTGCTGGTCGTGTCGTTCATCTCGATCGGCTGGCGCTCGGGCCTGGTTATCGCCATTGCGATCCCGCTGGTGCTGGCGGCCACTTTTGCCGTCATGTACCAGTTCGGGCTCGACCTTCAGCGCATTTCGCTTGGCGCCCTGATCATCGCGCTCGGGCTTCTTGTCGATGACGCGATGATTGTCGTGGAACTGATGGAACGAAAACTGGAGGAGGGGCTGCACAAGATCGACGCGGCGAGTTTCGCCTATTCGTCGACCGCCTTCCCGATGTTGACCGGGACACTGATCACCATCGCCGGCTTCATTCCCGTCGGCTTTGCGGAATCGACCGCAGGCGAATATGTCCGGTCGCTCTTCTATGTCGTCGGCATCTCGCTGGTCATATCCTGGTTCGTGGCCGTCTATTTCACGCCTTGGCTCGGCTACATGATCCTCAAGCAGAGACACCATGCCGGCAACCATCACGATGCTTTCGATACGCCGTTTTATCATCGGCTGCGCTCCACCGTTGTCTGGGCGGTCAAGCATCGGCTCATCGTGATCCTGCTGACGCTCACGGCGTTCGTCACCAGTCTTTGGGCCTTCCAGTTCATTCCGCAGAACTTCTTCCCGCAATCCTCACGGCCGGAAATCCTCGTCGACCTTTGGCTGCCGGAAGGCACTTCGATTTCCGAGGTTGAACGCCAGGCGACCATTCTCGAGGGCCGGATCCTCAAGGAAGACGACCAGCGGTTTGTTGCGACTTATATCGGGGAGGGGGCACCGCGCTTCTTCCTGCCGCTCGACCAGCAGCTGCGCAATCCGAACTATGCCCAGCTTCTGGTCATGGCCAAAAACGAAGAGGGACGCGAGCGCTTGATCACCAAGATCCGCGACATGCTCGCAGCCGATTTCCCGGACATCCGCGGCAAGGTCGACCGCCTGTTCCTCGGCCCTCCAACGGGCTGGCCGGTCCAGATGCGCGTTTCGGGACCGGACCGCGCCGAGGTTCGCCGGATTGCCGACGAGGTGAAGAAGGCCTTCAACACCAACCCGGTCCTTCAGGCCGTTCACGACGATTGGCTTGAGCCAGTTCCGGCGATGAAGCTGGTCGTCGATCAGGATCGCGCCCGTGCGCTCGGCGTTACCTCGCAGAGACTTCGCCAGATGCTGCAGGCGACAATGAGCGGCGCACCGCTGGCGGACGTTCGGGCAGGGGAGGAGACAATCTCGATTGTCGCCCGTGAACCGGAGGAGAGCCGCAAGCTGTTGACAGCTGTCAACTCGATCTACATCCCGACTGACAACGGCACCTTCGTACCACTGTCCCAGGTCGCCAAGGTCGTGCCAACTCTGGAACAAGGCATCGAATGGCGTCGCAACCGTCTGCCGACCATCACGGTCCGCGCCACCCTTCCGGATGGCATTCAGTCGAACGACGTCACGATGAAGATGTTCGCCGAGCTCCAGCCTCTGCGGGATCGACTGCCCGCCGGATATCAAGTCGAGATCCAGGGCGGAGCCGAAGACAGCGCCGAGAGCCAGAACTCCATTGCCGCGAAAGCGCCGATCATGCTGCTGGTCATCGTCGTGCTGCTGATGATCCAGCTCCAGCACTTCGGCAAGGCGATGCTGGTTCTGGCCACCGGACCGCTCGGCATTATCGGGGCGTCGGCCGCGCTGCTGATCTCCGGCGCCCCCTTCGGCTTCGTCGCGATCCTTGGGGTCATTGCCCTTCTCGGCATCATCATCCGCAACTCGATCATCCTTATCGACCAGATCGACCAGGACATTGCGGCGGGCATGGAACGCTCTGAAGCGATCGTTGGCTCGGCCGTACGACGCTTCCGCCCGATCATGCTGACAGCAATGACCGCCGTACTCGCGCTGATCCCGATCTCGCGTGGAATCTTCTGGGGTCCGCTCGCCTACGCGATGATGGGCGGTATCCTGGTTGCGACGGTCCTGACGATCCTGGTTCTGCCGGCAGCCTATTCCCTGTTCTTCGGTCGCGCGCCCAAAAAGCTGGCGACCGAATAAGGGGGAGGGAGGGGACCCCAAGCCCCCCCACGTCTGCATTTTATGGGCGATTGATCAATCGGCCAGACATGCTAAAATTAGGATGAAGACCGCGCCGTGCGCGGTTTTCATTTTGCGACGCGAAAACCCGAAGTCGTTGGAAACTAACGCGTCTATCATATCGCTAAAACAGCTTTCGTACGCCTTGCATACGATTAAAATCTGCAATTTTTCTGCTGTCCTGGGCCAATTTCGCCAATTTCCAGTCCAAAATGAAGTGATATTGCGGCAGAATCTCTCTTTACAACGTTTTTTAAGCCGATATGACGTTGGGCATGCGGGCCGCGACGACGAGCCTACACAATGGCCTCTTTACGACAGCCATGGTGTTTTCGTCGCCTCGGTACGCCGGAATGGGGTTTAACGCCCTGTTTTGCAAAACACTGGGCGCGAAACACGCGCCACGGAACCAAAAGAACCGGCGACCGGACAGTCATTGTCCAACGCCACTGGGAGACTGCTCATGAAATACAAGTTTGGCTTTGCCGCCGCAGCATTGCTCGCGGCTACGTTCCTGTCGAGCGCTGCGAGCGCCAAGACCTTCGTCTATTGCTCGGAAGGTTCGCCGGAAGGCTTCGACCCGGGCATGTACACCGCTGGCACGACATTCGATGCGTCGGCGCATCCGGTTTACAGCCGCCTGATGGAATTCAAGCCTGGCACGACCGAAGCCGAAGCCGGTCTGGCTGAAAGCTACACCGTGAACGCCGAAGGCACCGAATACACCTTCAAGCTGCGTCCGGGCGTCAAGTTCCACACCACCGAATTCTTCACGCCGACCCGCGAATTCAATGCGGACGACGTTCTGTTCTCGCTGGAGCGCCAGATCAAGGCCGATCATCCGTGGAACCAGTATGTAGCAGGCACCTCCTGGGAATATGCCGCGGGCATGGGCTTCCCGGAACTGATCAAGTCAATCGAGAAAGTCGATGACCTCACGGTCAAGATCACGCTCAACAAGCCGGAAGCACCTTTCCTCGCCAACCTGGCGATGCCGTTTGCATCGATCCTGTCGAAGGAATACGCCGACAGCCTCGAAAAGGCTGGCAAGAAGGAACAGCTGAACCAGATGCCGGTCGGCACGGGTCCGTTCTCCTTCGTCGGTTACCAGCAGGACGCGGTCATCCGCTTCAAGAAGAATGCTGACTACTGGGGCGGCGCACCGAAGATCGACGATCTCGTCTTCGCAATCACCACCGATGCTGCCGTTCGCTACCAGAAGCTAAAGGCCGGCGAATGCCACCTGATGCCGTTCCCGAACGCAGCAGACGTTGCCGCGATGAAGACCGACGAGTCGCTGACCGTCATGGAACAGGAAGGCCTGAACGTCGCCTACCTCGCCTACAATACGACCCAGGCTCCGTTCGACAAGCCGGAAGTCCGCAAGGCTCTGAACCAGGCGATCAACAAGCCGGCCATCGTCGATGCCGTCTTCCAGGGCATGGCAACACCGGCCAAGAACCCGATCCCGCCGACAATGTGGTCCTACAACGAAGCCACGCAGGACGACGCTTACGACCTCGACGCCGCCAAGAAGGCGCTCGAAGCCGCTGGCGTCAAGGATCTGTCGATGAAGATCTGGGCAATGCCGGTATCGCGTCCCTACATGCTGAACGCACGCCGTGCGGCTGAAATCATGCAGGACGACTTTGCCAAGATCGGCGTCAAGGTCGAGATCGTTTCCTACGAATGGGCGGAATATCTCGACCGTTCGAAGGCCAAGGATCGTGACGGCGCCGTCATGCTCGGCTGGACCGGCGACAATGGCGATCCGGACAACTTCCTCGACACCCTGCTCGGCTGCGAAGCCGTAGGCGGCAACAACCGCGCTCAGTGGTGCAACGAAGAGTTCAACGCCCTGGTCAAGAAGGCCAAGGTCACGTCCGATCAGGCTGAACGCACCAAGCTTTACGAAGAAGCCCAGCTCGTCTTCAAGCGCGAAGCACCTTGGGCAACCATCGACCACTCCCTGTCCATCGTTCCGATGCGCAAGGAAGTCTCTGGCTTCGTTCAGAGCCCGCTCGGTGACTTCACCTTCGAAAACGTCGACATCGCCGAGTAATCGGATACGAGACGCAGTCGCCGCGGGCCAAAACCCGCGGCGATTCTCGTTAAGCTCCACCGGACAAAATCCGGCGATTTCCACGGTTCGAAACCCGATACGGCTTTTCGAGTGACCGAAGAGGCGACAAGCCCACGGTCCGACCTTCATAAGAAAAACAACAGGTCTCCTACATGTTTGGCTTTCTCTTGCGGCGGCTTGCCGTCTTGATCCCGACCTTCATCGGCGTATCGATCATAGCCTTCGCCTTCATCCGGCTGCTGCCGGGTGATCCCGTCGCGCTTTTGTCTGGCGAGCGCGTGATGTCGCCTGAGCGACACGCGGAAATCAGCGCAAATCTCGGCCTCGACCGGCCGATAGTCGTGCAGTATTTCGACTATATCAGCGGCGTCCTGACCGGTGATTTCGGCACGTCAATCGTCTCGAAGAGCCCGATCATCGACCAGTTCTTCGCGCTGTTCCCGGCGACCATCGAACTGTCCTTCTGTGCCATCATGATCGCCATCGCGATCGGCGTTCCAGCCGGCATCATTGCTGCAATCAAGCGCGGCTCGGCCTTCGACCAGACGATGATGGGCATTGCGCTCGTCGGCTATTCGATGCCGATCTTCTGGTGGGGCCTGCTGCTGATCATCCTGTTTTCCGGCATCCTGCAGTGGACACCGGTCTCGGGTCGTATCTCGCTGATGTTCTTCTTCCCGCCCGTCACCGGATTCATGCTGATCGACAGCCTGCTGTCGGGTCAAAAGGGTGCCTTCTCATCGGCCCTCAGCCACCTGATCCTGCCGTCGATCGTGCTCGCCACCATTCCGCTTGCCGTCATCGCACGCCAGACCCGATCGGCCATGCTGGAAGTGCTGTCGGAGGACTATATCCGCACGGCCCGCGCCAAGGGCCTTTCGCCGTTCCGGGTGGTCGGCCTGCATGCCCTGCGCAATGCGATGATCCCGGTGATTACCACGATCGGCCTGCAGATCGGCGTCATGCTTGCCGGCGCGATCCTGACCGAAACGATCTTCTCGTGGCCGGGCATCGGCAAATGGATGGTCGACAGCGTATTCCGCCGCGATTATCCCGTCATCCAGGGCGGTTTGCTGCTGATTGCCGGCATCATCATGGTCGTCAACCTGATCGTTGATCTCCTGTATGGCCTGATCAACCCGCGCATCCGCCACTAGAAGGATAAAATCCCATGGCTGAGACCACTCAAAGCCAGCCGGTCACCACAGCGGCGATGCGCCGCCAGATGCTGGCCGAGTTCTGGTTCTACTTTTCCGAAAACCGCGGCGCCGTCATTGGCCTCGTCGTTTTCATCGCCCTTGTGCTGATCGCGGTGTTTGCACCGCTGGTCGCACCGCATTCGCCATTCGAACAGTATCGCGATGCCATTCTCCTGCCGCCCGCCTGGCTTGAAGGCGGCAGTTGGAGCTATCCTCTGGGCACCGATCCGGTCGGCCGCGATATCATGTCGCGCCTGATCTACGGATCGCAATACTCGCTGTTCATCGGTGTGTTCGTCACGACGCTCTCGCTGACTACCGGCATCGCGATCGGCGTGCTGGCCGGCTATTACGGCGGTTGGCTCGACACCACGATCATGCGCCTGATGGACATCATCCTGGCATTTCCGTCGCTGCTTCTGGCACTGGTGCTTGTCGCGATCCTTGGACCGGGCCTGACCAACGGCATGATCGCCATCGCACTGACACTGCAGCCGCATTTCGTCCGCCTGACGCGTGCCGCGGTCATGTCGGAAAAGACCCGTGACTATGTGACGGCCGCCCGGCTGGCCGGGGCAGGGCCGTTCCGCCTGATGTTCCGCACCATCCTGCCGAACTGCATGGCGCCATTGATCGTCCAGGCAACGCTGTCGTTTTCGAACGCCATCCTCGACGCCGCAGCACTCGGCTTCCTCGGCATGGGCGCACAGCCGCCGGCACCCGAATGGGGCACCATGCTGGCAGAAGCCCGAGAGTTCATCCTGCGCGCCTGGTGGGTCGTGACTTTCCCGGGTCTGGCAATCCTGATCACGGTTCTGGCGATCAACCTGATGGGCGACGGCCTGCGCGACGCGCTCGACCCCAAGCTGAAGAGGTCCTGACATGGCACTTCTCGACATTCAAAATCTCACGGTCGAGTTCGAGACCGCTTCGGGCTGGTTCAAGGCCGTCGATGGCGTGTCGCTTTCGGTCAATGCTGGCGAAGTGCTTGCAATCGTTGGCGAAAGTGGCTCCGGCAAGTCCGTTGCCATGCTGGCGGTCATGGGGCTTTTGCCTTGGACAGCCAAGATCACGGCCGATCGCATGCTCTTTCTCGGGCGCGATATACAGGGCATGTCGCCTTCCGATCGCCGCAAGCTGATTGGCAAGGATGTGGCGATGATCTTCCAGGAGCCTGTCGCCAGCCTCAACCCCTGCTTTACCGTCGGCTTCCAGATCGAGGAAGTGCTGAAACTGCATATGGGCATGGGTGCAAAGGAGCGCCGTGCCAGAGCGATCGAGCTGTTCAAGCTCGTCGGCCTGCCGGATCCGGCTGAACGCCTCAATCACTTCCCCCATCAGATGTCGGGCGGCCAGTGCCAGCGCGTGATGATCGCCATGGCGATTGCCTGCAATCCGAAACTGCTGATCGCCGACGAACCGACGACGGCCCTCGATGTGACGATTCAGAAGCAGATCCTTGATCTGCTGATGAAGCTGCAGGTCGAGACCGGCATGGGCCTGATCATGATCACCCATGACATGGCGGTGGTCGCCGAAACCGCCGACCGGGTCATCGTCCAGTACAAGGGCAAGAAGATGGAGGAGGCCGACGTGCTTTCGCTGTTCGAAGCGCCGAAGAACCCCTACACCAAGGCGCTGCTTTCCGCTTTGCCGGAAAATGCCACCGGTGATCGTCTGACGACGGTTTCCGATTTCATGGCAGCAACCCAGACGAC
Source organism: Rhizobium sp. SL42 (assembly GCF_021729845.1). Classification (NCBI taxonomy): domain Bacteria; kingdom Pseudomonadati; phylum Pseudomonadota; class Alphaproteobacteria; order Hyphomicrobiales; family Rhizobiaceae; genus Rhizobium; species Rhizobium sp. SL42. Next base: position 183,382 of record NZ_CP063398.1, read on the forward strand.
GGGAGGTGCAGCATGAGCACTGCAGCCGGCAACACCAGCGGCGTTCCCATGCTGGAAATTCGCGACATCAAGCGCGATTATCACGTGCCGCAGGGCTTCCTGAAGGCCGACAAGACCGTGCATGCGGTCAAGGGCGTATCGTTCAAGCTCGAGACCGGCAAGACGCTGGCTATCGTCGGTGAAAGCGGCTGCGGCAAGTCGACCCTTGCCCGTATCCTTACCTTCATCGATGAGCCTACCGGCGGCGAACTGCTGATCGAAGGCAAGAAGGTCGATACCCGTCCGGGTCACCTGACTGCGGAAATGCGCCAGAAGGTGCAGATCGTCTTCCAGAACCCGTATGGATCGCTCAATCCGCGCCAGAAGATCGGCGACGTTCTCGGCGAACCGCTTTTGATCAACACCAAGATGACCCCCGCAGAACGCCGCGAGCGGGCAACGGAAATGCTGATCAAGGTCGGCCTCGGTCCGGAGCACTACAATCGCTATCCGCACATGTTCTCCGGCGGCCAGCGTCAGCGCATCGCGATTGCCCGTGCATTGATGCTGAACCCGAAGCTTCTGGTCCTCGACGAGCCGGTATCGGCGCTCGACCTGTCCGTCCAGGCACAGGTTCTCAACCTGCTTGCCGATCTGCAGGAAGAGTTCGGCCTGACTTATGTCTTCATCAGCCATGACCTTTCGGTCGTGCGCTACATCGCGGACGAGGTGATGGTCATGTACTACGGCGAGGCCGTCGAATACGGCACGCGTGACGCGGTTTTCTCCAATCCGCAGCACGAGTATACCCGCACATTGTTTGCCGCGACCCCGCGTGCCGATGTGGAATCGATCCGCGCCCGCATGGCAAAACGCGGCAAGCTGGTCAGCGCAGGCTAACTTTTGGACCACTGAAAAGTGCAGGGGAGGGGCGCCGATGGCGCCCTTTTCTATTCCGGCAGATGGCCGTAGGAGATCTTCGGACTGTCGAAGACCATGGTGGATCGGATCGTCTTGATCTCCGCCAGCCGATCGAATTCCTGCCAGATCAGCCGCTTGTAGTCGGCCATGTCGCGCACCGAGATCTTCAGCAGGAAATCGAAATCTCCGGCCACAGCGTGGATCTCCACCACTTCCGGCAAGCGGCCGACCATCTGGATAAATCGATCGCCGACCTGTGGCGTGGTGCGGTCCAGGGTGATTTCGACATAGGCCTGCAGGCCAAGGCCTACCCGGGCCGCATCAATGATTACCGCCTGGCGGATGATGCCGCTGCTGTAGAGACGTGATAACCTGCGCGAGAGCGGTGCCGCGGTGAGACCAACCCGGTCTGCAAGCTCCGCATTGCTCAGGCTCGCATTTTCAAGCAGGCATTCGATAATGCGGCGGTCGATGCGGTCGAGGTCGAATTGAGGGTCGCTGGTCATGAAAACATCATTCCCCATCTTCCGGCAATTTTCTAGCGCAAATGTTACCTCATGCGCAATTCAATACAACTCATATTGGGCGACACTAGAATATTGCGCGCGACTTTGCTCGAACGAATCACTATCATTTGCGTAATCTGTACGCCCCCAGACAAAGGCCTCCCATGTTCGACAAACTCGCCTCCCAACCGAACGATCCGCTGCTCGCCCTGATCGGGCTCTACAACGCCGATACGCGTGCGGATAAAATCGACCTCGGCGTCGGCGTCTACCGCGACGACCTGGGGCGCACGCCGGTGCTGCGAGCCGTCAAGGCCGCCGAAAAGCAGCTGCTCGACACCCAGGAGAGCAAGTCCTATGTGGCGCCGGAAGGCGACCGGGTCTTTCTGGAACTGCTCTGGGATCTGGTTGGCGGAAGCAACACCGGCAAGTTCGCGGCTGGCGTTCAGACACCCGGTGGCTCCGGCGCGCTGCGGCTGGCGTCCGATCTCTTTGCCCGCGCCGGAACCCGCCGTCTCTGGCTTGGCCTGCCAAGCTGGCCGAACCATGCCGGAATATTCGGTGCGACCGGACTTACCGTTGAAACCTATCCGTATTTCGACGTGCCAACGCAATCGGTGCGCTTCGCCAGCATGATGAAGGCGATGACGGGTGCCCAGGCAGGCGATGCCGTGCTGATCCATGCGAGCTGCCACAATCCTACAGGGGCGGGGCTGACGGCTGCGCAGTGGCAGGAGCTGGCGGCCATCATAGCCGAGCGCCGTCTCATACCCCTGATCGATTCTGCTTACCAAGGTTTCGGCACCGGCATCGAGGAGGACGTGGCAGGCCTGCGCCAGGTGATCGAAGCCGCGCCCGAAGCGCTGGTGGCCGTTTCCTGCTCGAAATCCTTCGGCATTTACCGCGAACGCACCGGCGCCATCTTTGCCGTGGCAGAAACACAGGCGGCCGCGGATATCGCCCGGTCAAATCTCGTCACCATGGCCCGCACCAGCTATTCGATGCCGCCGGACCACGGCGCGGCCGTCGTTCGCACCATTCTTGCCTCAGACACGCTGCGTCGTAACTGGGTGGATGAATTGAATGCGATGCGCGACCGCCTGAACGGCCTGCGCCGGGAATTGGCCAATGCCCTGTCCGATGGCTGGCAGCTTGCGCCACAGATTGCCGAACAGCAGGGCATGTTCTCGCTTCTGCCGCTGAGCGAGAGCCAAGTGCTCGACATGCGCAAGGATCACGGCATCTACATGCCGACGTCCGGCCGCATCAACATCGCCGGCCTGAAAAGCGCCGACATCGCCCGCGTTGCCTCTGTCCTCAAGCCATTGCTCGGATAACTGTCCATGACCACCGCAACTGCCAATCCGGTGGCGCCCGCCGAGCGTCACCGGCTCTATGAAGACGTCCTGGCGATGCTGTCCGGCACGCTTTTTGTCTCCCTTGGGACGCTGATCTATACCAAGTCCATGTTGACCGTCGGCTCCACGGCCGGTCTGGCCTTGCTGATGTCCTATGCGTCGGGCTGGGGTTTCGGCCTGATTTTCTTTCTGGTCAATCTGCCGTTCTATATCCTTGCGGTCAAACGCATGGGCTGGGGCTTCACGATCCGCACATTCACCGCCGTTGCGCTGGTTTCGATCCTGTCAAAACTCAACGCGGCGTGGATCGACTTCTCCCATCTGGATCCGCTCTATGCGACGATCATCGGTGGCGGATTGATCGGCACGGGCCTCTTGATGCTGTTTCGCCATCGCACGGGACTGGGTGGCATCAACATCCTCGCTCTCTACCTGCAGGAAAAGCTCGGAATCCGCGCCGGATACGTCCAGCTCGGCGTCGATCTGGCGATCCTTGCAGCTGCCTTTTTCATACTCCCGACAGACCGGCTGGCCTATTCCGTCCTGGGTGCCGCCATCGCGAACCTGATCATCGCCATCAACCACAAGCCTGGCCGCTACATGGGGTTGAGCTGAAAAACGTTCCGGCTGGATAGAGCTGGAACGTCGTCTTCAATCAGGCCAGCGCCGCATCAACGATCACCATCGGGCGACCTTGCGTGCAATTTTCGATCCGAGCATCCACCCGGTAAACGCGGCGAAGCAGGGCAGGGGTGATGACATCGGCCGTCGGCCCATTGGCAACCAGGCGGCCGTCAGCCACGACGAGCGAATGGTCGCAGTAGCGCATGGCATGGTTGAGATCGTGGAGCGCGATCAGGACGGCCATTCCCGTCTCGCGGGCAAGCTGGTGCATATGCTGCAAGACCTCGATCTGCCGGAAGAGATCAAGAGCCGACGTCGGTTCGTCCATCAGCAGAATTTGCGGCTTGCGAACCAGAGCCTGAGCAATGGCGACCAGCTGTCGCTGGCCGCCCGACAATTCGCCCAGATCCCGGAAAGCGAGATCGGTGATGCGAAGGGACGACAGGATACGGTCGATGTCGACCAATTCGTCATCCGCAACCTTCCAGCCGGAGCCCTGTTTTGCGGCAAGAAGAACGCTTTCATAGACAGTCAGCACGGCATTGGCGCCAGTATCCTGTGGCATGTAACAGATCGGCCGAAGGCTTTCCTCGCCGCTGACATGCACAATGCCCTCGCCCTTCAACAGGCCGGCGATGCGCTTGAACAGCGTCGATTTTCCCGCAGCATTCGGCCCGATCACCGCCGTCAGCATGCCGCCGACGATATCGCCGGTGGTGATATCGGTAAAAATCCGGTTGCGACCATAGTGGGCGCCAAGCGCCTCGAGCTTCAGGGCTACCATGCGCGCCTCCGGTGCGTGAAAATCAGCGAAAAGAAGAAGGGTACGCCGACGAGCGCGGTAATCACCCCGATCGGCAAAATGGCGCCCGGGATCAGCATTTTCGAGACGACCGAAGTCACCGACAAGAGCAAGGCGCCGCAGATGATCGAACCCGGAAGGAAGAAACGCTGGTCTTCGCCGACCAGCATGCGGGCGATGTGCGGGCCAACCAGGCCGACGAAGCCGATCGTGCCAACGAATGACACGGGGATTGCCGCCAGAAGGCTCACCAGCATCATCGTCTCTAGGCGCAGAGCCTTGACGTTGACGCCGAAAGACGCGGCCTTGTCGTCGCCGAGGCGCAATGCCGTCAAAGCCCATGCCTTGCTGGCAAAAAGCGGCACGCAAAACACCAGAACGGCAGCGGTCACGCCAACCTTTGCCCATGTCGCCTTGGTGAGTGAACCCATCGTCCAGAAGACAACCGCCGCAAGCGCCTGCTCGGACGCCAGATATTCCAGCAGCGACAGCAGCGCATTGAAGGTAAAGACCAGGGCAATGCCGAGCAGGACGATGGTCTCGACGGTCACGCCACGCAGCGTGGATACGCTGTAGATGAACAGCGAGGCCAGCATCGCCATGAGGAACGCGTTGATCGGCACCATATATTGCACGGCAGCCGGAAAGACGGCGACACCGCCGACCAAGGCCAGCGCCGCGCCAAATCCGGCGGCTGCCGAAATGCCGAGCGTGAACGGGCTCGCCAAGGGATTGGCCAGAATGGTCTGCATCTGCGCGCCGGCAAGAGAGAGACACGCACCAACCGTCACCGCCATCAGCGCGATCGGCATGCGGATATCCCAGATGACGACGCGCAGCTGGTTGTTGGCCTCGCCTGGATACAAGATCGTCGAAACAACCTCTGCCAGCGAGTAACGCGCGGGTCCAAGCGCCATGTCGACGGCAACACTGACGATCAGTGTGACAAACAATGCGCTCAGGATCAGCACGCGCCGCGCGGTCAACGCTCGGTAGCGACCGCGCCCCTCGACCCCGGCTACGTCTTCAGTCACGACGGCCATCCAATGTTATCCTTTTCCAGCAAAGCGAAATCGCCGGGCCTTGAAGCCTGCGGCGAGATTGACTGGTTCCCCTGCGAAGTCGCGAAACACGACGCCGTAAAACGGCAAAAAGGGCAAAAATTGCCCGGTTTTCGCGCCACCCACATCGAGGCCTGTCCAGCAAACGAGGCCGGCGGGTTTCCCCGCCGGCATGATGATCAAAGGCCAGGCTTCAGCGAGGCGAAATAGCCCGGCTGGTAGTCGACCGGCAGGAAGCGATCATGCATTTCCTTAAACGTTGCATCCGCGTCGACATCATTGAACAGGTCGGGATGCAGCCACTTGGCGATCTGCTGCACAGCGACGAACTGGTAAGGGCTGTTGTAGAACTGGTGCCAGATAGCATGGACATTGCCATCCTTGACCGCTTTTACATCGGTAAAGCCGGGGCGCTTCATCAACTCGGCGAGCTTCTGGGCAGCGATCGCCTTGTCGGCGCCCGGACCGACGCCGATCCATTTGCCACCGGGAACATACAGTTCCCAATTGGAACCCGTGACGATCACCTGGTCAGGATTGGATGCGATGATCTGCTCCGGATTGACGGTGCCGAACGTGCCGGGAATGAAGTCCTTGGCCATGTTGATGCCGCCGGCGAGTTCGACCATCTTGCCGAAGTTCTCGTTGCCGAAGGACATGCAGCAATCGTCAGAGTAGCCGCCGGCGCGCTCGATAAACACGACCGGCTTCTTCAGATCGGCAGCCTTGGCAAGCGTGTCCGTAACACGGGCAATCTGCTCGTCATGGAATTTGACGAATTCCTCGGCGCGCTCTTCCTTGCCGAACAGCTTGCCAATGATGCGCATGGAATCGTCGGTATTTTCCATCGGCTTCTCGCGGAAGTCGATATAGACGAGCGGAATACCCACCGCTGCAAGCTTTTCGATGTAACCGCTTTCCTCGGTGGCCGATTTCGCCTCCGTGTTCATGATGATCACGTCAGGCTTGAGGACCACGGCCTGCTCGATGTCGAAAGTTCCATCCTTCATGCCACCGAAGGTCGGGATCTTTTCCATCTCCGGGAACTTCTTGAGATAGATGTTGTAGCCGTCCAGGTCCGCCTTCTTGAAATCATCACGCCAGCCGACGACGCGACCGAACGGCTTTTCGGTGTCCAGCGCTGCGGTAAAGTAGATCTGCCTGCCTTCGCCGAGGATGACGCGCTCGACAGGCACGTTCACTTCAACTTCACGACCCGTGATATCCTTGATCTTCACGGTCTCGCCAGCATAGGCGGCCGTGGAAAAAAGAACGAGCGAAATCGCGGCGGCGGAAGCCACCTTGTCGAGATAAAACACTATCGCGTCTCCTGTTTGGAATTGTGAGGTGATTTATGTTTTTATGACTTTCGCAGTCAACAATTATCTTTTAGAAGTGTTCCAACCTCTCGATCGCTTCCGAAAGATCCAGCCGATGCAAGCTGTTAGCACTCTATCGAATCATGACCTGCGTGACGAAATTAAAGCCTATTGGTCGCTCAGAGCCGAGACTTTTGACACCCAACCCGGTCATGAAATCTTTTCAGAAGACGAACGGGCGGCTTGGCACGCTCTGTTTAGAAAGCATCTTGGCGAAGGGCAGGGGAGGGACGCGCTGGATCTGGCCTGCGGCACCGCAGTCGTATCCCATATCCTCGACGACCTAGGTTTCAAGGTTACCGGTCTCGACTGGGCAGAGCCGATGCTTGAGCGCGCCCGCGCAAAGGCCGCAAAACGTGGCCGGGAGATCCGATTCCTGATGGGCGACGCAGAAAACACCATGGAAGCCGACCAGTCGTATGACGTGATCACCAATCGCCACCTTGTCTGGACACTCGTCGATCCGCTGGCCTGTTTTCGCGAATGGAACCGCGTGCTGAAAAAAGGCGGACGAGTGCTCATTGTCGATGGCGACTTCGTTAATGTCTCACCCCTGACCCGGATGATGAAACGGTTGACCCGATGGGCATCCCGCATTGGCCTGGCCAAGGATGCCATGCATGGCGCGCCGAATTCCGACATGGCGGAAACGCACAATCGCATCCTGTCGCGGGTCCATTTTTCCAACGGCGCCCATGCCGAAGCGGTGGTGGAACTGCTACGCCAAGCGGGGTTCGAAAAGATAACCGTCGATACGGATCTTGGCCCGATCCACCGTGCCCAGCGCAAGAACTTTTCTTTCCTGAAGGGCCTGGAGCGGGCGACCCAGCACCGCTATGCCATCTGCGCGGAGAAATAGGCCGCGACTGCCTCTTGCATCGCATATGCAGAAGTAATACTTTTGTTTCGTTAGGTATTACAGAGGTCGACATGGCGACAACAGTCACATCCAAGGGGCAGGTCACGATCCCCAAACCGGTGCGCGACCTGCTCGGCATCGTGCCGGGCACGGAGGTCGAGTTTCACCGTGCCGAAGATGGCAGCGTGGTGCTGACCCGTGCCGATCGCAAGGTCGGGAGAAGCCGTTTCGGCGCGTTGCGCGGCCATGCCGGCGAAGGCATGAGTACCGACGCGATCATGGCCCTGACGCGAAGCGACGAGGTTTGATCCTCGTCGATACCAATGTTCTGCTCGATCTGGTCACCGACGATCCCGTCTGGGCACCCTGGTCGGTGGACCGGCTGGAGGCTGCCGCCCTTGAAGGACCGCTCCTGATCAATGACGTGGTCTATGCCGAACTTGCCGTGCGCTATGCCAAGATCGAGCGGCTGGACGAATTTGTCGAAGCGGCTGGCCTGATCCATGCTCCGATCACCAAGGCAGCCCTGTTTCTCGCCGGCAAGGTCTTCACTGCCTATCGCAAGGCTGGCGGATCACGCACTGGCGTGCTGCCGGATTTCTTTATCGGAGCGCATGCTGCCGTCGGCGGTTTCCCTGTGCTGACCCGCGACAGCGGTCGCTATCGCAGCTATTTCCCCAAGCTTACACTGATCACACCCGGAACGTGAGCAGCGACGAGGACATATCCTAGCCCAAATAGGTCTTGCGGGTTTGCAGCGTCGCGATCGCGCATAGAATGTCCGGCATTTGGGATATGCCATGCGCGTCCGGGCCTGTACTATCTCTTGCATGATGCGTCGCGCCGATCTTTCCCATGCCACGCAGCAGTTGGAGAAATTCGCGCCCGTGTCCGGCATCGTCCTTGACTCCCAGCCTCTCACCTTCGCTGCCCTCGACGCCATCGGCTCGGGCCGCGTATCCGTCAGCCTCAGCCCCGCCGGCATGGCGCGGGTCCGCAAGGGCCGCGAAGGCGTGGAGACCGCCATCAATCGAGGCGAAACCATCTACGGCGCCAATACCGGCGTCGGCGCGATGAAGGACACCGACTGGAACGAAGACGAGATCGGCACCTTCAATCTCGGTCTGGTGCATGCCCATCATTTCGGCACCGGTGCGCCGTTCCCGGTTCCGACCGTGCGCAAGGCCATCGCCATTCGTATCAACACGGCGCTGACCGGTTATGCCGGATGTTCGCCGGAACTGGTCGAGGCATTTCAAGCCCTGTTGACCAAGGATGTCATCCCGGTCGTGCGCCGGACGGGATCGATCGGCTGCGCCGATATCGGCTTGATGGGCCAGATCGGTTCGGTTCTCACCGGCGTCGGCGAGGTCTACTACCAGGGCCTGCGCCGCAAGACATCGGATGTGTTTCCCGAAGTGGGCATCGTGCCGCTCAGGCTCGCACCGCGCGACGCACTTGCCTCCCTATCCGTCAATGGCGTCGGTTATGCAGCGAGTGCCGTCGCGCTTCGCGATGCCGCAAAGGTCTTGCGGGTGCTGATGGGTACGGCGCTGATGTCGTCGGCAACGCTTGGCGCAGCTCGGGCGCCCTGGCGCTCGGCGATCGCGGTCGGTTGTGCCAGGCAATCCGAGATAGGACGGTGGCTGACCGAAACGTCGGGGAAGTGGGACTGGAAAGATGCGTCGCATGTCCAGGATCCGTTGAGCCTGCGCATGCTGCCGCAGATCTTCGGCGTGGCGGTTGCCGAGATCTCGCGCATCGGCGCTGTCGTCCTCAACGCAACCGGCCGCAGCGATGACAATCCGGTCGTGGTCGATGGCGAGGTCCTGACCTCCGGCGGTTCGCTGCCGCTGGAAGTAGCGATTGCCATTCAGGCCGGACAGTTGATCCTTGCTCACGTCGCACGCAACATCTTCAACCGCTGCGTCTTGCTGGCCAACGGTGGCAGACGTGGCTTGCCGGTCAATCTTGTGCCGTCAGGCGCGGTGGCAACGGGCTTTGGCCCGGCGCTCAAACTGGTCGGCGATCTCTATATCCGTGTCCTGTCGATGACATCCGCTCTATCGCCACAGTCGCTGGTGGTGGCCGACGGCATCGAGGACGAGGCAGCCTTCCTGCCGCTGATCGTCGAGCGGCTCGAGCGACAGGTCGAGGCCCTGAAGCGCATGGCAGCGCTTGAGGCTCTGTTTGCCGCGCAAGGCACGGACATCCTCGGCGACCAACCGGAAGGCGTCGCCGCCTTGCTGCATGAGATCACCCGCAGCCATTCCGCCTTCTATCGCTCAGACAGACCCCTGTCTTCGGAGGTGGAAGCTCTCGAAGAGGATCTTGCCGCCCCCGGCACGCTGTCGCGGCTCGTCGCGGAAGCGCCGCTTCCCGTTTTCGACGGCTTTTTCGCACTTTGATCCGATGACTTGCAATCGGACTCAAGCGGCAGTTCCCTGAGAATATCGAGCGCCACGGCCATGGCCGCATCGGCGGCAGGCGACGGACGACGCACCAGCGTCAGGCGAATGTCATAGAGATCGGGCAGGGGAATGGCGTCCATCTCACCCTCCAGCCCGGCCAGAGCCGAGACCGGCATCACTGTGAGATAGCCATGATCGACCACGAGATTGGCGATGACGGGGATCATGTCGATTTCTGTAACCGACAGACGGTCTCGCTGCTCGCGCGGCAATTCACGGTCGATCAACTGCGTGATCTTCTGCCGCAAGCCGGTGCGTGACGAGGGCGCAGCAATCCGGCGAGCCGCCAGAATTTCAGGCATGTCGGCCAGCGTCCTGCCGGCGAGACTGCCCGCAGGTCCGACCAGCGCCAGCCCGGATTGCCAGACAGGCTGTGCCGTCAGGCCATCCGGGATCTCGTCACAATCGACCAAGACCAGATCGTAGACGCCGGCATTCAAACCGGCCAGCAGTTCATCGGCGCTGGCGGAGGTGACAAAAAGCGGAGCCCGCGCGCGTCGCTTTGGCCAGGCGGCGACCAGTGCTGCGATAATGCGGGCGACCCGGCTGCCGGATCCGAGTGGCGAAACCGCCCCCAGGCGGGTGGTCGCGCCGAGCCGGTGAAAGCGATCTTCCGATCCCTCATTCAGACGGCTCCAGACCTGATCGAGGTCTTCGGTCAGTGCCAGCAGGCGGCGGCCGACATCCGTCAGCACCACTCCCGCCTGACCGCGTTTCATCAGCTCGACAGCCAATTCGGTTTCCAGTCGCCGCATCTGGCGCGTCAATTGCGGCTGGCCCATGCCGATTTCCATCGCAGCCCTGCGGATGCTGCCGGCGCGGGCGATGATCAGGAAGCGCTGCAGCGTGGCGAGCGAGATAGAGAGACGTGTCGCTACGACGAGAAAGGGCAGGGAGGCGGTGAGGGCCGGGGGCGGTGCATCTTCGACGGATGCTGGTCCGGTCGGTTCCCGTCCGAGACCGGCAATCGCCAGAGAGAGTTCCGCGGCGCGTGACAACGACGCTTCCAGTCTTCGCCCCTCCAGCGTCAGGAGGTTGCGACTGCCCGACGTTGCGAACATGGGGGTGGCCACAGCCGCCTGAAAGCGGCCGAGCGCCGCCGAAACACTGGAGACGGGACGCTCCAGGCGGGCAGCGGCCTTGCGCACGCCACCGGCAACAAGAACCTGATGCACCGTCATCAGCGTCGCGATATCCAATCTCTCACCTTTCCAATGTCAGGAGACGGAGCATAACTTGTCCATGAATTGGGATATGCCACAAAACCATGCGCATGCCTAATCTGATTTCCAGAGCCGGATCGACCGGCAAGGGAGATAAGCTGATGGCTGATTTCGATCTGGTGCTGTCGGGCACGGTTGTCCTGCCCGATCGCATCTTGCAAAATGGCTTCGTTGCGGTACGCGACGGCGTTGTGGCGCTGGTCGGCCAGGGTACAGCGCCTGCAGCGCACGACCGCCATCTTCTGCCGGATGCACTGATCTTTCCCGGCGCAATCGATGCGCAGGTGCATTCCCTGTCCCAGAAGGGGCAGGAGGATTTCATCTGGTCGACGCACTCGGCTGCTGCCGGCGGCATCACCACCATTGTCGACATGCCCTATGATGAAGGCCACCTCGTCTGTTCTGCCCAGGCAGTTGCGGAAAAGGTCGCGCATGCCAGCGCGCAGGCACGCGTCGATTTCGCTCTTTATGGCACCATCGATCCTGAGGAAGGGGCCGCCCGCATCGCCGAGCAGGCAGCAGCCGGTGTTGCGGCTTTCAAGTTCTCGACATTCGGAACCGATGCCAAGCGTTTTCCGCGGATCATCACGCCCCTTCTGGCCGAATGTTTTGCCGAGGTCGCCAAGACCGGGCTGACGGCCGGCGTGCACAATGAAAACGAAGAATATGTCCGCTTCGCCATGGATCAGGTGAAGGCGGCCGGCATCACCGACTACACCGCCCATGGCCTGTCGCGCCCGCCGCTGACCGAACTGCTGGCAATGCTGGAGATCTATGAGACCGGCGCCCAGACCGGTTGTCCGGCCCATGTCGTGCATTGCTCGCTGGCCCGCGGCTACGAGATTGCCGCCGGCTACCGCGCCCAGGGATATCAGGCCACGGTCGAATGTCTGATCCACTATCTGACACTCGATGAAGAAGTCGACGCGAAGCGCCTGGGTGGACGGTCGAAATGCAACCCGCCGATCCGGCCGCGTGCCGAAGTCGAGGCGCTCTGGCGCCAAGTGACCGCCGGCAATGTGACATTGCTGGCCACCGATCATGTCAGTTGGTCGCTTGACCGCAAGACCAAGCCGGACATGCTGGCCAATGCTTCCGGTCTGCCGGGATTGGAAATGATGATCCCGCTCTTCGTCAAAGGCGCGCTTGCACGCGGCGTGCCGCTGACCTGGGGGGCAAGGCTGATGGCGGAGAACCCGGCGCGGCATTTCCGCATCGATCACCAGAAAGGGGCATTCGCGATCGGTCGCGATGCCGATATCGCGGTGCTGACCCCGGAGGCCTTCGTTTATGATGCCGCCAAGACCGGCAACAATGTTGCCGGCTGGTCACCCTATGACGGGATGAGCCTGCCATATCGGGTGGCTGCGACCTACAATCGCGGCGAACTCGTCTACGATGGCACCACCGTCATCGGCCAGCCCGGCCGCGGCCGTTTCGTGCGCCCGCCGGCTGCCGTCCCATACAGGGCGCCCGCCGTATGAATCGCCGCAATTTTCCCGTATCGGCTGAGCGAATCGCTGCCGATATCGATGCTCTTGCCGGCCTGACAGAGCCAGGGAGGCCCTATACGCGCCGGGCTTTTACACCCCTGCATCTGGAGGGCCGGTCTTTTCTATTCGACAGGTTCCGCATGGCCGGGCTCGTCCCACATGTCGATGAAGGCGGCAATCTGATTGGACGCCGGACTGGCAAGAACCCGGACCTTGGAACCCTCATGCTCGGCTCCCATTCGGACACGGTGCCGGACGGTGGCCGGTTCGACGGCATCGCCGGGGTGATCGCCGCGCTCGAAGTCGCGCGCACGCTGTTCGAGCAGGGGATCGAACTGGAGCATAACCTGGAGATCGTCGATTTCCTTGCGGAGGAAGTTTCCATCTTCGGCGTATCCTGTATCGGCAGCCGCGCCATGGCCGGCATCCGTCCCGAGGAATGGTTGTCGCGCGAAGTCGATGGCCAGACGCTGGCAGACGGCATTGTCAGGGCCGGCGGTGACCCTACCACCCATTACGCCCGATCCGATATCCGGGCCTTTCTCGAACTGCATATCGAGCAGGGGCCGGTGCTTGAAGCCGAACGCTTGTCGATCGGCGTGGTAACGGCAATTGCCGGCATTACGCGAATCGAAGTCAAGATCGAAGGCCGGGCCGATCACGCCGGCACGACACCGATGGATCGACGGGCGGATGCGCTGGTTGCCGCGTCCCGCTTCGTGCTGGATATCGAGGCATTGGCGAGGACCATGGCAAGCGGAAAGGCGCATTTCGCCGCGACCGTGGGGGAGTTCGCAATGCTCCCCAATGCTGCAAACGTCGTTCCATCACATGTCAGGCTGTTGATCGACATCCGCGCCGAGAGGCCGGCCGATGCAGGCATTTTCGCCAGTGCTCTGCGCAGGACAGCCGCCGAAATCAGCGCAGGGAGCGGGACCGCGATTGCCCTCAATCCGATCTCCGAGGCAGCAGCGGTCCCGATGAACAGCTATCTACAGGATGTATTAGCCGACATCGCAGGCGCGATAGGCGAGGGGCATCGGCGCCTTGCATCCGGAGCCGGCCATGACGCTGCATTTCTTGCCCGGGTAGCACCGGCCGGTATGATCTTCATTCCTTGCCGGGGCGGTCGCAGCCATGCCGCGGAAGAATTCGCCGAAACGGACGACATTGCGCTCGGGGCAAGTGTTCTGCTGGAAACCGTGAAAAGACTGGACAAAGAGATGAGCGCCGAAACGGCCGCAGAAAGGCACTAACATGGGACGCATCCTGACGGAAAAGGACATCGAACCCGCCGTTCGCGGTGGATCCGTCTATGCGGCTGGTGGCGGCGGCTGGGCCGATCACGGGCGCATGCTCGGCCGTGCGGCGGTCAATGCCGGCCAGCCGGAACTGGTCTCGATCGACGAATTGGCAGCATCGGACTGGGTGGCAACGGCTGCGGCCATTGGTGCACCGGCCTCGACGACTCCCTGGGAAATGCGCGGCGTCGATTATATCAAGGCCGTGCAGCTTCTGCAGAAAGCACTTGGCGAGCCGCTCGCCGCCCTGATGGTCGGACAGAACGGCAAATCCTCGACGCTGAATGGATGGCTGCCATCGGCCATCCTGGGGACCAAGGTGCTGGATGCGGTCGGGGACATTCGTGCCCATCCGACCGGCGACATGGGATCCATCGGAATGGCCGGTTCACCGGAGCCGATGATCCAGACCGCGGTCGGCGGCAATCGCGCCGACAATCGCTACATCGAACTGGTAGTGCGCGGCGCCACCGCCAAGGTCTCGCCGGTTCTACGTACAGCCGCCGACCAGTCGGGCGGGTTCATTGCCTCCTGCCGCAATCCGCTGAAGGCGTCCTATGTGCGCGACAATGCCGCGCTCGGCGGGATCAGCATGGCGCTTGCCCTCGGCGAAGCGATGATCGCGGCAGAAGCCAGAGGGCCGCACGCGGTGATCGATGCGATCGTCAACACAACCAATGGCGCAATTCTCGCCGAAGCCGAGGTCACGGCGAAGAACGTCGTCTATACCGCGGAAGCCTTCGACATCGGTACGGTCACGCTCGGCACCGGCGACAAGGCGGTGACCCTGCACATCATGAACGAATACATGGCGGTGGACGACGCCAGCGGAAATCGCATCGCGACCTTCCCGGATGTCATCACCACGCTGTCGGCAGAGGCCGAGGCAATGAGCGTCGGACAGTTGCAGATCGGCATGAAGATCTTCCTGCTGCATGTGCCCAAATCGGTCATTCCGCTCGCCTCCAGCGTCAAGGATCCGGCCGTTTATCCATCCGTCGAAAAAGCCATGGGCATCGAGATCGCCCGCTATGCCCTGAGCTGAAACAGTTTGGACTGACTGAAATACCGACACCCGAACAAGAGAGTGAGAACCATGCCGAAGCCCAATCCGCGCCATCCGAGATTTCCGATCCCCGGCGGGGATGTGCTGCGGGCCAAGGGGTGGCGGCAGGAAGGACTTCTGCGCCTGCTCGAAAACGTGCTGTCGGTCGGCGAAGATCCGGACAATCTTGTCGTCTACGCCGCCCTCGGCAAGGCGGCGCGCAACTGGTCGGCCCATGCTGCCATCGTTGAGACGCTGAAGACGATGGACGAAGACCAGACTTTGATCATCCAGTCGGGCAAGCCGGTCGGTCTGCTGAAAACCCATTCACGCGCACCGCTGGTGCTGATGGCCAATTGCAACATCGTCGGTCAGTGGGCGAAAGCCGAAAACTTCTACGATCTGCAGCGCAAGGGACTGATCTGCTGGGGCGGACTGACCGCTGGTGCATGGCAGTATATCGGCAGCCAGGGCGTGATCCAGGGAACCTATGAAATCTTCATGCGCATCGCCGAGAAGCGCTTTGGCGGCTCGCTGGCCGGACGTTTCATCCTGACGGCAGGGCTGGGCGGCATGGGCGGCGCGCAGCCACTGGCCGGCCGCCTCGCGGGGGCTGCGATCCTGGTGGTCGACATCGACCCCGAACGGGTGAAGAAGCGCAAGGAAATCGGTTTCCTCGACGAAGCGGCAACCTCGCTGGACGATGCCCTTGCGATGATCGAGAGAGCCGTATCCGAGAAGAAGGCGATTTCTGTCGGCCTCGTCGGCAATGCGGCCGAGATCTACACCGCGATCGCCGCCCGTGGCATCACGCCCGACATCGTCTCCGATCAGACCTCGGCGCATGACCTCGTCTATGGATATGTTCCGAACGGCATGACGCTGGAGCAGGCGCGAGCGCTGCGCGAAGACGGGCAGGGCCAGTTGATGGCCGCCAGCCGCGCCTCGATCGTCACACACGTTCGCGCCATGCTCGAGTTCCAGAAAAAGGGCGCAGAGGTCTTCGACAATGGCAACCTGATCCGCACCCAGGCCTTCCAGGGTGGCGTCCAGGATGCGTTCGACATCCCGATCTTCACCGAAGCCTATCTGCGTCCACTGTTCTGCAAGGCAATCGGCCCGTTTCGCTGGATGGCCCTGTCGGGTGAGGAAAGCGATATCGCCACGATCGACGACCTGGTGCTTGAGATGTTCCCCGAAAACCAGATCGTCACCAACTGGATCCGTCTTGCACGAGCGAATGTGCCGTTCGAAGGTCTTCCCGCCCGTATCGCCTGGCTTGGTCACGGCGAACGCACGCGGCTGGCGCTCGCGGTCAACGCCCTCGTTCGAGACGGAAAGCTTGCCGGGCCGATCGCCTTTTCCCGCGATCATCTCGACGCCGGCGCGATGGCGCATCCCAACATCATGACAGAGAAGATGATGGACGGGTCGGATGCGATTGCAGACTGGCCATTGATCAACGCCATGACTTTGGCCTCCTCGATGGCCGATCTGGTGGTGATCCATTCCGGCGGCGGCGGCTATGCAGGCTACATGACCAGTTCCGGCGTCACGCTCGTTGCCGATGGCACGACCGAGGCGGATCTGCGGCTTGATCATGCGATCACCAATGACACATCGCTTGGGATCATCCGCTATGCGGATGCCGGTTATGATGAAGCGCTGGAAGCGGCAGAGGCAAATGCGGTGGGCCATATCCGCACATAATTCAGCTGTTCAGTTTAGCGAAAGCTACTTGAGCTTATATGCCAATCCTCAGTTTGGGAGAATGGCATGACACCAGCACAAGTAGAACGCGTGCAAGACAGCTACAGCTTCATCTTTGCCGTCGGCACGCCGTTTATCCTGTCGTTTTACGACAAGCTCTTCGAAATCGATCCCGATCTCAGGCCTCTGTTTCGGACGGATTTGGCAGCGCAGTCTGAAAAGCTGCTGATGGCCCTGACCTATGTGGTGAAGAACCTGCATGACGCGAACCGGTTTCTTCCGGTCGCAGAAGTCATCGCCAAGCGTCATCTGACCTATGGCGTGAAGCGCGAGGACTACTTCAAGGTCGGGCAAGCCCTCATCCAGTCCCTGGACGAGGCTCTGGACAGGCATTTCACCCCCGAAACGCATCAGGCCTGGCTCGCCGCCTATACGCTTCTGGCCGGCATCATGTGCGATGCGGCCTACGGTGCGAGCGATGACGACAAGCTGCCACCGCCCTGAAGACAAGTGACTTAAAGAGGGAAGGGCGCGCTTCGAAAACACGAATTTTTTGCTGGCGTGAATAAAATACTAGTATATCAATTCTCCAACGCAAACGGCAGAGTGGGAGGCTTGACCGATGGCGGATGCAGAAATTCGCATAAGTCCGGGCAGGGGACGCTCACCGGCACACGTCATTTCGAGAGCGCGCGGTGAACGCGCGGCCAACCAGATACATGCAGCCTTGCGCGATGACATCGTCCAGATGCGCCTGAAGCCGCTCGATGTGCTGAACGAAAAACTGTTGGGAGAACGTTTCGGCGTCAGCCGCACGCCGGTGCGCGAAGCATTGTTGCGACTATCCGACGAAGGACTGGTCGATATCTACCCACAATCCGGCACCTTTGTCGGCCGCATTCCCCGCCGCGCCCTCTTCGAAGCCATCTTGATCCGCAAGGCATTGGAGGCGACGACGGTCACGCTGGCAATTGCCGGCGGGAAAGCAGCGGGCCTTGCCGAAATCGAGGCAATACAAGCCCAGCTGGTCGCCTGCGCCGAAGCCGGGGATATCGTCCGCTTCCACCGCATCGACAGCGAATTTCACCAGCACATTGCCGAACTCGCGGGATATCCCGGCATCTGGACCCTCATCCAGCAGGTTCAAGTCCAGATCGACCGGTATCGCTACATCACCCTGCCGCGCTCGGGCCGGCTGGATGTGGTGATCGATGAACACGCCGCGATCATCGACGGCATGCGGCGAAGGGACGATTGTGCGGCCGTCGCGGCCATGGGAACCCATATCGGCCGAATGCTGGAAGAGCTTGACGATATCCAACATCTCGACCCGGCGATCTTCATCGATGATCGCCAGCCGTGACCACCAAAACGATACGGCCATCTCGGCCAACCAGAGGAGGTTTTGACATGCCCGTTTCCTTCGATCTCACCGGCCGCAGCGCCATCGTCACCGGGGCGAATACCGGCATCGGCCAGGCCCTTGCCGTGGCACTGGCAAGCGCTGGTGCGGCAGTGCTGGGCGTCGGCCGCTCCAGCATGGCGGAAACAGCAAGCCTGATCGAGGGGCAGGGCGGACGTTTCGCGGGCTTTTCCGCCGATCTCGGCACAATCGCGCCGGTCAACAGTATCGTGGACGCAGCACTGGATGCGTTCGGTTCCGTCGATATTCTGATCAACAATGCCGGTATCATCCGTCGGGCCGATGCCATCGACTTTACCGAGGCCGATTGGGACGATGTGATGGATATCAACCTCAAGAGCGCCTTCTTCCTGTCCCAGGCCGTGGCCAAGCGCATGATCCCGCAAGGCCACGGCAAGATCATCAACATTGCATCGATGCTCTCCTTCCAGGGCGGTATCCGCATACCATCCTATACCGCGTCGAAAAGCGGGCTGGCGGGCCTCACCCGGCTCCTTGCCTGCGAGTGGGCCGCCAAGGGCATCAATGTCAACGCGATCGCGCCGGGATACTTCGTCACCAACAATACGACTGCGCTCCGAGAGGACCAGAAACGCTCGGCCGATATCCTTGCGCGTATTCCTGCCGGTCGTTGGGGCGACCCCGCCGAACTCGGCGGCGCAGCGGTGTTTCTTGCCTCCGACGCGGCAGCCTATGTGCATGGCACCGTGCTGCCCGTCGACGGCGGCTGGCTGGCGCGCTGAACGACACAGAAATCAGGGGGCAGAACAATGAAACGTATCGTCTCGATCGGCGAATGCATGGGGGAACTGTCGGAGACCGGCGTGCCCGGCACCTTGTCCATGGGCTTTGCAGGCGACACCCTGAACACCGCCTGGTATCTGCGTCGCATGCTGCCCGGCGACTGGACGGTGGACTATGTCACCGCGGTGGGCACGGACGGGCTATCCAACCGTCTGGTGGAGTACCTCGACAGCGAGCGCATTGGCACGCGCCATATCCAGCGGCTTTCCGACAAGACGATCGGCCTTTATTACATTGAGCTCAAAAATGGCGAGCGCAGCTTCACCTATTGGCGTTCCGACAGTGCAGCCAAGCGATTGGCAGGCGATGTCGAAACACTTGAACAGGCACTCGCGGGCGCATCGATCGCCTATTGGTCAGGCATCACGCTCGCCATCCTCGCACAGGCCGACCGCCAGACATTGATCGACGCCTTGATGCGTTTTGCGGCGCGGGGCGGCAAGGTCATTTTTGACCCCAATCTTCGCCCCCGCCTTTGGGAAAGCGCCGACGCCATGCGGGAATGGATCACGCGCGCAGCCGGTATTGCCGATCTCTGCCTTCCATCGCACGAAGACGAGGCATCCTGGTTTGGAGACCGGGATGCCGAAGCGACCGCGAAACGCTACCGGCAGGCAGGTGCAAAACGCGTCGCGGTAAAGAATGGTCCCGGTGAAATCAGCCTGCTGGATGCCGACGGTCAACTGGCCATCGTGCCGGTCCAACCGGCAGCCATTGTCGTCGACACGACTGCTGCGGGCGACAGCTTCAATGCGGGTTTCATGGCAGCAGAGCTTGCCGGTGGCACAATGGCGCAGGCGGCAAGTGCCGGCGCTGCGCTGGCCGGCAGGGTCATCGGCGCGCGCGGCGCGCTGGTGCCGCAGGCAATCGAGGTTTAGCCTGTCCGACTAGGCACCAAGCTAGCCGCCGGTGACCGTGAAATAGCCCCAGGCGGCGGCGAGTGCCGCAAGCACGCCAACCCATATCAGTGCCTTGCGTGTACCCGGCGTCAGGGACCGTTTCGGCTTCGGCGCCTTGGGTTCCGGCGGGCGCTCGAATTTAATGACATTCGACATGGTATTCTCTCGTTTCTCCGAAGCATGCTTATAGACGCGACGGGTTTCAAAAGTCCTGACATTCCAACATCCAGAACCGACGCCAAGCGATCGGGCGCGCCATCATGCCCCATGCGGCCGAAGCGACGCGCATACGAAGTGATTCGACGCCATTCCAGGCAACGCTGCAACGCCTCAATCGCAAAATTTCTCGCACAGCCGTCGGGGACACTCTGCGTTCACTTGTGACCGACGTTACACGAAGAACACATCGAAAAGATCGATAACCATTCATCTGCAGCCGTGGAATTTTTCAATCATTAATTCGAATGTTCGAAAATTTTTTCTGACTCAGCAAAGGTCTTGATGTGTATATTTGTGCGCGCTAGCGTCCGCAAATGCGGGGAAACCGGGCTTTCGAACCAATGTCTGCTCTGGCTTGCAGATGTCTCAAAGCCAGGGCCTGAGCAGATCATGAAACCAGTGAACTGGAAGAATGCAGGAAAAATCGTCGGTCGGCAGCAAATCGGATACGGAGTTGAGCTCGGAACAGTTCGAGGCCGCCGTGCGCAAAATGTCCGGCATCTCGTCGGCGCATTTTCTCAAACTTGTCGAAGATCGCGGCACGATCGGATTCTGGTCCAGCGACATCGCAACAGGGCAGGGATCCGCAACGCTCGGCCTGCTTCGGCTGCTTGGACTGGAAAACGGCGCGCAATTTCGCATTGCCGATTTTAGCCGCTTTATCCATCCGGACGATCGCGGCTACGGCGAGGACATCTGGACCACGATCCGCCAAGGCATCCCGGTCAACCGGAATTTTCGTATCATCCGCTCTGATCGAACCGTACGATGGGTGGAATTCAAGAGCGAAGTGGTTCTCGACGCACAGCAAAAGCCGTTCAAGGCCATCGGCCTGATCATCGATGTCACCGACCAGCAGGAAGGTCGGCAGGCGCTGGAAGATGCCCTGGACCGGTACCGGGCGCTGGTTGGCTCGCTGGCAACCATGGAATGGCGCTCGTCAGCGGATGGCCATCCGATCTTTTCCCACGGGTGGACAGCTCTCACAGGACAGGTTGAGATGGATGCCGCCAACAACGGCTGGCTCCAGACAATTCATCCCGACGACCGTGAACTGGTAAGCCGCAAATGGCAGGAATCCGTCTCGACGCTCGCGCCTTATGCGCTCAATCACCGGATCCTGTTGATCAATGGCCACTACGAATGGTTTCACGCGCGGGCCGTGCCGATCATAAAGCGGGGCGGACGCAGCCATGAATGGCTTGGCATCATCATGCGCCAGGCGGACCTGAAGCGCGAAGCGCCGATGGCGCCTCCCTCAATGAACATGCTCACGCCCATACAGGTCAGGGCCGCCCGCGCCATGTTGCAATGGACGCTTGACGAGCTGTCTCAGGTCTCCGGCGTTTCCGTATCCTCGATCCGCCGCATCGAAGGCGAGGGGGAGCGGGCAACGAGGCCCGCTTCGCTGCATGCCATTCGCACCGCATTCGAGGAGTATGGCATCCAATTCGCGGTCAATTCCGCCGGCGCCGTCACGGTCACGTTCCTCGGCCAAAAATAGAAACCACCGGCGCCGGTTCGAGTCCGTTCAGCTCAGCTTGTCAGGCGCGGCATGCTGACGATTTTCTTGAACAGGGCATTCATCGCATTTGTGATGCCTTCACTTGGGCTCACTTCGAAGAACAGGCCGGGCGAGGCGCAGGCTTCCATGCGCTTGGGGATCTCCGACTGAAAAGGCTTGATCCATTTGTTGTACCAGTCGTTGGTCGGAAGCGGCAGGTAGGTCGTGTAGAGAACCGCGATGCGATAGCCCTTTGCCTTGAGCGCAGTGCATTCCGTGATATCGATCGGCTCCTGGCACCGTCTGCCCGTGGTTGGCTTCGTACAGGTGCTGGGTTTTTCGGAATCGCCGACGCCGTCTGAAACAAAGAAGACGACCTTTTCCGGACTCCCGGCTGATACGCCGGTGCCAGGCGCGCCGATCAGTTGTCCAATATTCTTCAGTGCCCGGTCGAAATTCGTCTGCTGGTCGTTGTCGTAGCCCTGCTCCGGAATCGACATGAGGCCGATCTTCGCCGCCTTCGTTTGCACGGAATCGAGGTTTTCGGTCAGCGCCGCGACTTCAAGCAGCTTGGTATCCTCCGCCTTTTCGCCGAAAGTATAGACGGCCATGCGGTACTGGTTCGAGCTCTTGCGCAGGCTTTTCGCCGTCTCCATCAAGGCGGCGGTTGCCTTGGCCACGACATCGATGCGGATCGTCACCCCAAGCGTCTTGGCAAGGTTGTAGTAGCTGTTCTTGTTCTCCACGCCATTCTTGACGATATGGCACGCAAATGCGCACTTATCCGACGTGTTGTTGACCATCTTGGTAACATCAGCCGGCGTTGCGCCGACGCCCATGGACGGTGTGTTGTCGAGCAACAGATAGAAATCGCGAAATGTCTGCGTCTGGAACGTGGCTTCCGCCTTGCCCGATACCGTGACCGCGTCCTGGCCCAGTATCCGGGCGAGGGTGGTGGGCACCTTCGCCTTGTAGCTGAACACCGCCTTCAGCTCACTCCCTTGCTTGACCACATCCACATCGGTGCTGATCAGCTCATAGCCTTCGGCACCGCCGGTCTGTGCGATAAAAATCTTCCTTGCATCGGCGACCGCGGCCGTCAGGTGGCCGTCCGAACTCATCTGCATCGCCTCGGCAACGCCGGCGGAACTTTCAGCCACTGCCGCGATCGCCGCAGCATCGGCGGCGCCCTGAAGCGTCGTTTTCACCAGCAAGGCATCGCTGATATCCAGTGCAAGGCCTGCCGTCCCAATGACCGGTACCAATAGCAGAGCGGTCATCATCCCGAAATTGCCTGAACGATCACCCAAAAGACGCTTCAACATAGAATCCCCCAAAACCTTGGGGGCCTTTTTACACAGTGATCGTGACGAAACCCCTGAGACAGATGGTTTATGAAATGCTGCTGATGGATGTTTGCGCACTCGTCCAGGCCGCGGCCGCGACGGATGAGCAGACATCGCCGTCATCCACGCAGACGCGGCTTCACCAGCATCAGAATCGCTGATGCACTTGCCTAGCGCTTCTTTCTGGGCGGATTATCGACATCAAACACATCACGCGCCAGGCGGATCTGGCCATGATGACTTGCGGCCCAGGCGACCAGCGCGGAAACCGGCTCGAGCAGGGATCGACCAAGATCGGTCAGCCGGTACTCGACGCTTGGCGGCTGGGTCGCAAACACATGCCGGCTGATCAATCCATCACGCTGCAGAGTGCGCAAGGTGCTGGTAAGCATGGCCTGGGAAATGTCGGGGATGGCGCGCCGCAATTCGCCGAAGCGATGCGTGCTTTGTCCAAGCGTCCCGAGAATGAGCGTGCTCCACTTGTCGCCGATATGCGAAAAGACGTCACGCACCGGGCATTTTTCGGAGGAGAATTCGGAACTGCCGCTTTGTCCTGTCTTCAAGCCGGTGGTCTCAACCCGTTCACTCTGCTTGCTTTCGATCCGCTCCTGCAGCGTCATCCGGTATCCTTTCCAAAACCTGGTTCTAAAAAACTGCCTACTTTACCGCAGCTCGGCGATCTGTAATCTACACTTACTCTGTTTTTCAGACCAGCCATTGTTTACAGAGCAATTTGTGGCCGGTCGCACACTGAAAGTGGACAAGACATGACTGCGAAATATCTCGTCACCGGCGCAACCGGCCACCTCGGCCAGGCAGTTCTACGCCATCTCGTCGAAACCTATGACGTAGCCCCGGCCGATATCATTGCCGCAAGCCGCAAGCCAGACGCGCTTGCCGACTGGGCTGCGAAGGGTATGGCCATTCGGGCCGTGGATTTCGACGATGCCGCATCCATGCAAACGGCATTTGCCGGCGTTGAGCGTGTGCTCATCATCAGCACCGATACCCTCGACCGTCCCGGACATCGCCTGAACCAGCACCGCGCAGCGATCAAGGCCGCGGAGCAGGCGGGCGTGCGGCATGTGCTCTACACATCCATGCCGGAACCGGAAAATTCGCCGCTGCTGTTCGCACCGGACCACGAAGGCACCGAAGCGGCCCTCAAGGCGAGCGGGCTACCGGCCTGGACGATCCTGCGCAACAACTGGTATTTCGAGAACCTGTTCATGAGCGCCGGCTCGGTTCTGTCCTCCGGCCACTGGTATTCGGCCGCCGGGCAGGGGCGCATCGCTCATATTGCGCGCCACGACCTGGCGCGAGCTGCCGCCGCGGCCCTGATCGCGAAGGAAGACGGCAAGTCGATCTACACGCTGACAGGCTCGAATTCCTACAGCCACCAGGACATCGCACAGCTGCTTGCCAAGGCCACCGGTCGCGACATAACGGTAATCGACGTTCCGCTCGAAGGCCTCGTCCAGGGGATGATCGGCGCCGGCCTGCCGGAACCGGTCGCCCGTGTGTTTGCATCAATCGACACCATGGTGGGTGTCGGCGGGCTCTCCCGGATCACCACAGATTTCAAAACCCTGACAGGTGTCGAGCCGCGATCCTTCGAATCCTGGCTCGACAGCCAATCCGGCGCTTTCCGTGCCATGACCCAGTAGTTGGCATTCCGGCCACCGCCCTGGCCGGGAGCAGGTTCGGCAACGGAACCTCGACCCCACACGTGCCGACCTGCAAGGCCGTCCGCTTCCACAGCGGACGGCTTATTTTTCCTTGGGCCGATCATGCTCACGTTCCGTTTCTACAGCGTATTTTGCGCAGCAAGAACCGCAGGCTATTTGCCATCCCGAGTCCACAACCCGACAACACATTCGCCGGTACCACTTCAAAAGGGACCACGGTTCGGGATATGCAGCGCAGAGAAGCCAACGGGTGGACGCAATGTCATCCGTGGCCGGTCCATTGCCCGATACGGCCTTTCCGCCGCGCTGTCTGCAACCGCAAGGCGCCCCTTGTTTTGACGCTTTTTAGCGTCTATATTTGAGGCGCTGGATAAAGAGAGATACTGCGATGGGACTGGTTCAATATTCGGACGACGGCTTCTTCGCGCCGCGGAAAATCGCCGAGGCATTCCGCACGACCAGCGAAGAGGTTGCCCGGACCGCGGGACTGGGAAAGGATGCCGTACAACGCAAGGATCGCGTCCGTTCGGACAAGACACAAAGACGGCTGCGTGAAATGATTGAAATCATTAACAAAACGGAACCACGATTCGGTTCCGGGCTGATGGCCTATGCGTGGTTCCGGTCCGAGCCGCTTCCGGGGTTCTCCGGACAGACGGCAATGCAGCTCGTTCGCAATGGCCGGGCAGAAGAGGTTCTCGACTACATTGACGCCGTCGATGCGGGCGTCCACGCCTGACCCCGATGCGCTACGCCGGCCCAGTCTATCGCGCCCTCAACCCGGTCTTCGCACGCGAGCCGCTCTCCGGGCGTGGTGCCGAACTCTATGGCGGTCGCTTCAATCCGAAGGGAATACCGGCGCTTTATGCTTCGCTGTCGATGATCACCGCATTGCGAGAAGTGAACCAAATCGGCAGCCTGCAGCCAACGACACTGGTTTCCTACGATGCGGACATCGAGCGCATCTTTGACACACGCGACATTGAAGCACTCAAAGCGCGCGGCATGGACCATTCCATGCTCTCGGCCAATACATGGCGCGACCAGATGAAAGCCGAAGGTCAGTCGCGAACGCAGAAATTTTCCCGCGACCTGATTGCAGAGGGTTACTGCGCGCTTCTCGTCAGAAGCTTTGCTTCCGGCGCCGTCGAAGAAGACCTCAATCTGGTACTTTGGCAATGGGGAGCGACGGCACCATCGCGACTGACACTGATTGACGACGAAAACCGGCTCTCAAGGTAGCATCGGCAGCAGATGCCTCGGCAATCGGGTGATTAGTTCCATAATGTATATTATGCCGCCACATTTGCGTGGTGGGTACATTCTATTTTACAGTGCGACAGTCTCGCCTCTCGGCGCACACACCAAGGCCTTCATCATTGAACGAAAAAGCCGCCTGCCGAAGTTTCGGAGGCGGCTTGTCAATGATGGCACGCGCGATCGGCACAAAACGCTCAATGCGCGTGCGTCTCGCAGAAGAGTTATGCGGCAAGCCTTGCCGCATTCAGCGGGATCTCGACATCGATCTCGAGGATGGAAACGTGATCGTCACGATCCATCTTGACCTGGACCTTGTCGCGGTCGAACTCCACGTGCTTGGCGATCACGGCCAGGATTTCTTCGCGCAAGACGGAGACCAGATCGGATTCCAGGGACGCGCGTTCATGCGCCAGCAAGACCTGAAGCCGCTCCCGGGCCATCGGTGCAGAACGGTGTTGCTTGCGAAACAGGGAGAAAATGCTCATGCGGCCCTCCGTGCGAAAATCTTGTCGAGAAGGCTGCGCTTCTCGCCCGGAATGGTAATCGGCAGGCTTTCGCCGGCGAGGCGACGTGCTGCATCAAAATAGGCCTGCGCCGGAATGCTGCGGGCATCGGCAAGCGTGACCGGCGCACCGATATTCGATGCGCGCAGTACATCCATGCTCTCCGGAATGATGCCGAGCAACGGAATCGACAGGATTTCGAGCACGTCATCGACCTTCAGCATGTCCCCGCGCTGAGCGCGGTTGGCATCGTAACGAGTCAAAAGCAGATGCTTCTCGATGCGCTCGCCACGTTCCGCCTTCAAGGTCTTGGAATCCAAGAGGCCGATGATGCGGTCGGAATCGCGCACCGACGAGACTTCCGGATTGGTCACGACCACCGCCATATCGGCGTGGCGCATGGCAAGCGTCGCACCGCGCTCGATCCCGGCGGGGCTGTCGCAGATGATCCAGTCGAAATACTTCTTCAGTTCACCGATAACCCGCTCGACGCCTTCGGCGGTCAGGTTATCCTTGTCGCGGGTCTGCGAGGCCGGCAACAGGAACAGAGTTTCGAGCCGCTTGTCGCGGATCAGCGCCTGCGGCAGTTTCGCATCGCCCTGGATGACGTTGACCAGATCATAGACGACCCGGCGTTCGGCACCCATGACAAGATCGAGATTGCGCAAGCCGACGTCGAAATCGACGACAACAACCTTCTCGTTTCTTTGCGCAAGAGCCGCTCCCAGTGCGGCAGTCGATGTGGTCTTGCCCACCCCACCCTTGCCTGAAGTTACAACAACTACCTTGCCCATCTGTCTCTCCTGTGTAGCCCCGCTCAAATTCATCATCACATCATCTTCTCAACTTGGATCGCATCGCCCTCAAGCCACAGTTGAACCGGCTTGCCACGCAGGTCCGGGTCCATGTCTTCGGTCATCGCGTAGACACCGTCGATCGCGATCAGTTCGGATTCGAATTTTCGGCAAAAGATCCGTGCCTCGCCATTGCCGAGACACCCGGCAAGAGCGCGCCCGCGCAAGGCGCCGTAGATATGCACAGATCCACCGGCAATCACTTCGGCACCCGACGCGACAGATCCGAGCACGGTGATGTCGCCTTGTGCAAAGACAATTGACTGCCCGGATCGCACCGGCTCACGCACCATCAGCGATGGCGCCGAAGCAGGATGTTCCGCCACGACCACAGGCTCGGCCGCAGGCGGCGCCACCGGCTTTGAGCCTTCGACCGGCATGTCCGATTGCGGCACCTCATAGTCGGCCGCAGCCCGTCCGCCTTTCAGCGCCGGCGGCATTCCAGGTTCGATGAGCGAAGCACGTCCGCCCTCGATACCCATGATGCTGACATTGCGCGCCGAAAGTTCGGCGATCAGCGCCTTCAACTGGGAACGGTCGATCTCGATGTCAGATACATCCAGGACAACCGGTCGTCCGAGAAAGAAGCCTGCAGACCGTGCCGCCAGGTCGTCCAGTCGGATCAACCAGTCGTCGAGCGGCAGATCCGGCGCCAGGACGACTGCCAGGAAGGACCGACCTTTGATGCGGATGGAACGGGAATCGGTTAGCACTTTGGTCATCTACGTAAACAAATCGTTTACGATTTCTAGCGCGGATATGGTTAACAAATGGTTAACGCGAGCGCTTTCGCGGCAGGAAAATTAACCGGCGCGCCAGCGACAATCCAAACGGCGACGACCTGCTTTCTTCGCTCTCGAACCGCGATTGTTGCAGAATGCCGGCCGTCACAGGCCCCTGATTTTATTGTCGGATGTCGCCGTTCGGGGAAGAATTTCGCCACCAACCTCGCCGTTTCGCACAGCGCCTCGAACCACTGTCCCGGAAAGCGCCGAGCGACGCTTCAGATGGTCGGCGAGACGCAGGGCCAAGGTCACGATCATCAGCGTCGGATTGGCATGACCAGCCGTCGGGAACACCGAACTTCCGGCAATGAACAGCCCGTCCACGCCATGCACCATACCATCGGCATCGACGACGCTCGTGGCCGGATCATCGCCCATCCGGGTCGTGCCAGATGGATGGGCCATATCCATGAATGCACCCGCTTGATCGTCATCGGCCAGAATCCAGTCTGCCAGACTTGGTTCCGGCAATGCCGCCGACTTGAATTCCGACTGCATCAATCGTGCCAGTCGCTTGACGCTTTGCCGTTCCAGCGCGCCGATACGCCAGTCCACTCGGGCCATCGGAATTCCAAGCCGGTCGGTGGACGCAGAAAGCGTGACCCGACTGTCAGGATTGGGCGGCTGTTCGACCATGACATCAAAGCGCAGTTCGTCGGATTTTCGCGGCAGGCCACGTTGCAGGACCTGCCGCTCGTAGAGGCCACGCGCCAGCATTGCCGGCGACCGAAGAACCGTCAAAAAGTCGCGCCCTGGTCGGCGTGATCCACGGGCCATACGCTTCAACGCAGCCCAGGGATCATCGGGAGACAGTGTCTGGACTGGATAGGCCGCACAGTTGAGCAGCCCTTCCCGCGCCTGGATATCCGCACTGAGTGCCAATCCATGCAGGTAGAAATGGGTATGGCCCTTGTGAGTCAGGCCAAAAAAGCCGAACTGTCTTGCGACGGGTTGCAGAGCGTCACTCTTGAAACGGGCAATCACCGTGCGGGGATGATCGGCAAGATAGCGCCCCACGACATCCCTGCCGTTTCCGATGCCATGCGGCATGACGGAGTTCGACGCCAGGAGCATCCGTGCATTCTCTACACCGCCACAACACAGCACAACGGTGCGCGCCTGAACCAGAACCCGGTGGTCGGCCAGGCTGCGAACCTCAAGCGAAGTCACGGCGCGGCCGGACGGCTCGACATTGATCCGCGTCACGGTCGCGTGGGTCAGGATTTCGATATTCGGCGCGCCAAGTGTACGGGCAAGCTCGACGAAACGAAACGGTTCACGCTTGACCGCACTCTGATGACTGAACTGCCAGAAGAAGGAACGCAGTTTTGTCTGGTCAAATTTCAGGTCTTCGGGGGGAGAGCGCAGATGGTCGCGCAGCCTGGCATCGTAGAGATTGGGGCCGAGGTTGAGCAAATCGCCGGCACGGTCGAAGAATGGTTCGAGGCTGTCACGCGCAATCGGCCAGCCGGAACCCGAAAGCCAGGAGCGCCGCTCGAAATCGATCTTGTCGAAGGCCGCGCATTTGCCAACCCATGTATGGCTGCTGCCACCGACACAGCGATTGCGCAATTCGAAGGCCGGAATGTCGTTCAGCCAGGCAAGGCTGCCATCGTATCCGCGCCCCGGAGAAACGCGACCGTCTCCGGAGCGAGGTTCGCCGATATTCTCGACACGGTTGAGAACCTGGGCATCGTCTTCAAAATCAAATCCGCCACTTTCAACAATCAGCACCCGGATCTTCGAATGGGCCAGCTCGCGTGCAATCGCAAGGCCCGCCGGCCCCGCACCGATGATGGCAACATCGGCATGAAACAGGGTGTCCTTCGCAGCGGTTCGCAGATCACGCACGCCCATGCCTTCGCCCTCGGCCATCGTCCTCGCAGCTGCGTTTGTGCAGGCAGCCTGAGTGCTAACAAAACGGCTGCAACGTTGAAATTGTCCAATATGCTTAGCCTGAATGGCCATTCTACCCATTCAGGTCAGCCTGCTGGAGCGGCGCTGGCGCAAGCCTAAGCCGGATATCCATTTTGAAATGCATTCCGACAAATCCTAGACTTCCAGCCTTGACATAGATGGCCAGCGACATCGGCCAGGGGTTGGAGATTGGAATGGCAAAGGTAGGCTTGCGCGAGTGGTTGGCAATCGCTCCCGTCATCGCATCAGGACGGCTGTCTCGCTATGGCGGCAGTGCCGGTAGCCCCCTCAACCGCTTCGAACGTGACTTCTCCGCCGCCTTCGGTGTCCAGCATACATTGGTGGTCAGCAGTGGCACCGGGGCGCTGATTGCAGCCCTTGCCGCCGCAGGCATCGGCCCGGGGGATGAGGTGCTGGTTCCTGCCTATACCTGGATCGCAACTGCCGCAGCACCCCTCGCCGTCGGAGCCGTTCCGGTGCTTGTCGAAATCGACCAGAGCCTGACGATCGATCCGACAGACATCCTGCGCAAGATCACCCCGAACACGCGCGCGATCATTCCCGTGCACATGGCCAATGTGGTCTGCGACATGGATACCATCATGCAGATCGCCAAGGATCACAATCTGCTGGTCATCGAAGATGCCTGCCAGGCCGTCGGCCTCACCTACAAAGGCAGGAAGGTCGGCACGATCGGTGATGCTGGTGCCTACAGTTTCAACCAGTTCAAGAATATCAACGTCGGTGAAGGCGGCGCAATCGTCACCAATGACGACCAGCTGTTTGCCCGCGCGCGCATGTACCACGACATAGGCGCGGTCTTTCGCGGACACCTGGACAACGCCAACGCGCCGCTGATCCCCGGCATCAACCTGAAGGCCAGCCAGATCCAGGGAGCCATGCTCAATGTCCAGCTGAAGAAGCTTGGCCCGATGCTGCGCCGGATGCGACAACGCTACGAGGCCATGGCAGACATCCTGACCTCCAAAGGCGGATTGCGCCTCATTCCGCAGCACGACGCGGCAAACGCTGCAGGTCTGCATGTGGTGTTCGACACCGAGGAGGAAGCCCGCGATTTTGCGGCCCGCAACAAGCGCGGCGTGCACCGGGTCTATGATTCAAGCCGCCATGTCTACACATTCTGGCAACCGATCCTGGAGCAGAGAACCATCCATCCGAAGCTCAACCCTTATGCCTGGGCGGCGCGCCCGATGGACTACTCGCCGAAAGCCTGTCCGCGCTCGCTCGACATATTGAAGCGGACCTGCCGCGTCACGGTAGGGGAAAACTATCCGCTGGCGTTCATGCGTTTCATGGCCCGACGCATGGTCAAGGACCGGAGCATGTCGCTTGCTCCGCTTGCGACAAGCCCGGGCCTGTCCTAGCCGATGCCTGTCGTCGACCCGGTCGCCGGCGTTCGCCAGATCGACATCTGGAACTGGTCTCTCGATATGCCTTGCGGAGAAGACGCCGGCACAGGCGCATCTCTCTCTCAGGATGAGCTGGAGCGGGCGGCGCGATTTGTCAAACCACGTGATGCCCGGCGCTACCGGGCAGGCCGAACCGGGCTACGATCCATATTGGCAGACTATCTCGGGACTGCCCCGCAAGATCTCCGCTTTTCCTACAACGCGTTCGGCAAACCGGGCCTCGGTTCGATGGGGCAAGACCCACTTGAATTCAATCTCAGCCATAGCGCCGATCAAGCCCTGCTCGCCGTATCCAGGGGCTTTCCGCTCGGGGTCGATATCGAAGAAATCAAGCCAATCGCGGAAGACGTGGCGGGGCATTTCTTCTCCGCTGCGGAATGCACCGAACTGAGATCCTATCCGGCTGCTGATCAAATGCCGGCCTTCTACCGTTGCTGGACCCGCAAGGAGGCCTTCGTCAAGGCACATGGCGCAGGGCTCTCGCTGGCGCTGGACCGCTTTGATGTATCGCTGTCGACAAGGCCGCAACAGCACCTGCGCAGACTTGATCCGGCACTGGGCTCGGTACAGGACTGGACGGTCATGAACATCACCGTTTCAAAGGGCTTTTGTGCCGCCGTTGCAATCTTGACCGAGGGACAACTCGTTCAGTTGCGCTATTGCGGCGAATGGCGCGGGCGCCCGCGCATCGCATCTATGACATAGTGCCCGCCCGCCGCATCCATATGGTGGCAGGCGACAAGACCAGGGCTGAAGTCGGGCGTTATGGTTCGAACGCAGCGTTCCCGGAAACTATCAAGATCCAGCTGCTCGATTTCCATGATATTGAGGCCGTAGCCGTAAATCCCGAACTCATTGCGCTGCGACGGTCGGTAGAGCTTGCCGTCCTGCACGAAAGGACGCCCCCCGTTTCGTGCAGTCGTGCTGTCGATGACGACGGGGTTGTTCCTGTGCGCCACGACCGTCTTCAGGTCCGGTCCATCCACTTCAAATATGTGCAATTCGCTGCAATGGTCCTCATAGGCGTGGAAATCGGATAGGTTTGTCAGAAGCCACCACCGGCCATTGAACTGAGTGAGCGTGCTGTCGGCCGGCGACTGGCCTTCAAGGGCGGTCGAATGCAGTTCCCAGCGAAGCGGAAACTCGACACAGCGCCAGATTTCCAGACGTCTCGCCTGGTTGGTCTCCGGCATCATGAACAGTTGGCCATCATGGCGGAAGATGAATGGATAGGACAGGTGATGCGGGCAATTCAGGGCGATGCCCAACCGTTCGACCCGATTGCCGACGAGACGGCTCACTGCAATATGGGCCTTGCCGTCACCGGGCGCATAGGCCTCGTAAAACAGATAGACCTCCCCTTCGTGCTCTAGCAGGAACGGATCCGCCCGGATCTCGTCCTTGTCCGGCGCGATCAGAACAGACTGGCGCGGATCAAAATCACGCGGGCTCCCCTGCCCGACATAAAGCGCCCAGACAGCAGCCCCTCCGCCGAACTTTGACTGCAACGCCTTGCAGCTGCGCGCCAGAAGTTCCGACGCAAGACCCCATCCATATCGCAGAAGTACTGAACCCGAAGGGGGATCCGAGCGGGCCTTGTCGGTAGCCCGGTTGCCAGATGGCTCGAGGCGACCGGTATCGGCGACGCGACGCAACTCCCTCATGACGAGGGTCACGGCCCGTTCCTTGATGAAATCAGCGTTGCGGATCGCACTGAACTTGGTGTTGAACGCGGCGGCCACAAGAGTTTCATGCCGCAATGGGGCGCCGCGGCGGATATCGATGCGCATCTCGGTTGCGGGCCTGTTCTCGATCACGCCGGCATAACCCGACCAGTCGGTTCCTTCGCATGCCTCAGCCGAGAACGAAAAACGCCATTCTCCGAAACGAAGTCCCCCGACCACCCGGTCGGGCAGTTCGCCGGCGGCGAGGTTCAGCACAAGGTCGAGTTTCAGGGCGCCGATCTCATCCGAGACCGTCTCGTCGTCCTTGCCCGCCTCGCCGCTCCCCGAGGCGACCTGTCGGAACGGCAGTGTTGCTGGATCGAAATGCTGCGGCAGATAGGCAGATTGCCGTGCAAGGACGCTCCGTTCGATTGCCGACGCGAACCGCAAAAGTCGTGACGGCCTGACCGCGTCGTGCGAAGGCGGGCACACCAGAACGGACACCAGCGCAAATCGGCTATCCGCCAGAATTCGATCGATGATGCGCAACTGCCAGTTTTCAAAGCCGTGTTGCCGATCGGTCAGGATTCCCAGCCGCAAGGTGGCGCTAGCCGATTGCGAGGCTATGTCAGTCGGCTTGGCAAAGCTGTCCATCTCAGACGCGCTCCAGCAAAAGCGCATCCTCAATCGACACGGCAAGCGTATGCATGCCGTCAACCGTCAGCGAGTCCTCGTGCCACCCATCGAGATCGATGACACGCGTATTGGCGGGAGCCGCCTGTCCCCAGCCGAACAGGAGCTTCTTGGCGCGCGGATGGTTGGCCTGGCTGCGAAAGAGCAGAAGCTCACCGCTGGGGCGGGCGCGATAAGCACGGGCCGCACGCACCAGGAACTCGGTCACCCGCGTATTGGCACTTTCTTCAGCCGTCGGCTGCGCAGCGCCCATGCCGAACTTCTCCATCAGCCAGAGCGTGGCATTGAACTCTTTGAGGAAAGCGACAGGCTTGATGCGCCCCGACAGCAGCTTGTGCACGAAATAGCCGACCCGCTTGTACCGTCTTTCCGCATTCCAGAAGCGTTGGCGCAGCTTTGGTTGTGAGCGGAAATAGCCGGGCGCCCAGGCATCGATAATGGCGGTGAAAGCCACATCGACCCCGGCTTTGCGCAATTGCCGCGCGACTTCCACGGCCAGGACGCCATTGACGCACAGGCCGACAATCGCAACCGGACCATGACGTTTGTCGATCTGCATGGCCTCGATGGCCTTGGCTGCAATCTCCTCGAGTGAGGCCTCTGATTCCGTTTCCTCCAGGGAGGCGCCGAACATGTTGACATTGTGCACCGAGATCGCATCATCGAGGGTGTTGGCCAGCCGATAGTAGAGAAACGGATGGTTCAAGGTGTAGACCGTGCCGGAACCGGTTCCGGTCTTGTAGGTGTTGACCTCCCAGGAAATGCCGGGTGAAGGTTTGGCTGGCACGGTGTCGGCCGCGATGCCGCCGAACAGCGCTTGCGTAAAGCCTTTCAGGGTCGGCTCCTTGAACAGCAGGGCAAGCTCTGGCTTGATCCCGAATGTGTCTCTGACAGTCGAGAGCATGCGCAACGCAAGCAGGGAATGACCGCCCAGCGCAAAGAAATTCCCGTCCGGTTCGACCTTTGCGACGTCCAGGACATCGGCCCAGATCTCGCCCATACGCAAGATGCGGTCAGACGCAGACAGAGCCGCCGGATCTTCCGGAGCAAATGTCGTTCCGTCGTCAGCAGCGATTTGCGGCTGTTTGCGGGCGATATTAATCACCGGGGCGTCAGGTGCGCGCGTTTCGGACTTACCGGGCCGCTCAAGCGCAGTCCCTGATGACAGAGGCGCCGTGGGATTGCTCAATGCCTGCTCGTAGACATCCTGCCACATCTGCAGCAGGCGCTCGATTGTGCTCTTTTCAAACAGATCCGTGTTGTATTCGACCGACATGCGCCAGCCGGACGGACGCCCGACCATGCCGAAGCTGATGTCGTAGATGACGCCGGGGGACTGCGATGGAGCGCTGATCAGCTCGAAGTCGCCATAGTGGCGATCTTCCAGGAAAGCCTTGGAAAGATTGAAGTTCACCGAGATCAACGGGTTGCGCGACGGATCGCGGACCGGATTGACGAATTCGACCAGCTTGTTGAACGGCATGCGCTGGTGATTGACAGCCGCCGTCACCGTTTCGGTCGCGGTGCGAAGGTGTTCCTCGAACGTTGATTGCGGCTGCACCGGCAAGCGCAAGACCATATTGTTGATGAAAACACCGATCATCGGCTCCAGGTCCGACTGTTCGCGCCCGGCGATCTGCGTTCCGAAGAGAATGTCCTCGGCGCCGGTGAACCGATGGAGGACAGAACTGACCACGGCAACGCCGTAGGCATAGAGCGATACCTTGTGATCCCTCGCCGCCTTTTCAATCCGCTCGCCGAATTCCAGTCCCTTGACCGCCGACAGGATGTTGCCGTTCGTGCTCTTGACCAGCGATCGCGGATGATCGCTCACCAGTTCGAAATAGGGCGCGCCGACCAGTTTCTCCTTCCAGAAGGTCTTTTCCGTCTCGAAGCCATAACTCGACAGATATTCCTGCTGCCACAAGGCAAAATCACCGTACTGCAGCGGCAATTCCGGCAAGTCCGGCACCCTGCCGGCATCGATCGCCGAAGCGATCTCGCCAAGCTCGCGCCCCAGCACACGGATGGACCAGCCATCAAAGCAGGTCTGATGGGCCGTGATCAGGATGAACGCACGATTGTTCTCGACCATCAAGAGCGCGACGCGGAAGAGCCCGCCTTTGCCGAGGTCGAAGGGGGCCGACGCGGTCTCCTCGCCGATCGACAGGATACGCTGCTCGCGTTGATCCGCCGGCATGTTGCGCAGGTCGATCACCGACATCTTGAAATCAACGGCATCAAGCACCTGCTGATAGGGGCTGCCGCGCCGTTCGACGAAACGTGTCCGCAGGATTTCGTGACGCTGGATGATCTTGCGAAAAGCCGCCTCGATCGTTGCCGTCTTGAATGCTCCGCGGATTTCCCACCGGATGGCGACGTTGAGCGCCGGGTTTCCCGGCTGCAGCTGGTCGAGGACCCAGCATCGCAATTGGGTTTGCGTGCAGGGAAATTCGCCGATCACGTTTGCGTCTGTCGCGGACAAAGCGGTCGTATTTTCAATCTGGTTCATCACAGGCTCTCGATCCGGCGACGGGCGCCGTTGCGGAAATCGGAAAGAGACGGGATCTGATAGGTGACGGCGACAGCCGGAGTGTCCTCCTGCGCTTCCGCATAGGCTGCCAGTTCGGCGATGGAAGGATGGCGAAGCAGATGCTTGGCCTCCAGCGGCAGTCCGGCATCCAGCATCCGGGCCGCGATGCGGAAGATCACCAGCGAGTCAGCGCCCAGCGAATAGAGATTATCCTCGACCCCCAAGGTCTCGACATCGAGCACACCCTTCCAGATCCCCCAGAGCTTTTCCTCCATGGGTGTCCGCGGCTTGATCTTCACAACGGCCTGGGCCGCGTCGCTGCGGCGAATATCACGTGCTTCCAGAGTCTTGCGGTCGAGCTTGCCGTTTGCGGTCTGCGGCAATTCGGTTTCCAGGGACCAGATGCTTGGAACCATGTAGGCGGGCAATTGCGCCCGGACCCTGGTGGCCAGTTGCAGGCTGTCTGCCGCCGGCGTAGCGGGCTCGGCGACGAAATAGCACACAAGGACAAGATCGCCCTTGCCATTGCGCGCGCCGACCACCGCGCATTGGCGCATGCCCGGCACCTGGGAAATCACCGACTCGATGTCGCCTAGTTCGATGCGGAAGCCGCGAAGTTTGATCTGGTTGTCTCGCCGTCCCAGCAGTTGCAGGGAGCCATCCACCAGCCGCTTGCCAAGGTCACCGGTCTTGTACAGGCGCTGAGCGGTGCCAGTGCCTATATCGCGCTGGACGAATGCAGCCTCGGTCAGGTCCGGCCGCTCGAAATAGCGTTGCGCCAGACCATCGCCGCCGATGTAGAGCTCGCCGGTGACACCCACCGGGCAAAGACGCCCATCCGCACCGAGGATGTGCAATTGGGTATTGGCAATCGGGTGCCCGATCGTGATCGGCGTGTCTTCATCGGCAATCTGCGCCACGGAAGACCAGATCGTCGTTTCGGTCGGACCATACATGTTCCACAACGCGCCCTGCATGGCAGCCAGCGTGCGGGCCAGCGCCTTCGGCAGGGCTTCGCCGCCGCAGAGCTTCTTCAGCGGCACCGAGCCGTCCAGGCCGGCCTCGACCAGCATCTGCCACAGCGTCGGCGTTGCCTGAAGGACGGTTGCGCCACTCTCCTTGATCAGGCGGACCAGCCCAAAGCCGTCCTCCACCTGGGCGCGGTCGGCAATCACCACCTGTCCGCCGGCGATCAGCGGCAGATAGAGTTCAAGGCCGGCGATATCGAAGGATATCGTCGTGACGGCAACCAGGACGTCCTCCGACGTGAAGCCGGGCTCTCGCGCCATCGACTGGAGAAAATTCATCAGGGCGCGGTGCGAAATCGCCACGCCCTTTGGCGTGCCCGTCGAGCCCGAGGTAAAGATCACATAGGCTGTCGTCTCGGTATCGGTTGGCAGGGTTTCGAGTGCCGAGCCGGAATGGCTCGCGATTGCATCTGCATCCTTGTCGAGACGGATAACGGTGACGCTCTCCGCTGCAAGTCCAGCACCAAGCTCGCTGTCACAAACCAAGGCCGTCGGCCGTGCCGTTGTCAGCGTCTGGCGCAACCGTGTTTCGGGATGACCCGGATCGAGCGGAACATAGGCGTGCCCGGCCTTCATGATGCCGATCAATGCGACCAGCATATCGAGCGAACGATCGGCCAGCAGCGCGATACGTTCCCCCTGCCCCGGGACAAGCGAGCGGACATGACGCGCGAACTGGTTCGAGCGCTTCTCAAGCTCGCCATAGCTCATCGCCTGGCTGCCGTGACGGGCCGCAACCGTGTCTGGAAACTGCCTGGCATTGTCCGAGAACAGCGAGAATGCGAACCGGTCGCGGTCATAGTCCGCGGCACTCTGATTGAGCCCTTCAGCCAGCCACGTAGTTTCATCGGCTGACAGCAGAGCCAGCGATGCGACCGGACGCTGCATGTCTTGTGCAAGTGCCGTGACGAGCGTGGCCAGATGGCCGATCCAGCGATCCACGGTGGCGCGATCCAGGACGTCGGCATTGTAGTCGACATCGATCCGAATACCGTCGACCCCCTCGATCATGTTGAGGAACATGTCGAAGTTTGAAAATGCCTTGGGGTTCGGCACGATCTTCGCATCGAGACCGGCAAATTCCGCATTTGCGGCGACCCGCTCGAGATTGAACTGAATCCCGGTCAGCGGCAGGCGGCGGGGATCGCGCTTGACACCCAGCGTCTTGACCAGCGTACCATAGGTGTAGTCCTGATGCTCGAAGGCCTTCAGGACGAGCTGTTGCGTCGCCTTCAGGTGGTCTTCAAACGAGTCGGACGCATCGACCATCTGGCGCAGCGGCAGGAGGTTGACGCAATGGCCGACCAGGATCTTATCTTCCAGCAGGCTCTGGCCGGCCGAAGGAATGGCGATCACCACATCGGGTTCGCCTGAAAGACGGGCCAGCATGACCTGAAGCGCAGCCAGCATGGTGGAAAAGAGCGTGGCACCGGATCGGGCACCGCGTTTCTTGATCTGCTTGCACACATCGGCGGAAATCATCGCGGTGCAGGTACCACCGGCAAAGCTCTTGTGATCAGGATGCGGCCTGTCGAATGGCATATCCGCGGGCTCGGGCAGAACCTTGTACTGCTCCTGCCAGAAACGCGCAGTCTCACGGCTGACATCATCCTTGGGCGCAAATTTCGTCGCATAGTCGGCGAAGGACAGTGCAGGTTCGAATTCGGCCGCTTCCCCCCGCAAGGCAGCGGAATAAGCCGCGGACAATTCGTTGATGATCACGTTCAGCGACCAGCCATCGCAGATGATGTGATGTGCCGTAAAGACAAAGACATGCCTGTCTTCACCCAGTCGCACCAGATAGCCTCTGGCAAGAGGTCCATGCACCAGATCGAATGGGGTGACAGCATCCCTTTCGATCAAGGAACCGAGGAGCGCGTCTGAATCGGCATCCTCGGACAGGTCAAGGACCTCGACCGGTAATACAAATTCCGGTGTGAAGCGGAACCGCTCGCCATTGCGATCGAAGCGGATGTGCAAGGCGTCATGGCGATCCACCACGGTTCTCAACGCCGCCAGAAAGGCCTGGCGGTCGAATGTCCCGTCAAGCGACAGCGACAGCGATTCATTGAAGGAGCACGAGGCTTCGTCACCAGCCTGTGCGGCCAGCCAGATTTCCGACTGGGCCTCGGTCAGGGCGGCGCTTTCCGGCCTCTCGGTCTTGACCGGCGCAGCAATCGCCTTGGGTGTGCCGGCAAGTTCGCTCTGGCCTTTCGGCGAGAGAATGCCGACGCATTGAAGGGCGTCGATTGCATCGCGGAATGCCCGCGCAATGGTCTTGAAGTCCTCTTCGGTGTGCGCTGTCGTCAGGAAGCATGGATAGCCGTCCTGGATGTGGATGCCGTTCATCCGGAGATAGGGATAGAACAGGCCGCCAAGCGGATCCTGACTGCTGAAATCGGTGACGAACCAGCTCTTGTAGCCGCGCAGGCTCGGCGCGATGCCGCGCTTGACCAGTTCGGCATTGATTTCCTCGACCAGCGCTTCGGTCCGGGGGGCGACGCGGCTGTAGAGGGCTGAGCCCTCGCCCTTGATGTGATGAAGAACCGCCTTTGCCGCGGCCAGAACGACCGGGTGGCGGACAAACGTTCCGGCAAAGAAGGTCGGAACGACATTCGGCACGGAATCATCGCCATAGGTCCAGTGGCCGCCATCGAGCGCATCCATGAACCGGCTCGTACCGGTAAGCACGCCGATCGGCATTCCGCCGCCAACAACCTTGCCGAAGGTCGCCATGTCGCCCTGGATGCCCCAGATGGCCTGCATGCCGCCCGGATCGACGCGGAAGCCGGTCACGACTTCATCAAACACCAGGGCAAATTCTGCATCAGTGGCGATTTGGCGAAGGCTGCGCACGAATTCCTGCGGGCGCAATTCCGGATGGCGGCTCTGGATCGGCTCGATGATCACCGCGGCCAGATCCTGCGCATTGGCGCGGATCCAGTCGAGGCTTTCGTCACTGCCATAGGGCAGAACCAGCATGTTGCCGACGGAGCCGGACGGAATGCCGGCCGCGATCGGAAGCGCAACGGGTTCCTTCGCGCGCGCCCGTCCCTTGACCAGGACCTCATCGAACTGGCCGTGATAGTCATTGGCAAACACCACGATCCGGTCGCGACCCGTGACCGCGCGCGCAAGCCGCATGGCCGCCATCACTGCTTCCGAACCCGTGTTGCAGAAGGTGACGCGTTCATGGCCGGTCATTTCACTTATCAGTGCGGCGACTTCGCCGGCGAGCGGGGTCTGGGGGCCGATGGCGAAACCGGCATCCATCTGTTCCTTCATCGCATCGACGACGAAGTCAGGAGCGTGGCCGAACGCAGTCTGGCCGAAGCCATTGACGAGATCGATATATTCGTGGCCGTCGATATCCCAGATGCGCGCGCCCTTCGAGCGGTCACTGACGACGGGGAAGGTCATCTCCTTCCACTCGGCGCGGAAACCGGATGCCGTGCGTGGGTCGGCAAGACGCTTGCGGTGCTCCTGTGTATAGGCCTTCGATCCCTTGTTCCTGTTCGAATAGGCAAGGATCAGATCGTTGAGGAAGGCTTCCTTTTCAGGCGACAGTTCGGCCTTCGCCGCAACGGAGCCCTGCTGGTAGCGCCGATAGCGTTCGCCACCGATCTCCGCCGCACTGTCGCTGACAGAAACGGCGTTGGTGGACAGAGCCATCGCCGCGGGCGCACTCGCCGTTGGCTGCTTGGCAACCGGGGCAGCAGCAGCGAGCAAGGCCGGGGCCGCAGTCACCGGAAGG
The DNA here is from genome assembly GCF_021729845.1 of Rhizobium sp. SL42. Taxonomy (NCBI): domain Bacteria; kingdom Pseudomonadati; phylum Pseudomonadota; class Alphaproteobacteria; order Hyphomicrobiales; family Rhizobiaceae; genus Rhizobium; species Rhizobium sp. SL42. Next base: position 224,418 of record NZ_CP063398.1, read on the forward strand.
GGCTGAAGAAGGGCCTGGCCACCACCCTGAAGCAGCTGCAACTGCTGGGAAAACAGCGTCTGCGCCAGCGCCAGCTGTGACTGCAGTACCGCTTCCAGGCTGCCATCGACGGCCGCACTGCGTGCGACGGCCGGCAGAGGCGTCGGTGCCGCAACCGGAGCCTGCGCAGCGGGCGCCGGGGTCATTGCCGCGGGCACAACCGGAGGCGCAACGTCCACCGGCGCTGTTTCAGGGGGCAGCGCCTTGTCGAGGTAGCGTGCGAGAGCCGCGATCGACGGAATGTTGCTCAACAGCTCCCGGAAGGAAATCTTCACGCCATACTGCTTGTCGATCTTTTGGGCGAACTGACCGATGAACAGGGAATCAAAGCCGAGTTCGAGGAAACTGTCGTTGCGGTTGCCGGCTTCAAGCACTTCACCAGACATGTCGCTCAGCAGCGTCAGAAGCGACGTCTCCAGTCCGGGGATACGGTCTGCGATGGCGATTGTGCTGATAGCATTCATGGTTTCCACCTCACTGTTTACAGGTAACTCGCTTGTGATTGTCTCGGATGTGGCCGTCACTCGGGCTGGCTGAGCCGCACGGGCGCGACGAGCCGAGGGTGGGGCATCGATCCAGTGTCGCTGACGCTGGAAGGGATAAGTCGGCAGAGGCACCGCGCGCTCGCGGCCGACTGGAAGGTTCGGCCAGGGTAGATCGCTTCCGGCCACCCACATCCGGCCATGCGCTTCCGCCATCACTCTGGGCGCCGCATGGGCATTGTCGTGTTCCGGCAGCGATTGCACGATGGCACTCAGCTCGCTGCGGCCGATCGTCTGGGCGGCAAACACCGACAAGGTCCGACCGGGGCCGACTTCGAGCAGGATCGGGTTCTGGTCTTGGCACAGCGTGATCAGACCGTCAGAAAAGCGAACCGGTTCGCGGCAATGTCTCGACCAATAGTCCGGCGACGATCCAAGCTCGTCATTCTGCCAGCCACCCGTAACGCAGGAGATATAGGGGATGGTTGCCCGGCCATAGGTGACCTTCGCGGCAACATCGCGCAGCTCATCGATGCAGGGCTCCATCATGGCAGAATGGAAGGCATGCGACGTATGCAGCCGGCTAAACGCGATGCCGGCCTTTTCAAGCGCAAAACAGAGTGCCTCGATATCATCCATCGGACCGGAGGCGACGCAGAGTTTCGGCGCGTTGATGGCCGCGATCTCGGCCCCTCCCCGCAGATAGCCGAGCAGCGTCTCCGGCGCCGCGCGAACCGAAAGCATGGCGCCGGGCGCCTGGTTCTGCATCAGCTGGCCACGCGCGGCCACCATTGTCAGCGCGTCTTCGAACGAAATGACATTGGCAAGCGTCGCAGCGACAAATTCCCCGACACTGTGCCCGATCATGGCATCGGGTTTCAGGCCACGGCTCATCCACAACTGAGCCAAAGCGTATTCGACCAGATAGAGGCACGGTTGAGCGATGCGGGTTTCACGCTGTTCCGCTGCCATTGCCGCGCTCACCGGCCCGGTGTGGCAGATGTAGTCACGCACGTCGACGTTGAAGCGCATCTTGAGCAATTCGGTACCGCGGTCTATCCAGCGCGCGAACTCGGGTTCGCTGGCATACAGCGCGGCCCCCATGCCGACATATTGCGAGCCCTGCCCGGGAAACATGAAAACGACCGGTGGCGGCCTGTCTTCCGCAACGCCGCTTACCAGAGTCTCAGCGCGAAGTTGCTCGACAGCGGTCGCAACGGAGGTTACGGCAACGGCAGTTCGTGTCTTGAAATCGTGCCGCCCCTGCTGCAGCGTTCTTGCAACCTGCGACAGCGGCAGACTGTTGTTCTTTTCGAGATAGGCGGCGAGGTTCCGGCGCATATCCGACAGGGCGGCGTCCGACCGTGCGGACAGCGGCAGGATGAACGGTCCGGTGGCTTGGGCAGCATCGACGCGATGAGAGGCTGGTGCCTCTTCGAGGACGAGGTGGATATTCGTGCCGCCGACCCCGAATGCGCTCACGCCTGCCCGCCGCGGCGTATCCGTCTCGGGCCAATCGCGGGTCTCGGTCGGTATATAGAAGTGCGTATCCTGCAGATTGATGCGCGGATTGGGCGACTTGAAATTGGGCATGGCCGGTATCTTGCGATGATGCAATGCCATCGTCGCCTTGATCAGGCCCGACACGCCGGCTGCGGCATCCAGATGGCCGATACTGCCCTTCAGCGAGCCCAGCGCGCAGGTGTCGCTCTTGCCCGTGACTTCCGCAAAAGCCCCTTTCAAACCGGAGAACTCGATCGGATCGCCGAGAGGGGTGGCCGTTCCATGGCATTCGACATATCCGATTGTCGAAGGATCGACACCGGCGCGTGCAATGGCGGCCCCGATCGCCTCTGCCTGGCCTTCGGAACTGGGCGCGGTGAAGCCGATCTTGTCAGATCCGTCATTGTTGATGCCATAGCCCCGGATCACCGAGTAGATCAGGTCGCCATCGTTGATGGCATCCTCGAGGCGCTTCAGCAGGACGACCCCGGCACCACTGCCAAACACGGTCCCGGAGGCCTCGGCATCGAAGGGCCGGCACACGCCATCGCGCGAAACCATGCCGCCTTCCTGGTAGATATAGCCACGCTTTTGCGGCATCGTGATCGACACGCCACCAGCCAGCGCCATGTCGCAACTGTAGGTCAGGAGGTTCTGGCAGGCCTGGGAAACCGCAAGCAGAGAGGTCGAGCAGGCCGATTGCAGCGTGAAGGCGGGACCACGCAAATTGAACTTGTAGGCGATGCGGGTGGCCAGTGCGTCGCCGAGCGAACCAATGAGCTGGTTGTAGCAGCCGATCTGGTAGTTGGACGTCACTTCCTCGACCGCCGCCCTGTCTGCCATCACATTGTTGAGCAGATAGGTGGGCATCGAACAGCCGGCAAACACGCCGACCACACCGGGATTGCGGTAGGGATCGTAGCCGGCGATCTCCAGTGCTTCCCAGCACAGCTCCAGGAATATCCTGTGCTGAGGATCCGTCAGTGCCGCCTCGCGCGCGAACATGCCAAAGAATTCGGCGTCGAACTGGTCAACATCCTCAAGATGGGGACGACAGGCGACATAGTCCGGCGAGGCCCGTTCCTCGTCGGTAAAGCTATCCTCGATCTCGTCTGCGGAAAAGATCCTGAAGGCATTGCCGCCGCGTTCGACGAGCTGCCAGAGGGCATCGACGTCTGAAGCCCCGGGGAAGCGGCCGGACATGCCTATGATCGCAATTCCATCGGGCAGGTTACCGTTGTCCTCGTCCGCGTCCCCCGACTGGTAACGCGCGGACCGATCGTCCTCTCTCATGGAGTGCTCCGTCGAAATTGCGACATCGTTTTTCGTTGAAGGGCGGCGCGCTGGTCGGCGGTCATCGTGCGGGGCGCACTCATGGTTCGGCCATCAAGGAAGCTGGCCATTTCCCGAACCGTCGGATGTTTGAAAAGTGCCAGAACCTCGCAGCGCAGCCCCAGTTCGACTTCCAATCCGGCATGCACCCTCATCAGCTGCAATGATGTACCGCCGAGGTCGAAAAAATTCCTGTCGACCGGAATAGCTTCGAGGCCCAGGGCTTCCCGCCACAAACGGGTCAGAACCTCCTCGCTCCGGCTTTCGGGAACGATGGGTTTTACCCCTTCGATCGGCGGCATCGGCAGCCGCGACCGGTCAATCTTGCCGGCACGCGTCAGGGGGAATTCGGCAAGCACCATGGCAGCGCTCGGTATCATATAGGCCGGCAACGTGTTGCGCAGCCGTTCCATCACCGCAGGCACAAGATTGGAATTGCCGAGGTCCTGCGGGTCGCGCGGCCGCAGATAGGCGATGATCCGCTTGATGCCGCCCGGTTCGCGGCATTCGACCACCGCCTCCAGCAAACGGGGATGACGACGCAGTGCTGCTTCTATTTCTTCCAGCTCGATGCGCTTGCCGTTTATCTTGACCTGTCGGTCCCGACGGCCCCTGAAGTGAAAGAGACCGTCGCCGTCAGCCACACCAAGGTCACCGGTGAGATAGCAGCGCAGCGGACCACCGCTGGTCTCAATCGTGACAAACCGCTCCTTGGTCAGATCTGGGCGCTTGAAATAACCGATGGCAAGGCCGTCGCCGGCAATCGCGATCTGGCCTTCAGTGCCGGCCGGCACCACCTGCATCTCTTCGTCCAGCAGAAAGACATCGGTATGGGCGATGGCGCGACCGATGGGCAGCTCAGCCGCCTCGAAATCCCGCGGCACCGTGTAGGTGGTTGCGATGCAGGCCGCTTCCGTCGGGCCGTAGACATTGGTCAATACACAGTTCGGATAGGCTGCAAGGAAGCGTCGCACATGCGCCGCCGATGCAACTTCGCCACCGAAGATCGCCTGGCGCAGGCTGGGCAGGCCGCCATCGGCATGATCGGCAAACAGATTGAACAGACCCGTGGTGAAATTGATGAAGGTAATGTCGTGCTTGCGCACGAGATCGCGGATATCCGTGAGCGAGAAACTCGTCTTCGGCACGATCACGAGCGTGCTGCCGTTCAGCAGGGTGCCCCAGACGTCGACGGTCGACGCATCGAAGGAAATCGTGGTGGCATGAAGAACCATGTCACCGGGGCGAAAATCGATGAAATTCTGTTCGAGGACCAGGCGTGTGATACCCCGGTGCGAGACCGCAACCCCTTTCGGGCGCCCGGTAGAGCCGGAGGTGTACATGACATAGGCAAGGTCGCCACCATGGACGGCGGGCAGATTTTCGACATCACGCGTGCCGAGCTCCGGAATAAGGCTCGGCAGATCGACAACCCGGCCGCCGGTCGCAGCCAATGCGTCGACATCCGGTCCCTGCCCGGCATCGGTAAAGATCACCTTGGGGCGGCACTCTTCCAGCACATACTGCAGATGGTCGGTCGGATAGGCCGGATCGACGGGCAGGTAGCCGGCGCCGGCCTTGAGGATGGCGAGTTTGGCCACCACGGTCGTCAGTGCCCGTGGGACGAGAAGGCACACCACGTCGCCCTTTTCGACGCCATTGTCGATCAGATAGGCCGCCAATGCGTCCGACAGCCGATCCAGTTCGCGATAGGTCAATCTCGTATCGTCGGAAATGACCGCAATCGTGTCCGGCGCTGAAATGGCATGCTGCCTGACAATCTCGGGAATGCCGCGTGCCTTGTCGTAGCGGACCTTTGCCGGTCCAATTTCCTTTGGCGTCACATCTGCACCATTCTTGCCGTGGACTTCACTCATCGGTTTCCCCTGCCTTGCCACTGCTTGCGCGATCCATGCGGAACCCCATGCCCGCCTGCATCAGCAAGGCTTTGAAAGCGGCCTTCCCTCGGTGCCCAGAATTTCACGGGGCGATAAAATGGAAAGCTGGTCATTGGGTGGAAGCAGCCGACCGATCAGCGCATCGACCTAATCCATTTGGCTAGGCTCCGGACCCAATCGATGCAGGGTTGCAATAAATTATCTAAACAACCCCTAGCCTCAACGCTGAGCGTCAAAGCGGGGATGTCGTGGATCGGCGCTTGTGGGAAGGTGCGTCAGTCGATGGAATACGCACGGACGTGATCGACAAACATATAGGATGGATCGGCCGCCAGGTTTCGCGTCTCCTCGTCGACCAGCGCGAGGTTGAGCAGAACATACATTGGCTGGCGATGCTGCGGCTGGGTTTCCGTCTTCCAGACCATTTGTCCGTCAAAATACATCCGGATGAACATCGGATCGATCTTCACGCCATAAGTATGATAGGCGGTCGGATCCGCATCCTTGAAGACATTGATCCGCTTGCCCTTGGAAGCTGGCGGTGCGTCACGGTGCCAGACATGCGCCGCCGAGGAATAGCCGCCGGGCTTGTCCCCGTAATATTCCAGCACATCGACTTCCGCCGTCGACTTGGAACGGTCGAGACCAATCAACCAGAAGGCCGGCCAGACACCGGGACCGGTCGGCAGGCGCGCCCGCATTTCGAAATAACCATACTGCTGGGCAAAGCCCTTGCCTTTCGGATCGACCGAGGCCAAGAGCCCCGATCGCCATTTGCCGGCCTTGTCGCGGCTGGCCTCGATGCGCAAAACGCCTTGCTCCGTGGTGAAGGGAAAGCCCTCCATCGGGGCGGAAAACCGCGCACCGCCGAAATCGCCCGACCACGGCGTATGGGCGATCCACCGCGTGCCAGGGCCCCATTCGGACACATCGAGCGTGTCGAACTCCTCGGCAAATGTCAGGGACAAAGTCGCCGGATCGACGGCATCACCGGTATCGCCTTCGACACCCGGATCACTCCACGCCGGTCCAACCAGCAGGGACAGCAGAACCAGCGCCGCACAAGACTTGACGAAATACGCATCAAGGATTGTGTTCTCGTATCTGCGAACGGATCGGTGGACTAAACTGGACATATCAAATGAATAGCCGTGTCACACCGGAAAAAAGAGAGACGACTTTGGCGCTCCGGCTACCCAATTAGGCTTAGAGAAGGCGTAAATACCCAGAACTGGCCGTATGATAATTTCCCAAGGTGGATAAAAGATTGCTCCCGGGCGTTTGGAAACTGCTGCAGGGCAAGGCGCGAATGCGGATCCATGTGGGATGGCTGGATTTCACGACAAAATGTGGATACAATCTCTACGGGAATTTGTGAAGCGGGAAGCGGAGCGAAATGAGCCTTGAGCTGATGGGGCTGGTCACAGTGCTTGCCGGGCTGTTCATCCTGGCAGCGCCTGTGGCGTGGGCCTTTCCATTTATGGTCTTTTCGACGCTGTTCGGCGCTGCAGCCGCCATCAGCCTGCCTATGCTGGGCGGCGCATCGATACTCGTGCCCAATCTTCTGCTGGTGTTCTTCACGCTGCGGGTCTTCATGGCCACAGGGGAAGGTTACATGATGTCGGCGCTGCGGCCCCAAAGTCCGGGCTTCTGGCTGCTGATCCTGACCTTGCTCGGTATTTTCAGCGCGATCTATTTCCCCCGTGTGTTCGAGGGGGTGACCGAAACGATGAAGGTCGAACGGGTCACCAGTTCCAGAAACGTGATTGCCCTGTCGCCGCTGCGATTTTCGGCCAGCAATATCACCCAGGCCGTCTATGCACTCGGTGGATTGATCACATTTGCCGTCAGCTTTGCCTATTTTCGCCATCTCGGAAAGCCAGCCTATCTGGTTACCGCGATCATCATCGTTGCGACTGCCGATATCGGTTTTGCGATTGCCGACGTGGTCACCTACTTCACCGGCACCGAATATCTGCTCAGCTTTGTTCGAACCGCCAATTATGCGCTTCTGACCGCGGCGGAAAAGGGTGGGCTGAAGCGGATCTCCGGCACATTCGCGGAAGCCTCGGCGTTTTCTGAATATACGCTGGTGCTGTTTGCCATCATCACGAGTCTCTGGCTCGATCGGGTCCGTTCCTGGGCAACCGGCATCCTGACGGCGCTCCTGCTTCTATCGCTGCTTCTGTCGACCTCCGCGACCGCCCTTGTCGGTCTTGCCATCGTCATCCCTTTTCTATGGATCCGGTCCTGGATCGGCTCAGCCTCTCCGGTCACCAGCGGTCGGCCCGTGTTTCTCGCCGGCTGCCTGCTGGTTATTCCCGTGGCGCTGGTGTCGATTTTTATCCTGTTTCCAAGCGTTGGCGACCAGGTTCACGAATTTCTCGACATGATGCTGCTGTCGAAGGCCGACAGCCAATCGGGCAAGGAGCGGTTCCTGTGGAATGCCATGGCTTATGAGGCCTTTATCAATACGTTCGGTATCGGAGCCGGTCTAGGCAGCGCGCGCGCTTCCAGCTTCATTCTCGTGCTGCTCTCGAATGTCGGCCTGCCGGGTTTCATCCTTTTTGTGGTCTTCACCGGTTCCATCTTGGCTGCGCGGCAACCGCGTCCAACCGAGAATGACGCTTATATGGCCAATGCGGCGATGCGCGCCGGGAAATGCGGACTGATTGCCCTCCTGATCGGCGCCTGCACCTCAGGCACGGTCTACGACCTTGGCTTGCTGTTCTATCTGATTGCCGGCAGCATCGCCGCCATCAGCCTGGGCCGGGCACCAGCCCGTACGTCCAGGATCATACCTCACGATGTGCGCCAGCCCGTCGATATCGCGGAGCCATCATGAAGGTCCTGGTTTTCAACGTAAAGTTCAGTGAGAACCTTGGAGACGGGCTTCTGGCGCAATGCCTGGAGACGGCCCTGTCGAATTATCCCGGCATGCAGGTGGAAACCATCGATCTTGCCGGACGTACCGGTTTCGGCACAACGCATTCCCGCCGCCAGCTTGCCATCCGTGCCCTGCATGTGCTTCCCCCTTTCGCCCGTCGGCTGGCGGTCAAGGCCATGCTTCGATCCAAACTGGAAAAGCTTGCAAAGGATTGGTCGATGAAGATCGACAATGCCGATGCTGTGGTCGTGGGCGGCGGCAATCTGTTTCAGGATGACGACCTCAACTTTCCGCTCAAGATTGGCACACTGCTCGATTGCATCCGCAAAAGCGGCAAGCCTCTGGCGGTCTATGCCGTTGGCGTCAGTGGACACTGGTCGCGGGAAGCCCGCCAGCTTTTCGGGCGCCTTGAAGAGACGCATCTGATCCATCTTTCAGTCCGCGACGAACTGGCGCTTCGGCACTGGAAGCGGCATTTTCCGCCAGGAATGTCGCCCATCGTACTGCCGGATCCGGGCCTTTTGACCCGTAGCTTGCCACATGCGGCACCCGTCGGCGATCGCAGCAGTCCGCCCGCTTATGCCGGCATCTGCGTGACGGATCCCGTCATCCTTCAGCGGCATGCCGGTGGGCCTGCGTCCGACATCGCGCTCAAAACCGTCGAAGAATATCGGGCATTGATACGGCAGTTGATCGAGGCCGGTTATCACATTCGGCTTTTCTGCAACGGAGCGAGAGAAGATCAGGCCTTTGCCGAACGGTTGCTGGACGAAAAGACGATGCAGGCCTACAGAGCCAGAAATTGGCTCAACCTGGCCGGGCGTCCGGAAAAACCCGAGGAACTGATCGACATTCTGCGATCGGTCTCCGTCGTCCTGGCGCATCGCCTGCACGCCTGTATTGCCGCCTATTCGCTGGCAATTCCCCATGTGGGTCTAGGCTGGGATCCCAAAGTCGCTAGTTTTTTCAAGTCTGTCGGGCGCGAAACATTTTTTGCCGCAGGCCCTTCGGCGACGCCTGCACACATAGCAGCCCTGATCAAGCTGGCGGAAGGCAACGGTATCACCGATGCCCGTCGTGAGGAAACACTGGCGGCAGCAGCAGCCGGTATCGAGACGTTACATGCGTGCCTGCATTCCATGACCCCACCCACAAACAGAACAAAACTGCTTGTCGAGAGTTCAGGTTAACCTCGATGGGTAACCAAGATGACAGTTCACTACCGAAAGTGATTATGATGGCCAAGTATTTTGTGGTAAAAATTCCCTTAGTCCTTGGGGGTCTTGGACGGGTGGGCTAATAAATGGGGCTAGAACATCATTTAGACAGCAGACCAGCACTCAGCTTCGACTATCAAAAAGATAGCCCGAAGCTGACAGGCGCCGTGTTGCGCAATTATGCTGCCGGAACGACCATCTTCGATCCGGAATGCGAAGTGTCCCGAATTCTGTTTATCAACAGTGGTTGGGTGGTCTCCAGTAAAACGATGGCGAACGGAACCCGCATCGTCACCGATTTTTCTTTGCACGGAGACGTCCTGTCGTCGGCATCGGCCGCGATAGCCCAGGAGACCGTGCAGACCATCTCCAACGTCAAATGCTACGAGTTTGTCGGACATTTGTCCGCCAAGGCCGGCGAGGCTTCGACACAACTACCCCTGATCATGACGATCGAGATGATGAAACGGCATGCCCGCATCGTCGAGCGTCTTGCAAGCATTGGCCGCCGTGACGCCTTCGGCAGGACAGGTCATCTGCTGCTTGAGCTGGCTGTGCGCGCGGGAGGCGCCTCACGTCCCGATCTCGACGGCTTCGAGTGTCCGCTGAAACAGTCGGAAATCGGCGATGCGCTGGGCCTGTCTACCGTGCATATCAACCGCGTTCTCAAGGAAATGAGACTTGCGGGCCTGCTTTCTTTCCGCAATGGAATCGTTGAATTCCTCAATCGTCGCAAGCTGATAGAGATCGTTGACTTCGACTCCAGCTACCTGACCGGTCATGTCTCTGAGAATGTTCCATCACAAAGATGATGGAACAATAATAACAAGAACAGAGCAGTACCAAAACTCCACTTGCACTTTAATTGGTGAAGTTAACCAAGCCACTCACAATATTGCGGCCATTTTTGGTCGAAATACGGCTTTTGGCGTACAGACTTAACTTAGGTTAATGCAACGCTAATAAAACTGTGAAAAAATCACCTGTATAAATTGACAGTAACCGTCAAAGCAGATCGTCGTTACTCGACCGGGTAACGAAGGGGATTCTTTTGCGCCGCAGCAACGGCAAAGCCAAACGAATTGAGGGGTTTAAAATGAGTGCATATGCGTCGACCTCACACAATATCGATACAGTATCGAAGGCCGATATAGATTTCATCAGCTCGCTTGCCACCAGCCCGGTGCTGGATGCCAAGACCGATGAATACGTTCTAATCCTTGACAGCCGTGTGCTCGATCGCGAGTGCCTCTCCCGCAGCCTCTCGACCTATGATCCCGCGATGCGGATCGTCACCGCAGGATCGATCGAGGATTGGCGCAAGCGGCAGATGCAGAGCGAGCCATCCGCGGTCCTTCTCGTGGTGGCCGGAGGCAAGACCAACGAGCCAAGCGCCAGCGACAAGATCGAGCGTGCGGCCGCCGCCTTCAAGCTCAGCCCGGTGATCGTCATCGCAGAATCGGATGACCTTGGAGACATCCTCAAGGCAATCGATTGCGGCGCGCGCGGTTATATTCCGACAAGCGTCAACATCAGCGTAGCGGCAGAGGCAATCTCGCTGGCCCGCGCCGGCGGCGTGTTCATTCCTGTCAGCAGCCTGCTTGCCAATCGGGAAGCCCTGAACTCGGTGGTCAAGGGGTCGAGCTATCTCAACGAAAGCTTCACGCCGCGTGAGATCGAAGTTGCCGAAGCCCTGAGACGCGGCAAAGCCAACAAGATCATCGCCTATGAAATGAACCTCTGCGAGAGCACGGTGAAGGTCCATATCCGTAATATCATGAAGAAGCTGAACGTTACCAACCGGACCCAGGTTGCTTTCAAGCTGAAGTAAGCGTGCTGCAAACAATTCGTGGTTGGTTGCTTGGAGAAACATACCGATACGATATTCAAGCCGGGCTAGTGCAACGGCACATGCCCGGCTTCGTCGAACAGCGATGACATCGATGCGCCGAATGTTGTCGGTTCAACCAAGGAGACGCGCCTCGCGATCTCCTGGTCTATCACCTTTTTCATGCCCGACTTGAAGTTCAGCACGCTGAACTGCGAAGCGTGCATCTGAATGGCCTCCGGCCGGAACCGATGTTCCATTGCTTCGAAGATCTCGACCGCATCGACCAGCGATTCAATCGACTGCTCCTTGAACAGGATGCCGGTATGACCGTGGACCACGGTATCCATGGCGCCGCCGCGACCATAGGCGATCACAGGCCTTCCGCTTGCCATCGCCTCGACCGGAACAATGCCGAAATCCTCTTCACCCGGAAAAATCAACGCGCGGCAACGGGCCAGATGCGACCGGAGGTCCGCAAACGAAGCCTGGCCGACAAATCGGATGGTCGGTCCCGCCTCGCGCTTCAGCGCCTCGATCTCCCGGTCATCTCCGCCGCCCAGCACCACCAGGTTGCGATTCATGCTGGTGAAGGCACGCACGGCAAGATCGATGCGCTTGTAGGGGACGATCTGGCCGGCGCAGAGATAGAAATCACCCAGTTCTGCGCTGGGTGCAAACTCATCGACAGCGACGGGCGGATAGACGACGACGGAGGAACGCCGGTAATATTTTCCGATGCGATTTGCGACATGGTGCGAGTTTGCAACGAAACGATCGACCCGGAGGCTCGAATTCGCGTCCCACGCGCGCAACACAGGCGCCAGCAGCGGCATCATGATCCGCGCCGCCAGACCGGCATTGCCACGATAGAAATGGTAGTGATCCCACAGATAGCGCATCGGCGAATGGCAATAGCAAACATGCACCGCATGGGGCGGAGGGATAATCCCTTTTGCGGGCCCGGATTCGCTCGAGATGATCAGATCGTAGTCCCGCAGATCAAAGCTCTCCAGAGCAAACGGCATCAATGGCAGTAGCGACTGATAGTGTTTTTTTGCGCCGGGAATGCGCTGCAGAAACGAAGTAAAGATCCGATGGCGCCGGATCTTCTCGGACAGCTTGTCGCGATCGCATACCAGCGTGAATATGTCCGCGTCCGGGTACATATCGCACAAGGCCTCGATCACTTTCTCGCCGCCGCGCATCGATACGAGCCAATAGTGAATGATCGCCACCCGCATGGGCTGTTCCCTTCCTCGACTTTGGCGCGACGCTACGCGCTCGCCATGCCGCCCGCCCAGAACCCACTTAGGTCTGCCGACCTGATCAAAGGGACGGATCTGAAAGCGAAGAAACCAAACTCATAGCCAAACGAAGCACGCACACCCTACCCGGCCGGGTCCGAACTCATCCAATCGGGGTGGAGGCTTAGTCCCTCCTACCAAAAGTGACTAGTCACGAACCGACGGCAAGAGAATTTACTCAGCGCATATCGACGCGATGATGGAGCAATAAGGTACCGCCATGTCTGTCGGCGTCCATCAGGATCCGGCTGGCCGCGACGCCACCCCTCAAGAGGCTGCGCCATGCCATATCGCAATTCAGGGCCAAGTAACGATCCAGCACCACAACGGCTGGCCGCATCCCGGCGCCGACCGCTCACGCGCTTCGCCCTTGCAGCCCTGCTCGCCCTGCCCGCAATGGCCGTGCTTCCTGCCATGTCCGGCACTGCAATCGCGGAAGAGCGCCTGCGGCCCCAGACCCGTATTAAGGTAACGATCGTCGAATGGGTTGCCTCCACAGGCGAATACAAGGAATGGACAGCACTCAACGGAGAATATTCGGTATCGCCAGCCGGAACCGTCGCCGTGCCCCTGCTCGGTGAGTTTCCGGTTGGCGACGACACGCCGAGCACCGTGGCACTCAGGATCGGGGAGCTGCTGAAAAACAAGACCGGGCTCTCCGCACCGCCGGTGGCAACCGTCGAAGTCGTTCGGTACCCAATGTTCTACGTCTCCGGCGTGGTCGCAAAACCAGGTGAGCTGGAATACCGACCGGGACTGACGATTACCCAGGCCGTCGCCATGGCCGGCGGACGTGAGCGGCGGGCAAATCCAAACGGATCCTGGGACCTTGAACAGGTCAAATATGCCGGTGAACTCAACCGATACGACCTGGCGCTGAAACAGTTGATGGCAAAACGCGCACGACTGGAAGCCGAACTCAAGGATAGCACCAAGGTCGAGTTCCCCGCCGAACTCGTCAATGCCCGCGATGGCAGTGCCGGCAGGCTCGTGATGGACAGCGAAGGCGCATTGTTTGTAGCACGTGCGGAAGCGTTGAAACGCCAGCTCGCGTCGCTCACCGAACTCCAGGTGCTGTTGCAGAATGAAATCAGCGTTCTGGACGAAAAGACCGCAGTTCAGGACCGCCAGATCAAGATCGCCCAGGACGAACTGGCAAGCATTGCCTCGCTCGTCGATTCCGGAACATTGGCCAAATCGCGAGAAACGTCACTTGAGCGTGTCGTCGCCGACCTGAGCAGCAACAAGCTCGATCTGGTGATCGCCGCGATGCGCGCGAAACAGAAGCTGAGTGAAACACAAAGGGATGCGATCACCTTGAGGGGGCAGCGGCGAACCGAAGCTGGGCGTGACCTTCAGGACGTGCTTGCCGAACTCGAGGACACCAAGCTGAAACGCAACACGGTGATCGATCTTCTCCAGGCTACCGGCGCCTCTGTCTCGCGGGATGCGGCAATGGCCGCCGGAGACCTGCAGCCGCTGGAATACTGGGTCACCCGCCTGGGCGGCTCGGGCGTACCCACCAAGCTCCCGCAAACGGCCAGCCTTGCTCCGGGCGATGTGCTCGATGTGCGCTACGACATCTCGTCAAGCATGACGGTTGCTCAGCAATCACCCCCCGCAACGGGGCCATCTCAATAGCCATGACCGCAATCGCTGAGGAAAAACAGGGAGAAACCCATGGGGCTCCATGAGTTCGGAACGATCGAGACCTACCCTCCGATCGAGAGGAGGGAAGATCAGCGCAAGGAATATCTGTCCTTCCGAGACATTTTCAACTTCCTGAAGAAGAATATCCCGGTCATTGCGCTGTCGACCAGTGCCGGTCTCGGCCTGGGTATTCTCTACACCGTCAATACACCGTCCAGTTATGAGGCAACGGCACGTCTCGTCATCGACCCCGAACAGGGCCGCATCGTCTCCCAGGATGCGACGACCGGCACCGTGATCATCGAGGCGGCGGAAATAGCAAGCCAGGTCGAAATCGTGAAATCGGAGGCGATCGCCGAAGACGTCATCCGAAAGCTCGGCTTGATGTCGGATCCGGAAATCGTCAGCAACCGATCCTGGCAATCGACCTTGCGCGGATTTGTCACTTCGGCAATCGAGACCGTCACCGGCTCCGAGGACGAAGAGCAGGGGCCGCCCACCGACGAAGAGCGGATGCGACGCACGATGGACGGTTTCCTGTCGCGGGTAACCGTCCGTCGTGTCGGCCAGTCCTATGTTCTGGAGATCGGCTATCGTTCCGGCGACCCGCAAAAGGCCGCGAGAACCGCCAATGCCTTGGCCGAAGCCTATATTCGCAATGGCATGAACGATCGCGCCGCCGCCGCCAAGCAGGGTGCGCAATGGCTCGAAGGTCGATTGATCGATGTCGGTCGCAAGGCACGCGAGGCCGCGCTGGCGGCAGAAGAGTATCGCAACGAACACGACATCACGGCGATGGCAAACGCCACGTCGCTTGATCAGCAGCAATTGGCCGAAGTCAGCAGCCAGATGCTTGCTGCCAGGGCTGCAACCGCGGACGCCTCGGCCAAACTGACCACCTTGAGCAAGCTGATCGAGAGCAATTCCACCGATGCGAACCTGCCCGAGATCGCCAACAATCCGCAGATCCAGAAACTGCGTGACGACATGCGTCTGGCGCAAACCCGTCTCGAAAGCCTCAAGGATCGCTACAGCAACGGCAACCCGGCAATTACCGCCGCCGAAGCCGATATAGCGCGCATACAAGCCTCGGTCCGCAGCGAACTGCGCCAGGTCGAAGGCCTCTATCGCTCGAACCTGGAGATTGCGCGCACGCGAGAGACCCTGGCAGAGCAGCAGTTCTCCGCCGCCAACAGCCAGGGTGCCGACAAGAATATCGCACGCGTCGAGCTTGCAGAGATAGAAAGCCGGGCAAACACATACAGGCGCCTCTACGAAAGCATTCTCCAGCAGTTCGTCGGCGCCTTCCAGACCCAATCTTTTCCACTCGGCAAGGCCCGCATCGTGGCGTTCGCCACCGAGCCGTTCGGTCGAGACTGGCCGAAACCCTCGGTCATCCTGCCGTTTTCGCTGATGCTGGGCCTTTCGTTCGGCTTGCTGGCTGCTGTCTTGCGCAGTGGGCTGGACCGCAGAGCCGGAACAAGCGAGCGCCTGCAGCGCGAACTTGGCATTGCCTCACTTGGCCATGTCCCGGTGTACAAGCCGCAGCTTTCGGCCAAAAATCAGTCAAACGGTCTCCCGGCGTCGGTCCTGCCGTTGAGATCGATTCTGGACATGCCATATTCGCCATTCTCCGAGGCTCTGCGGAGCGTGAAGAACTCGTTGGATTCGATCGTACCGGCCAACGGATCGGTCGTGATCGGCATCACGTCGGTCGGCTCTGGCGAAGGCAAAACGACAATTGCGACGAACCTGGCGCAGCTCTATCAGAACGAGGGCCAGTCGGTGCTTTTGGTCGATGCTGATTTTGTCGCGGCGCGATTGACCAGGCTTGCGGTGAATGCAGCCCCCGACTTCGCCCTCAAGCCGATCCACCCGGCCGCCCTTGGTGATCCCGCAGACGGGCTTGGCGGGTCACGGTTGATGCGCAGCGCTCGCTACAGCGAGCGCACCTATCTCGAACACGACCCCGAACATGCGGCGACGGACGCGGCCATTCCCGTGCCACTGCTGACCGTAGAGCAGACCAGACGTTCAGCCGCCACGCCCTACCGGTATGGGCATCTCTCCGCGCTGAAAGAGGCGCTGGCGAAACTTCGGCGACAATACAAGGTGATCATCGTCGATATGTCCGGATTTGAAGAGTCTGCCGACACCCGTGCGATCTGTTCCTATGTCGATGGGATCATCCTTGTTATCGGCAACACCAGAAAGCTGACAATCGAACGTCTCTCGGATGCGTTGAAGGCCTTTGGCCGCTCCCGCATTGCCTTGCTCGGCGTGATCTCAAACCGAAGCGAGACGAAGCCGAAGCGGACTCTGGCTCTTCTCGGAGGACCGTCCCGATGACCGTGGAAACAGCACAGGCCCTGGCACGAAACAATACCGCCATGCCGGTCTCCGGAATGGCGATCGTGGTCGGTATTCCGAGCGCCGGACGCCGTGACATCATCACGGCCGTCATCCCCCACATTGCACGACAGACGCGGCAGCCGGATGAGATCGTCATCTGTGTTCCGACGACAGACGACGTCGACACAAAGGCCTTGTCCCGCCTGCCCTGTCCCGTTCGGGTTCTGGTCTCTCAACGCGGCAGCTGCAAACAGCGAAACGCGATCCTCGATGCCGTGCCGGATGCTGATGTCGTCCTGTTTCTCGACGATGATTTTCTGCTGGCACCCAGTTATCTCGCTGAAATGGAACAGCTTTTCCTCAAGAACCCGGATGTCGACATCTCGACCGGAACGGTGATTGCCGATGGCATAACCGGGCCGGGAATATCGGTAACGAAGGGGCTGGAATTGTTGCGCAACAATCCGGAACCGAGCGAGGCTACTCCCGCCTGCACGGCCTATAGCGGCTATGGCTGCAATCTGGCGGTCCGCATGTCGGCCGTACATATCGGCAGCCTGCGCTTTGACGAAAACCTGCCGCTTTACGGCTGGCTCGAGGATGTCGATTTCAGCCGAGTCGCGGCACGCTACGGCCGCGTCGTAAGTTCGCCGCGATTGATCGGCGTGCATCTGGGCACCAAGGTCGGCCGCACGTCGAGCCTGCGGTTCGGCTATTCCCAGATCGCCAATCCGATCTACCTGATGCGCAAGGAGACCATGAGCTTACGCCATGCTGCCCACCAGATGGGTCGTAACCTGCTCGCCAACCTCTTCAAGGTCTGGCGTCCCGAGCCGTGGATTGATCGCAAGGGGCGGCTCAATGGCAATCTGCTGGCACTGCGCCATCTGGTCAGCGGACGGCTGGCGCCACAAAACATAGAGAACATGGATTAGTCATGGCGCAGCGAACTCCCGACCGTGTCGTCATCATCAACGACCGTTCGGCTATGGTCGGAGGCGCATCCAACCTAGCGATCCTGTCTGCGAAACTATTCAGCCAGCAGGGTCTCAATGTCACCTATCTCTGTGGCGACCAGCCGGAGACCGATTTGCCCGTACCGGACACGATCGGGCTTGCCGGCAAGCCTCTGGTGCAACAGGGCAAGCTCTCCGCCTTCGCAAGTGGCCTGTACAATGCCAAGGCCTTCGCGGCGCTCGATCAACTCATTCGAGAAAAAGACACCCCTTCCACGATCTATCACGTGCATGGTTGGTCGAAGATCCTGTCCCCTTCCATTTTCCGGGCCCTGTCGGGTGTTCGGCAGAGGACGATTCTCCACGCCCATGACTATTTTCTCGCCTGCCCCAATGGCGGTTTCACCAATTACAGGACTGATCATATCTGTCAGCTTCGTCCGATGTCTGCGCAATGCGTCATGAGCCAGTGCGACAAGCGGGGATATCAGCAGAAGCTGTGGCGCACCGCACGCCACCTGCTGCGGGAACACTTTTACGCCATCCAGAACATGCCGGCGAATATTGTCGTGGTACACGAGCGCATGCGGACGCGTTTCGAGCAATCCGGCATGAATACCGACCGGGTCGTGACCATTCGAAATCCGGTGGAACCGTTCTTCCGCATCCCCAAGGACCCGTCGGAACACAACACCTTCTTCTTCATCGGCCGTCTCGAGCCGGAGAAAGGCTTTGAAGAAGCCGCCCGTGCGGCGCGCATGGCCAATGTCAAGCTCGAGGTCATCGGCGATGGTCCCGGACGGGCCGTGCTGGAGCGCGGGTATCCGGAAGTGGTGATTCATGGCTGGCAATCACGCGAGGGCCTGCGCCAGATCATGCAGCGCGCACGCGCCCTGGTGATTTCATCGCGAGTTCCGGAACCCTTCAGCCTTGCCGCCCTGGAAGCGGTTTCGAGCGGCATTCCGGTGATCATTCCGGATTCGGCCTTGTTGAGCACCGAGATTGCGCAGCTCGGCTGCGGCTTCGCCTTTGCCCATGGCAACCTGGAGGCCCTCGCCGCGCGCCTGCGCCAGATGGCAGGCGATGATGTCCTTATTCGAAGGTTTGCCGACAATTGCCGTGACCATGCACCAGCGCTGGCCTCTACCCATGCGTCCTGGATCGAAGCGCTACTGGTGCTGTATGGGGATGTTCTCGACCGCGCCAGCGACATGACGCAACAGGGTGCGTTTCCCAGCGGTCCACTCCCGGGGCTCGATGTTGGCGACGTTGCCAGTCAAAGGCTATAGCCGGGCACAGGCTCCGCCCCCCTATCATGCACGGGAGCGCCCCGCCCTACATCGGCTGAAGGCGGAAGTAGAAGCCCGCATTGTCGCTTGCTCCCAGTTCCGGATGGGTCTCGATCACATGCGATAGCGCCGCAATGCTCCAGCGATCCACCTGACGATAGCCCAGTTGCTCCAGATCACGAACGAAATCGCCTTCATCGCGCATCTGATAGGGTACATAGGCCTTGCCTATGCGTTCTAGCGTGACGATCGGACCACCTTTGCGAAAAGCAACCTTGTTGAGCAGCAGGTGCTGCGGCAGATGCGGCAGGCTGGTCAGGACAGACGACAGCGGAACATCGAGATACTGCATCAGGCCGGAGCCAAGAAACACCGACATGCCTGGCGCATTTTCCAGCCGGTCGACGAAATGCAGTTGATCGAGGCCGTCCTTTTCAGCCCGCCTGCGCCCGGCCTCGGCGATCGCCGGCAATTCGTAGACAACCCATTGAAAGTTCTTCGGCAGATCCAGCAGGCTGCGGAACGCGCGGTATTTCGTCCCCATATGCCCGCCGGCATCCAGCAGGCCGTCAACCCTGTCTCCCAGCCGGCTCAGCCAGAACAGCACCGGATAGTCCCAGGGCGCCACCCTGCACATCTGCTCAAAGGCGACGTGGGCAATCTCGTCATGATTGTAGCCCGCGAGAGGACCGGCTTTTGCTGCGGCTGTGATCGCCTCGTCGAACGAGCGGTAGGCGCCGGTGAAACGACGCGGTAGCGGCGACAGATACCGCAGCCGGCCTCCGATTGCGCGAAGCGGCACAAGCGATTGGCCAACGCCCGACCCCACGGTATGCAGCAAAGCCTGGACAGTCTTCTTCATCTTCGCAGTGCCTCCCGCAAACTCTTCGAACTGTGCTCTGATGATGCTCACGTCTTTATCCCTGTTCCTTGACCGTGACGGGCAGCAAACCACCTGCCACCTTGTGGAGAACCGCAAGCGTGCCGATATAGACGAGCCCGCCCGCAAGAACCTGCAGGAAGGTGGTTGTGAACCCGTTCATCACGGATTGTCCCGCGACATCGCCGATCAGGAAAATCGTCAGCGCCATCGCGATCACCGCAACGGCCGGATGAGCGCACCCGCGCAGGATCCGGGACCAGTTAACCGCGCCATAGAGGCTTTGAAGCCAGGCCGAGACGGCAAACGAAAACAGCGCGGCAGCGCATTGCCCGGCCGCAGCGGCCACCATGCCGAATGGTGACAGCGCGATGATCAGGACAACAGAAACGAGGCTATTGACCAATATCGCCGCCGGCATCTTGCGGATCGTACCGGTCAGAGAGAGCAGAGGCTCCGTGACATAGCCTGGCACCAGCAGGATCTGCTTGACCGACAGCAAGCTGACCAGGATGGCAGCCGGTGCCCATCCATCTCCCAGCGCGAGGTGGATCAACATGCCCGACATCAGCGCAAGACCGATATAGATCGGCGCCGAAATGGCCATCAGGACAACTACAAATGTGGTAGCCTTGGCTCCGATCTCCGGCGATGCCGATGATGGGCTTGAACCTGAGACCGCCCCCTTGCGCAACACGACCCAGGCCAGCTGACGTGCCGGTTCGCCGACAACTTCTGAGAACGCCGAAACAATACGTTCGGCAGCCCGGTAGTAACCCGCCTCCGTCAGGCCAAGAACGCTGCCGACCACCAAGGTCCCGGAATAGGAGCGCAGGAAGACGATCAGGCGATTGGATACGATATGCCGGGAAAATTCGAAGAGCTCGCTCAGGAACCTGGATCGGACGCCAAGTTTTGGCAGCCAGCGCAGGACGAGCGCATAGGCGATGACACTCACCACCTGGCTCGCGAGCCGTCCCGCCACGAGGGCAAAGATGTTCATGCCATGGAGCAATCCCAATATGGCGACGGCAGTCCCGCAGAGCTCTGCGACGATCTTGATCATGCTCAGGTCGCGCAGGCGCCCATCGGCAATAAAGACACCTTCGCAAACAGAGCCGAACGGCGTGGGCAGCAACCAGATGCTGAACATGGCAACAAGCAGGCCAACATGCGTCAGCTGAAAGTAGAAACCCAGCACCAATGCAACACACAAACCCGTTGCCATGGCCGTCACGCCCGAGACAATGGCCACGGTCGCGATCTGATCCAGCCGGTCGCCGTCATGATTCGTTTTCATGACGAACTCGCTCCAGCCACCCTCGGCGAGGATGACGAGAAGGGCAACGATCGCCGCGACATAGGCAAAAAGCCCGAATTCTGCGGACTCCAGCGTGCGGGCTGCCACGATGAATGTCGCCAGCTGGGTGAACTGCACCACGATCTTTGCCCAGAGCGACCACATGGCATTTCCAAGGAGCGATCGCAGGATCGATTTCGAACGCAATGCTTCGGTGCGACGGGCAAGCCACATGCAAGTTTTCGAAAGTAAGCTTGGCATCAGCATTCCTGCCTTATTCCATGTCTATGATCATCGCCGAACTGCACAAGTATCCACCAACTGTTGCGGACAATCCGCAACAGGAATGACTTCAACCTTTGTTGACCTTTCATCGATAGATTCATGGCACCCAGATCGAACTGCAAACAAAACCGCCTGATTTCAACGCCACGTTCAGAGTTCTTTGAAGCCACGCGGTCGATGAGAGGCCTATCCATGAGCGAGATAGCTTTGAAATTCCAACTTCGATGGCTCGTCATCATTTTCTGCCTGAGTGTCTGGGCCGCCATCGCCTGCTGGCTTGTTTGAAGCACATCACCGCTCGTTCTGCGCAAATAGAACGACGCCAATCGTCTTGATGATGATGACGATATCGGCTCGAAGCGACCAATTGTTGTAGTAGTCGACATCGAACTGGACACGCTGCTCGTAGGACGTATCCGCGCGACGAGACACTTGCCAAAGCCCTGTGAGCCCCGGCGTCATCGTCAGATAGCAATGAACGTGCTGACCATAGTGCTCGAGTTCCTCAGCGATGATCGGTCGCGGACCGACGATGCTCATCTCACCCTTCAATATGTTCACCAGCTGCGGCAGTTCGTCCAAGCTGGTGATGCGCAGATATTTGCCCAGCCAGTGGACGCGCGGGTCGCTTTTCAGCTTCTGCGTTTCCCGCCATTCCTGCAGTCTCGCCGCATCGCTGGCGAGCAGTTCGTTAAGCACCCTGTCGGCGTCGTTGCGCATGGTGCGGAACTTCAGGCAGAAAAACGGGCGACCGTCGCGCCCAATCCGCTTGTGGCGGAAAATGATCGGACGACCGTCGACGAACAGCAGAGCGATCGCGATCAGGATCAATGCCGGCGACAGGAAGACAAGCGCAAGTAGCGAAAAGACGATGTCAAAGGCGCGCTTGAGGCCACGCCGGCCGACATGTCTTGCCGACAAGTCCCTTGCATGACGCTGCGCAAAGTTATCCGAATACAAAGACATCACCCGCCCCTTCCAGCCAACTTAAAGCTGCCTGCCAAAGCGGGACGAAGCAATTGATCCTGATAGCCAGCGGTTCCACTGATAGAGGTAGGCGTCTGCCCCTTTTTCGGCCTAAAAGCCGAGAGATACCCGCGGCAAGTCAGGCGCTTTCGCGTTTATGCGAATCTGCAGTGTACTCGTACGACCTTTGGCAACCGAGCGGCCGGTTCGCGTTCAAGCTGCAAGGTTTGGCTCATGGAGCCGACCATCGGCGCGGATGCGCCGGGCGGATGGGTGCCGACAGCGCCTTGGGGCGCAGAACTCACTAATAAACTTTTCAAATCATGACTATATAAAGCGATCCCGCGACCTGCATCGCTGCCGGCCACGGGATATTTTGCAGACCATCTCAATCAGGCAGCGCTTACTGGGCGCTGGCGAGAGCAGCTTCCATTCGCTCATGCGCCTTCTTCGGCAACTTGACCGCCTTGAACGCTTCGAGATTTACAGCCGGATCGTTGACGACAATGGCGGCGACCATGCCCATGCCGACATGCGGCGCACATTTGATGCCATACACGCCCGGCACATCGAACGTGATCTTGATCGTCTCGTTCATCTTGCCCTTGAACTCGGTTGCGCCATCGGGGCTCATGCCCTTGATGCTCTCGGCGTTGTGACCCTTGTCCGTCGGGATGAATGTCACCGTATCACCGGCGGCGATCTTCAAGCCTGCCGGCTCGAAAACCATGGCCTGGCCATCGGCGCCCTTGTTCAACATATGCACTTCAAAATCGGCAGCCCCCGCGGAAACCGTCAGGGTCGCCATGAAAAGGCCAGCGGCGGCAAAAGGCTTCAGCACATCAAACATGTCTATTCCATCTCCATTGACGGGATCACTCGCGATCCGTTGGCAATGGGAATT
This sequence comes from Rhizobium sp. SL42, assembly GCF_021729845.1. Taxonomy (NCBI): domain Bacteria; kingdom Pseudomonadati; phylum Pseudomonadota; class Alphaproteobacteria; order Hyphomicrobiales; family Rhizobiaceae; genus Rhizobium; species Rhizobium sp. SL42. The sequence continues at coordinate 247,493 of NZ_CP063398.1, forward strand.
ACGCGGCTTCCCGGCTTGCTTCTTTGACATAGCGCAAACTGGAAAATGAACGCGATGGAACAGCTACGAAGCATGTCGCCTTCCATGAAGGGATAAACTCTCCTAGGCTTTGCGCGAAGATTGTCGGGTACGATCGACAGCCAGCCAACGCAGAAGGACCGCAAGACACATGACAGAACGAGGCCATGACACGAGCCAGCTTGAAATGGTGGTGCTGATGACGCCGGACATGGCGAATTTTTCCGGCAAGGTTCATGGTGGTGCCCTGCTCAATCTGCTCGACCGCGTAGCCTATTCCTGCGCTTCGCGCTATTCGCAGCAGTATGCCGTGACCCTTTCCGTCGATCAGGTCGTGTTTCGCCAGCCTATCCATGTCGGCGAATTGGTCACCTTTCGCGCCTCGATCAACCATGCCGGCCGGACCTCGATGGAAATCGGCATTCGTGTCGAAGCCGAAGATATCCGCAGTGGCGAACGACGCCACACGAATTCCTGCTATTTCACCATGGTCGCCGTCGACGCCAACGCTCGTCCCATCGCCGTTCCGCCCTATGAACCGAAGAGCCCTGCCCGCAAGCGGCGCCAACGGGCAGCCGAAATCCGCCGCAGCCTTCGGCTGGAATTCGAGGCCCGGTTCAAGCAGGCGAGCGCGCTGGCCGACGAGAAAACGGATGATGGAGAATTCGAACCGACCACTTGAGAATTAGCCTCGCGCCCAAACTCAAGCGGACAACCGACGAATCCGCATACGGCCGACATGCCACGCGGTCCTGGAACGCGGTCACCGGCGCAGCTAGCCAGCGGCATCCGGTTGCCTGCGCGCCAGCAAGGGCCGCTCGCAAGACAATTCTCTACTCCTTTCGAAGTAGTATCATCTACTTCACAAGCATAGTATCGATCAATTCTCGACAGGATCGATAGATCTGGCGACAGGCTCTGAATCCAAATCGGCGGATCTCGCAAATCCACACCGGAATTCGGCCAAAAGCACCCAAATTAGGTCCGATCCAAATCCCTACATTTCACAAACATGCCCAAAAATGGCAATTTCAATCGATTTAAACCGCTGATCTGAATATTTCCATAAACAGAACTGAGACGATTCTGGCGGTGATACATGGGTGACGATATAATCTGATATGCTATTCTATTAACCAAGCAATAAGAACTATAGGGCTTAGCATATTCCTTTATATTAACTAGCCACTAACCGATGAAGTTAATATTGCGTTAATTATTACTCCATGGTTCATTCCGCCTCAAACGTAGGAGGAATGTTTCATGGTCGAGCGCGACGTTAATTTTTCGGATGCCCAGAACGATGTTGTCGAGTTTGGCGCTGATCAGCAGCCAACGGCAGTAACACCGGTTGAAATTGCCCAGGCAACGAATGACCCGGTCTTCGTTGATCCGGCCACAGGCCAGGATATCCAGCAGCCGACACCCTCCGCACAAACGATCGGCGCCACGGTCATCCAGGTCGCAGCCGACAACCGGGCAATCCTGCCCGAGGGCGCATCGATCGAAAACATTGTTGTCGAAGGCGACAACCTAGTTCTCGTGCAGCCGGACGGTACGCGCATCATCATCGAAGGCGCCTCTCTCAATGTACCCACCTTCCTGATCGGTCAGGTCGAGGTGCCATCCCAGGTTCTCATTGCGGCGCTCCAGGCCAATGGCATCAATGTGGCCGCAGGGCCTGACGGCACCGTCAGCGTGGTCAGTGCAGGAAGCTCCGGCGGCGACTTGTCGGACGGCGAGGGCAATATCGGCGAGGCAGGCCCTGTGATCGACCTGCTCGGCGATACGGACTTCGGTTTCGACGCGCCGACGCTTGAGGCGCTTGCCGATGCGGGCAATGTCGATCCGGAACTCGAGGACTTCCTTGCCGGTGGCATCTCGGAAGAAGACCTGTCGACAGGCTTGAAGGAGCCTGACGACGGCTCGGACTCATCGACGATTACCGGTACTTTTGCCGGCACAGACTTCGAAAATACCGCCCTCACCTACACGTTCGGCCTGCCAACAACAGAGCTGAGCTCAGGCGGCATATCGCTCGTCTGGACATTTGGTGCGGATGGCGCCCTTGAAGGACGGGCGGGCGAAGACGGTCCGGTGATCATTCGCGCGGAGATCAGCGGCAGCACCTACACAATCACGTTGCTCGGCCCGATCGATCACCCCGACACAGCACAGGAAGACAGCATCGACCTGCAGATCCCGGTGACTGTGACCGATGTCGATAACGGCACCGACACCGCGATCATGACCGTGCGTATCGAGGACGACAGCCCGGAAGCCGGCGCCAACAATAATGTTCAGCTCGATGACGACGCTATTCAATCCGAACAGACGGAGGGTGAAGGCAGCGACGAGCCCGTGCTGCTGCGCAGCCAGCTCGTCAGCGTCTCGTTCGCCGGCAATCCCGGTGGCGAAGGCGATGATGCCGATTCCGTCAACGCATCGGGCATCCTCGCCCATAATTACGGTGCCGATGGCGCTGGCTCTCTGCTTCTGACTGTCGAAGGCATCGTGTTGCCGGCGGGCTTCACCGCAACGGTGTCAGAGGACGGCCTCGTCCTGACCATCCTGCAAGGCGATGTGCCTGTTCTGGAAGTCGCCCTACAAGACAGCACAAGCGGTGCCTATGTGGTCCGTCAGCTCAATCCGATCGACCATCCCTCGACGAATAGCGGCTCCGAAGATCCGGGCAATGATGACCTGCCCCAGTTCGAACTTCTCGCCGTCGATAAAACACAGACGGCATTCGAGGACAATCTCTTCTTCGACCTGAAATATGTCGTCACCGACGGTGATGGCGACACGGCCGTCGGATCGTTCAGTATCGATGTCGACGACGATACGCCGGTTGTCGGAGAATCCAGCCTGATCCAGCTGGATGACGATGCCCTGGAAAGCGGCAATGGCGATTTCGCTGTCGGCGACCAGCAGGAAACCGAGGGGGCGCCGCAGGTCGAAGGCGTGCTTGCCCATAGCTACGGCGCAGATGGCGCCGGCTCGATCCTTCTGACCGGTGTTGCCGGTGCGACCTTCGGTGCTCCCGATTCAGAAGCCGGCGAAGGTGCGTTTTTCTATAGCGTCAGCGACGACGGCTTGACCGTTATCGTCACCCAGATCCAGTCCGGCGAACCGGTGGATGTGCTGGAGCTGACCCTTTCTGACTCGACCAACGGCAGCTACACCCTGACCCAGCTGAATGCCGTCCGGCATCCCGATGGCACAACCGAAGACAATGTCGGCTTCTCTTTCCAATACACGGTAACGGATGGTGACGGCGATAGCGTCAATGGCGCACTTGAGGTCGACGTCGATGATGACGGTCCGGTGCTCGACGTGTCTGCACCGCAGGCCGTCGGCAACGGTCTCTTCCTGGAAGGCTTCACGCCGAACAACAACGCGTGGGGCACTGGCAGCGGCGTTGCCGCCGGTACGACAGCCGGGGCATGGACAGTCGGTGCTTCTCCCGTAGGTGGCGCTTCGCAGATCCAGCTTGAAAAGGTCGGCGACGGATACCGTGGCGCCGACAGTGTCGGCAACAACACCATGGTCGACATGGAAGCGTCTCCAGGTAACCTGCAGATCAGCCAGTCCGTTTCAGGGCTTGCTGCCAACGAGACATATGAACTCACGTTTGAAATCGGCAAGGCATCCGATGCCTCCGAAGGCAGCGCCAAGCTGGAAGTGTTCTGGAACGGTGTTTCCGTCGGTGTATTCGACCCGGCGTCCGGCGCGCTTCAGACGATCTCGATCGTCGTCACGGCCGCGAACGGCAGCAACGAGGTGACCTTCCGCGAAATTGGCGCCGCCGGCGACAATACCGGTACCTACCTCTCCAACATCTCGCTCAGCGATGCGATCATCATCGATGAGACCGCAGGTATCGATGCCGGTTCCGACGAATTGTCCGGCGCTGAATCGCTGTTTGCCGGCGTCAACGCCGGGATCGATGCCGATATGCCCGAGGCACAATATGCCCAGGGCACGGGCTCGGTCGTTACAGTTGATGTTGATTTCGGTGCCGATGGTGCCGCAGCCGGTGGTGGCCTTGCCTATGCTTTCACCCTGTCTGCCGATGGCATTGACTCCGGGCTGAAGACCACCGACGGCCAGAGCATCCACCTCTACAAGAATGCCGATGGTCTGGTAATCGGCGTCTACGACGCAGACAACAACGGCGTGTCTTCCACCGACCCGGTGGCCTTTGCCCTGCATATCGACGGCAGCGGCGTCGTTACCGTGGCGCAGTATGTCTCGCTCTTCAATCCTGATGCAACCAGCGCGGACGATGCAGTTTACCTGACGCCGGGAATCCTGTCGGCAACGGTAACGGCGACGGACGCCGACAATGACTCGGTGACCAAATCTGCCGACATTTCGGGGCGGATCCGCTTCGAGGACGACGGCCCGATCGTCACGTTGAACGTCGGCGACGAGACAGCGATCACGCTGACCACCCAGGATGCCGAAACAATCGGTGAATTGAGCGATACCGCCGTATCGACGGCGAACTTTGGTTCCGTCTTCACGTCCGCCATTACCTACGGCGCTGATGGCATGGCGTCGTCCAGCACCGTCTATGCCCTCAGCCTGACCGGCGCCGACGGCGCGGATTCTGGCCTCGACAGCAAGGGACTGCAGGTCAATCTGTTCGAGATCGGTGGGGTGATCTACGGCTCGACAACCAGTTCGGAAGCACAGGCTATCAGCACGGCGGTGTTCTCGCTGACCGTCGATGGCAATGGTGTCGTGACATTGACCCAATTCCAGTCGATCGATCATCCGTTGCCTGGCGCTGGCTCAAGCTACGACGAGCAACTTGCGTCGCTTGCAAACAATCTCGTCTCCCTGACGGCCACTGTTTCTGCGACGGACAAGGACGGTGATACGGACGTCAAGACAGCAAGCATCGATCTTGGCGGCAACATCCACTTCGCCGATGACGGCCCGCGCCTGACCGGCACCAAGATCTCGACCATCGTCAACGAAGACGACATCGATACAAGCTGGTCCGACGGCTCGTCGCCGCATGGCGCAAATCAGCCTGATTCCGACAATGATGGTGACAACTCCCATACCGAGGCGGCTTCGGGTCCCAACGACCCGGCCATTGTCACCGGCAGCCTGGCAACGCTTGTGCAAGGCGCTGATACGCCATTCACCTACGGCTTTACCGCCAATGCGCTGACCTATCTGCAGGGCCTTGGGCTGAGCACCAATGAAATGGTCAACGGCCAGAACACCGCCCTGGCGCTCACATACGAACAATCCACGTCTGGCAGCTGGGTGATCATCAAGGGCATCGAGCCTGACGCGCCCGGCAATGGCAGCACCAACAGCTCCAACATCGTCTTTGAACTCAGGATCAATTCCACCACAGGCGCCTATGAATTCCGCCTGTTCGACGAACTCTACCATCAGGCCCCTGAAAGCGGTGCCGACGAGAACACGGCGCTGATCTCCGGCGCTGAAACCATCGACGCCATCGTCTTCGGCCAGATCATCCAGGTAACGGATAGCGATGGCGACAGCGTCACCCTCGGCGACAGCTTCGAAATCCAGGTGATCGACGATATCCCCGTCGCCAAGCTTGAGACCCGGCCTGGCGAATATGTGACGATCGACGAAAGCAATGGCAATCAGGCCGACGATATCAATTCGTCCCAGCTGCCAAGCGAAGTCCGCAACCTGTTCAGGGCGCTGGAACAGAGCAATGCCACCGGCGACGACCCGCATTCGGATGGGGTCAGCGGACTTTCCGGCAAGCCGGTCATCGGCTACGCCTATAGCGACGAGCACATCGTCACCAACCTCGGCTCTGGCGTCGGCGCCGATGCTCCGGCGGATGCCTATCGACTGACTCTGGAAGTCACCGACGGCACGCCATCCGGTCTCTCCACCACAGAGGGCGCGGCCATCCTGCTCTACAAGGTCGGTGATCTGGTTGTCGGCCGCGTCGGCGGCCCAAGCGGCACTGTCGCCTTCGCCATCGCCATCGACCAGAACGGCCATGCCGCAATCGCGCAGTACCTGTCGATCAAGCATGACGACGCTGGCGATTTCAACGAAAGCAATGACAACGGCTCCGGCGCCACTGACGCCGCCCCGGACAACGATCCCAACCCGGTTCAGGAAACCATTGCCAGCGGCGCGATCAAGGCGGTCCTGACAATCACCGATTCCGATGGCGACACGGTCCGCTCGCAGGAAGTCGACATTTCCCACCAGATCCGTTTCCTCGACGATGGTCCATCGGTCGATGTGGGCAGCGTTTGGAACGCTGATCTTTCCACCGTTGTTCTTGATGAAACCACCCCCGGCGGAAACCCGAACGACAACACCGGCACCAGCACCTGGACCGCCGCCACCAACATCAATGCGGCTCAGGCCATCGGCGTCCAGTCCACGACGGCTTCCGGCCCCGGCAATGGCACATCCGTTGCGGAACTGTTCAGTGTCTCGGTCGCCCAAGGCGCCGATGGTGCCGTCGTTGCGAAAGCCTTCAGTTTCGATCTGCGTGATGCAAGTGGCAATCTGGTCAGCAACGGATCGTCGGTAGGTGTCGAGACGACGCTGCGCGTCTCCGATGTCCTGGGCTCGGCCTTCGACAATCTGAGTGCGGCGGGCCAGACGATCTGGCTCTACAAGGTCAGCGACACCCTGATCATTGGCCGCATCGGCGCCAATACGGCCGACACCAGCGACGATTTCATCGCCCTGAAGATCGAGCTGACCGGCTCGACCACTGATCCGCAGTTCGTCGTCAGCCAGTATCTGCCGATTTCCCATGCCAACAGCAACGATGACGACGATAGCGCATCGCTCAATCTGCGCGACAATGATGCAAGCCTGTCAGTCAAGCTTACGGTGACAGCCACCGATGGCGACGGCGATGTGGCGACGGATAGCCAGACAATCAAGCTGATCGACAGAAACGAGACCGTCATCAGGATCGAAGACGACGCGCCAACCGTTGACGTGACGGCAAACGCCAATGCTGCCACTCAGCTGGTGGCAGAACTTGACGAGACGCAGGGCGCCGATCGTTACAATGGCGCTGAAGTCGAAGATGCGAACGGCAATGCCAATACCGATGATGCAGGTCCGGGGCTCGCCCAGGTAACCACCAGCATTGCCGGTGGCCTGGCCAGCCTGTTCACCGTCAGCGGCAGCTACGGCACCGATGGCCCGGGCACCACGACCGGTACGCTCAGCTTCGTGACCTCGAGCTGGAGCAACAACGGCTACGCCACGAACCTGCAGGCCACCGATGGTGGCAATATCCGGCTTTTCGTTAGCGGCTCCACCATCACTGGCCGCGACATGCAGAACAATACCGTCTTCAAGATCGAGATCATCGGCTCCGGTGCCTCGGCACAATTGCAGACGACTCTGTTTGAGGCGATCAAGCATTCGGATGGCAACCTGTTCGATGCCGAGACCGTTTTGAAGGTCATCGGCAATGTGACAATCGGCCTCGAATACGACGTCGAGCGCACCGATTCAGATGGAGATGATGACGACGACTCGGCCACCATCACCCTGATAAGCGCCAACAATTCGGTCATTTCCTTCGACGACGACGGCCCGAAACTGGACGTCTCGGCGCCACAGGCCGTCAGCAACGGCCTGTTCTTCGACGGCTTCACGCCAAACAACAACGCATGGGGTACTGGCAGCGGCGTTGTCGTCGGGACGACAGCCGGAGCATGGACAGTCGGCGCGTCCTCGGTCGGCGGGGCGACCCAGATCCAGCTGGAAAAGGTTGGCGACGGCTATCGTGGCGCCGACAGCCCGACCAACAACGCGATGGTCGACCTTGAAGCGTCTCCGGGCAACCTGCAGATCACCCAGGCCGTGACTGGCCTGGCGTCCGGCGAAACCTACGAACTCACCTTTGAAATCGGCAAGGCCAATGACGGATCGGCCGGTACCGCCAAGCTCGAAGTGTTGTGGAACGGCGTCTCTGTCGGCACCTTCGATCCGCAAAGCGGCTTGATGCAGACGATCTCGGTCGTCGTGACGGCGGCCGATGGCAACAACTCTGTCACCTTCCGGGAAATCGGAACCACCGGTGACAACACCGGCACATACCTGTCCAATATCTCGCTCAGCGACGCGATCATCATCGACGAGACCGCTAGCTTGGATGGCGGCTCCGACGAAGTAGACAACGTTGCCTCGTTGTTTGCCTCCGTCAATGCCGGTATCGATCCGGACATGACGGCACAATATGCGCAAGGGTCGGGTTCGATCGTCAACGTCAATGTCGATTTCGGCGCCGACGGTGCTGCCACTGGCGGCGGGCTTGCCTATGCGCTGACGCTGTCTGCCAACGGTGTCGCTTCCGGTCTGAAGACCACCGAAGGCAAGGATATCTATCTCTTCAAGGATGCTGCGGGCCGAATCATCGGCGTCTACGATGAAAACAACGACGGCGTTCAGGCGTCGGACAAGGCCGCCTTTGCCGTGCATATCAATGGCAGCGGCGTGGTCACCATCGCGCAGTATATCTCGCTCTACAATCCGAACCCCAACAATGCCGACGATGCGGTGCATCTGAACCCGGGCATTCTCTCGGCAAGCGTAACGGCAACGGATGGCGACGGAGACAACATCACCAAGTCTGCCGATATTTCCGGTCGCATCCGCTTCGAAGACGACGGTCCGATCGTCACGCTGACCGTCGGCTCGGAAGCAACGGTGCTGCTGACAACGCAGGATGCCCAAACGATCGGCAATCTCAGCGACACCTCAACATCGGCTGCCGATTTCGGTGGCGCATTCATCTCGACCGTCAATCTCGGCTCCGATGGCGGCACGTCGGTCAAGACTTTTGCCCTGTCGCTCAAGGTTGCCGAAGGCACGGATTCCGGCCTCGACAGCAATGGCAAGCAGGTCAATCTTTTCGAGGTCAATGGCGTGATCTACGGCTCGACAACATCAGTCGAGGGCGAAGCGATCGCCAAGGCAGTCTTCTCCCTGTCGGTCAACGGTTCCGGTGTGGTCACGCTTACCCAGATGGAAACCATCGACCATGCACAACCCGGCTCAAACGCGGGCTTCGACACGCAATTTGCCACGCTTGCCGATAACCTCGTTTCGCTGACAGCGACTGTCACCGCGACGGACAAGGATGGCGATACGGACTCGAAAACCGCCTCGATCGATCTTGGCGGCAATGTCCGGTTTGCCGATGACGGCCCGAGCCTCACCGGCAGCAAAATTTCGGTCCAGGTCAACGAAGACGACATCGACACCAACTGGTCGGAAGGCACATCGCCACACGGCCAGGGCAACAACGATCCAGAGAATGACGGCGACAATTCCTACACCGAGAACGCATCGGGCTCGGCCGACGGCGCGATCGTCAAGGGCAGCCTGGCCGGTCTGGTGACTTCCGGCGCAGACGATCCGGCAACCTTCCACTTCACCAGCAACGCAATCGCCTATCTCCAGGCGCTCAACCTGACATCCAACCAGCCGGTCAACGGTCAGCCTGCAGCCCTGCCGCTGACCTATGTACAAACCAGCACAAACGGATGGCTGATCATCACCGCGAGCGAAGCGGATGCCGCAACACCGGGCGACACTGCCAATCCGGTCTTCGAAATTCGCATCAACACCACATCCGGCGCCTATGAGTTCCGGCTGTTCGACGAATTGTATCACAAGGCGCCGGCCAATGGCGCGGACGAGAACACGCAGCTGCGTTCCGGCGAAGCTGTGATCGAGGCAATCCGCTTCGGCGACATCATCGAAGCAAAGGATAGCGACGGCGATACCGTCAACCTCGGCAGCAGCTTCGAGATCAAGATCATCGACGATGTGCCGGAGGCCGTGTTGTCGGTGGACCGCTTTGAATACGTGATCCATGACGAGACTGCCGCAATCCAGACGGCTGGCGATGCCGACGACAAGCTCGGTTCGGAACTCTCCGCCGAGGTGCGTCAGCTCTTTGCTTCCATCGAGAACACCAATCCGCGCGTAACCGGTGACGATCCGCATGCCTCCGGCACCAGCAGCATCTCGAATGCCCCGGTCAACGGCTATGCCTACAGCGCCGACAACATCGTCTCGACGGCCGGATCGGATGTCGGAGCAGATGCTTCGGCCGCAGTTTTCAAGCTGTCGCTCACCATTACCGAAGGCGCCCTCTCCGGCCTGAAGACAACCGAAGGCACCGACATCCGTCTTTATACGCTCGGCGACGTGGTCGTCGGCCGTGTTGGCGGTGCAACGGGTGTGGTCGCATTCGCGATCGCAGTCGACCAGAATGGTCACATCGCTCTCGCGCAATACCTGTCGATCAAACATGACGACCAAGGCGACAACAACGAAAACAATGACAACGGTTACGGTTCAGGCGACGCGTATCCGAATGACAGCCCCAACCCGCAACAGGAAACCCTGCTCGCCAACAGCGTCAAGGTAACCCTTACGATTACGGATTCCGATGGTGATACCGATACGGCAACGGTCGATGTATCGCAGCAGATCCGCTTCCTCGATGACGGCCCGACGGTCACCGTCAATGATGTCGACAACGTTTCGCTGTCGTTGATCAGGCTCGATGAAACGACCCCTGGCGATCTGCCCAACGACAATACGCCGAACACCGAATGGGTGCCGGCGACGAACCTGGCTCAGGCCGTGGCCATCGGCAGCATGGCAACGCCGACGGTTGCAGCCGGCACCTCGGTTTCCGAACTCTTCGCCGTCGACGCTTCGACCGGCGTGGATGGTGGCACGATTACGTCTGCCTTCAGCTTTGTTCTCAAGGGCTCGTATGGACAGACACTCGACAGCGGCTCGACCACAGGCGTCGAAACCAACCTCAAGGTGGCCAACACCGTCGGATCGCCATGGTACAACGCCAACGGGCTTTCAGACCCCGGCCAGACGATCTGGCTCTATAAGATCAGCGACACCGTCCTGGTCGGCAAGATCGGCCACGACACCAACACGACCAGTGACGATTACATCGTTCTCAAGATCGAGCTGACGGGCAGTGCGAGCACCACACAGTTGGTGGTCACGCAATATCTGCCGATTGCGCATCCCGATGGCAGCAATCCGGACGATGCCCGCAGTTTGACGCTGGCAGACAATGACGCTGGCCTGTCGATCAATCTCACCGTCTCGGCAACGGATGGTGATGGCGATACCGCGTCCGACAGCGAAACGATCGAGATTATCGACCATAACAGCACGGTGGTGACATTCGAGGACGACGGCCCGCAGATCACCGTCGTCGCCAATAGCAACGCCGCAGCCAGCCTCGCGACCGAACTCGACGAAACTGTCGGAGCCGATCGTTACAACGGCTCGGAAACAGAAACCGGCAGCAACACCAACACGGACGATGCATCAGGCGCCCTTGCACAAGTGACGACGAGCGTTACCGGCGGCCTGGCCAGCCTGTTCAACGTGACCACGGACTTCGGTACCGACGGCGCCGGCAGCGTTACGGGTTCGTTCAGCCTGACAACCACCGGCGGAAACGGTCCGTTTGCCACCAACCTTTCGGCAACGAATGGCGGGGCGATCACACTGTCGATCGAAAGTGGCGTTCTGGTCGGGCGGGATGCGGCAAACGATCTGGTCTTCAAGATCGAGATCGTCGGTTCGGGCGCTTCAGCACAGATGAAGACAACCCTCTATGAAGCCATCAATCACGGTGCGGATGGCAACCAGTTCGATGCGACGGCGGTCCTTCGCCTTGCAACGCAGAATACGTCGATTGGGCTGACTTACACCGCCACAATCAAGGATGCCGATGGAGACAGCAAGACTTCGTCCGCAACCTTGACGCTGATCGACACGTCGACCTCTCAGTTCGCGTTCGATGATGACGGTCCGATTGCGACCAATGACCTCGCCCAGACGTCCATCGAAGGTGGCGCCCAGATCGGCGGCAATGTCCTCACCAACGACCAGGCGGGATCCGATCTCGGCACGCTGACATCGGTGACCATCGGTAATCAGGCATATGCAATTGCGGCGAGCGGCACGACGCCGGTCAACACAGCCTATGGCACCTACAGCTTCAACAGTGACGGCAGCTGGACGTTCCAGGCGGCCAGCAACCTGAACAACGCCCAGGCCGTGGACGCCTCGTTCACCTACACCCTGACCGATGGCGATGGCGACACAGCCACTGCCGTCCAGTCGATTTCCGTTGAGGACGGTGCCCTCCCGACGACATCGAATGGTGCGAACAATCCGCTCGCCCTCACCGTCGATGAAGAAGGTCTCGGCACCGCCGGCGCAACCGGTACCGCTTCGGCCACCGATGTCGAATATTCGGCCGGCACGGTCGGCTTCACCGCAGGTTCCGACAATCTCGTCAGCTATGCCTTCGGCTCCACCGCCGGCATCACCGTCGATGTCGATGGCGTAGGCAGTGCCGATATCGTCTGGACCGCCAATGGCGCCTACCAGCTGATCGGTTCGATCAACGGCGCGCCGGCGATCATGGTCACCCTGACCACCCCTGCTTCGGCCATTGCGGCAGGTGCCAGCGGCACCGCGTCGGTCAATGTCGAGCTGACCGACAACTTCCCGCACGCCAATGCCGATGGTGAAAACAAAGTCACGCTGACGGGCATCACGGTTGTTGCAACCGATACCGATGGCGATACGGCAACGGCCTCTGTCACGGTGACCGTGGTCGATGACGTACCGACCACAACCGGCAGCGATGCCCAGGGGGCGGAACTGATCGTCAACGGCGGCTTCGAGATCAATCCCGGCGTCACGGCTGGCAATTTCACCACCACCACCGGCGTTACCGGCTGGTCTTCGGCGAATGCGGTGCCGTTCGAACTGCAGAATGGCAATGTTGGTGGACTCACCGCTCATTCCGGCGACATCAAGGTCGAACTGGACAGCGATCCGAACACCGGCAACAGCAATGCGACAATTCAGCAAACGGTCAGCGGGCTTGAAGCCGGCAAGACCTACGAATTGACGTTCTGGTACTCAGAACGTCCGGATGGCAACAATACCAGCGGCGTGAAGGTCTATTTCGACGGCAATCCGGTTTACCAGATCGATCCGCAGTCCGCCGAACCCGGCTGGCAGAAGATCACGATCTCCGTTACCGCAACCGGTTCGTCGGCTGTGCTTGCCTTCGAAGGCACCGGCGCATCAGATACACTGGGTGCCTATATTGACGATGTCAGCCTGAAGGCCGCCATCATCGATGACGAGGCGCTGTTCGGCGGAATTGCCGGTGGTCAAGGCGATGCGGCAGGTGCGATCAACAGCGTCGGCGGCAAGATCTCTATCACCGCTGGTGCTGATGGGCTGAAGACCATTGCCGTGACCGGCGTCACCGCCAAGGACGAATCTGGCGCGAGCCAGACCTTGCAGGCGCTCTATCAGGGCAAGGCCTATGCCGTCACTTCGACCTGGACGGCCAGCGGCGCGGGTGGCGCCTATGTCGGCACCATTGCAACCGATGCGGGCCCGAAGACCGTCTACACCCTGACGATGGCCTCCAATGGCAGCTACACCATGGTTCTGGTGCTGCCGCTGGTGCATGCCTTGGTCAACGACCCGCAGACTGCCGCGACCGAAACGAGCTATGAGGACAATCTAACGCTCAGCTTCGGCTACGACGTCACGGACAACGATGGCGATGTGGCATCGGCCGCGATCGTCATCCAGGTCGACGACGACAGCCCGAAGATCATCGACTCTGCCGGTTTGTCCATTGTGGAAGATGCATCGCTGTTTAGCGGCTCTGTCATCCAGCTAGACGAACTGGGCGCTGACGGCGGTAGCCTGACCTCGGTCATGGTGGGCGATGGCAATGGTACCCAGACCGTTGCCATTCCGACAGATGGTACTGCCGCAACCGTGGTCACCTCGTTCGGCACCTATACGTTCAAGGCCGACGGTAGCTGGACCTTCGATCCGAGCGCCCAGGCGAACAACGCTGCAGCCGCGGCGACATCCTTCAGCTACACGCTGACTGATGGCGACGGCGACCAGGCAACCGGAACACAGCAGATCTCGATCACCGACGGCGCCAATCCGACAGGGCTTGGCAATACGATCACCTTCCTGCAGGTCGATGACTCGGGTCTGACAAGCAATGCGACGACGACCGACAGCGAGACGATCACCTTCGGGGCCGGCTCCGACGCCTTTGTCTCGGCAGCCTTCTCGACGGACCTCAGCCAGCTGAGCAATGCGCTGACCTGGAACCGCGTGTCCGACACGGAAATTACCGGCAAGATCGGTGGAATTCTGATCGCCACCCTGACGCTGGTGACGACGGACCTCGCCGCACAAAACAAGGTCGAGGTGAAGCTGACGCTCAGCGACAACTACCCTCTGCACCCGACGCAGGGCGACGATCTTGCCCAGTTCGGCAAGATCGACGTGATCGCAATGGATACGGATGGCGACACAGCCAGTGCCGTTGTCTCGGCTGAAGTATCCGACGATACGCCAAGCCTAAACTTTGCAACCGGCCTTAGCGAGATCAACGAAGGCGCCACGATCAACGGAAGCTATAATTTCCATCCCGGCGCCGATGGCGTCAACGAGCTGGAAGTCATCTTCAACGGCGTGTCGAAGTTCATCAATCTCGCCGACGTTGCAACCAATGGCTCGGTCGAGTTCACGACAAGCTCGGGAACACTGACAGTCAACGAAAACAAGACCTGGTCCTTTACGGCGTCCGCGGTTTCGACCGACACGCCTGTCAGCATCAAGCTCAAGGCCGTCGATGGCGACAACGACACCCAGGAAACGACCTATAACTTCACGATCAAGAATGTCAGTGCGCCTCTGGCCATCAGCGGTGCGGTGACCGGCACGGTCGAGGAGGAACACGGCCTTGCGGGTGGTCGCGACGACACGGCAAGCCTGGCTGGCGGTGATCTCGATACCAGCGGCAATCTGAACCTGACAACCAATGTCTCGACTGGCTCCTACGGCGATCTGGTGACCGGCGGCAAGGATGGCGTTATCTCATATACCTTCGAGCTGCCGGCCGACAAGGCAGTGTTCACATCGGCAAATCAGCCGCTGACGTCGGACGACAAGCCGGTCTATTTCGCCATCGAGGGCGGCAACCTGATCGGCTATGTCAACAGCGACGGCGGCAATTCGCCGTATGAAGCTGGCGACACCAAGATCTTCACCATGACCCTAGATCCGGCGACCGGCGCCTATGTCTTCACGCTGAATGCGCCGATCGATCATCCGGTCAACTCGGCGGAAGACGCTATCACCATCAAGCTCGATGGCCTTGTGCGGGTGACGGATGCCGGTGGGCCGATCTCAGATACGTCCGTTGGGCTCGCCGCATCGGTCACCGTTATCGACGACGCGCCGGTTGCCGGCAACGACACCGCAAGTGTCATCGCCGTGCCACCTGCAAACTACAATGTCGCCTTCGTGCTCGACTTCAGCGGCAGCATCGACAATCCCGAACTGACCCAGATGCTCAACGGGGTGAAGGCTGCGGCACAGCAGCTGTTCAACAGCACGACCGGCGACGTGAAGATCGAGCTGATTGCATTCGGCGACGATGCGACAGCTCGATCGGTGACAAGCTATGCCGAGCTGGTGAACGTTCTCAATGGCTGGTCTGCGGACCGACCGATCGATGACGACGACACTGATTTCACGGATGCGATCGAGGAAGTCCTGGCAGAATACTCGGCACTTCCAGGCTACAGCAACCAGGTCTTCTTCCTGAGCGACGGCAACCCGACGAAAAACCTGGGCTCCGGCAACAACGTTCTGAACTCCACGGTCGCCAACGAGTGGAACACCTTCGTTGACACAAACAACGTCAAGGTCACCGCGATCGGTGTCGGAGACGACATCTCGCAAAGCTCGCTCCAACAGATCGACGTCGACGGCAATGTTAACGTCATCCAGCTGGCGAACTTCTCGGACATCGTCACCGCCCTGGTCAATCTCGTCAGCACACCGGCCGTCACCGGCAATGTCCTGACCGGTGGAAGCGCCGCATCGAACGATTTCTTCGGTGCTGATGGCGGCAAGATCGCCGCGGTCTCTAGCGGCAATGTCGCCGACCCGAGCGGCGTTGTGGGGGCCACGATCGTGGGCACCTATGGCTCCCTCGTTCTGCAGGCGAACGGCTCCTATGCCTACACCCTCAACAGCACAAGTGCTGCCGTGCGCGAACTGAAGGGCAACGAGAGTGATGTCGATGTCTTCACCTACAAGGTCGAAGATGGCGACGGCGATGTTGCAACCGCGACCATCACCATCACCGTTCAGGGCACCAACGAGGCTCCCGCCGGTGTCGACGCGACTGTTGCAACCGAGGAAGACACGTCGATCATCCTGACGGCCGCCCAATTCGGCTTCACCGATATCGAAAATGATGGCCTGAGCGGGATCTTCATCAAGGCGCTGCCAGCGAATGGCGCTTTGACCTTGAACGGTTCGGCGGTTGCATTGAACGCCTTCGTCTCGACGGCAGATCTGGCGGCCGGCAAGCTGGTCTTTACGCCAGCGGCCAACGCAAGTGGATCCGGCTATGCTTCGATCCAGTTTGCGGTCAAGGACAATGGCGGCACTGCAAATGGTGGCCAGGATACCGATCAGACGCCGAATACGCTGACGATCAATGTCACGGCGGTGAATGATGCGCCGAGCGCTGTGATCAACAACCTTGCGTATTCCGCAACAGAGCAAAGCGCACTCGCACTGCATGGCCCGGGTCTCAGCGTCGGTGATATCGACGCTGGCACCAATCCAATGACGGTCACCCTGTCGGTGGGTTATGGCAAGTTGACAGTAACCCCCGGAAACAGCGGCGTTGTCGTATCGAACAACAATTCGTCTTCGGTGACGCTGACCGGCACATCCGCTCAGATCAATGCGCTGATGACGGGTGGGGGTTCAGGTGGAAGCAGCAAGACCATATACTATCTGGCCGACACAGACGCCCCTCCGTCCTCCACCACGCTCACGCTGACCGTCAATGATGGCGGCAATTCAGGCACCGGTGGCGCCAAAACTGCCAGTGATGTTGCCACGATCAATATTACGGCGGTCAACGATGATCCAACCGCAACGATCTCGCCCACAACGTATAACGCGACAGAACAGACGACCCTCGTACTGCACGGCACGGGCCTCAGCGTATCTGATCCGGATGCGGGCCCGAACGATGTCACCGTCAAGTTGTCTGTGGGCACCGGAAAGTTGAATGTGGCGGCAGGTGACAGCGGCGTCGTTGTCACGAATAGCGGCACTTCGATCGTTACCCTCGTTGGCACAATCACCGAGATCAACGCCCTGCTGACAGGCGGTGGTGCAAAGACCGTCACCTATATCGCCGACAGCGACACGCCTGCCTCCTCGACCACATTGACGCTTTCCGTCAATGATGGCGGCAGCACGGGTAGCGGTGGAGCGGAAAGCGGCACCGATACGGCAACGATCAACATTGCGGCTGTCAATGATGCGCCCACTGCCGTGATCGCCCTGAGCAGCTACAATGCAACGGAACAAGTCGATCTCGCCCTGCAAGGCACTGGGCTAACGATCGGTGATATCGACGCAGCATCGGACGATGTCGTCGTCACCTTGGCGGTCGGTTTCGGCAAGCTGACAATTGATACTGGTGATAGCGACGTAAGTGTCGGCAGGAACGGAACGATGTCCGTGACCCTTACCGGCAGCATTGCGCAGATCAATGCGCTGTTGGCGGGTGGAGGCTCGGGATGGCGGGAGAAGACCATAACCTACCAAGCCGACAGTGACACGCCTCCGGGATCGACCGTTCTCACGATGGTTGTGAATGACGGCGCAAACAATGGCACTGGCGGTGCACTCACAGCAACAGACACGGCAACGATCAATATCGCCGCCGTCAACGATGCGACTTCCTACATAGCAGACCATGTTTATACCAACGCAGCGTCGGGAGGTAATTCATCCATTCCGGAATGGGCTCTGCTGTTCAATGATGACAAGGATAACTTGTTGGATTTGACCCAGGTAAAGAATGCCAGCGGATTCGATAGCATTGCGCTCTCGGGTAGCAATATCCTGATTAATGACAACAATACCGAAGGCGGCACCTTCGAGTACCGTGTTGGGTCAACAGATGTTTCTGTGAATCTCTATCGTGATAGCAACGATATGGATGGCTCAAACGGCAATGACATCATCATCGATGTCCTCGGTGGCAATACCGATCTCGATGGCAATGGTGGCAACGACATTCTCATCGGTAACAGCGGCATCGACACCATGACCGGCGGCTCAGGCGCCGACGTATTCGTAATCGGTGCAGACAGCGTCAATGTCGGGATCCACGACATCATTACCGACTATGACATGGCCCAAGGCGATGTCATCGATCTGTCGGAGATCCTCTCCGGCCTGGCTTCGAACACGGCTTTGGAAAGCGGCTATGTCAAGCTTGTGCAGAATGGCGGCAATGCCGAACTGCAGGTCGACACCGACGGTGCCGGGGCGGCCAAGTCGTTCGAAACGGTTGCTGTGTTGAACAGCTTCAACGTGACGAGCGAACATGTCCGGATCCTGTTCAATGATCACAAGACCGCAGACGATGTTTGATCGGCTATTGCCTTAAGACCTCGAAAAGCCCCGGTTTCCGGGGCTTTTCTTTTTGCTCCGCCGGACGAGCGGCAGCATATCGCGCCTGTGTTGGCCCATTCTCCACCGCAATCTGTGCCCATCCCATCATCGGAATCGGTTGACTTGGCTTAGCCGGGCGGCGGGCGCTGATTACCGGCTCGTCGCAAGGGGTCGCGGCATTTCGCTTGCAAAGGGGTTGATGGTCGTGACTTCGGCAAACTGCAGACAGCAGCGCAGGAGATCGGTGGCAATACCCGTATCCTTGCCTTCGCTGTCACCGACCATGCGGGTACGCGCAGCCATCGACCGTTTCGAAGTGGAAATCGGGGCGCTCGACATCCTGGTCAACAATGCCGGGATGACGATTTCGCTTTAGCCACGGCTCGATACAAAGCCAGGTTCAGCCGGTCGCATCAATCCGTGAAAAGGCCGCGAGAACCGTGCGTTCCGACTGCAGGAGATAGGACTCCAGCGCCGCTGCGGCCTCCTGCGTTTGGCCGGCCGCGAGCCTGTCGAGGATCGCAGCGTTGAGATCGACATAAGGCGCGTGCAGGAGTTCGGGATCATCCAGCAGGCCGAAACTCAGGCGAAGCTCAGCCGCGATCTGGGCATAGAACACATTGAGCCGCTGGCTATCGGCCAGATCGACAATCGCTGCGTGAAAAACCATGTTCTGGCTTCCAACGGTCAGCCAGTCCTTTGCATCGCGCGCGACGCGGGCATGCGCGACGGCATCTTGCATCCGGGCAACCGCCGGATGGTTGGGATAGGCATTGGCGATCGCCCGGCATTCGATCGTTCGGCGCACCCGGTAGATGTCGATGATCGACGCCATGCTGGGAGTTGCGACAAAGACGCCGCGATTGGGTTCGTGGCGGAGCAGCCCTTCTTTGGTCAGCAGCCGGAAGGCCTCGCGCAACGAGTTGCGCGACACATCGAGATCGGCGCTGAGTGCCGCCTCCGACAGGCGCTGGCCGGGCTTCAATTCACCGGCGATCAGCTTGTCGCGGATCTGTTCCGCCAGCCTTGGCGCAAGCGCCGATGTCGTGTCCTGCTCAGCCATATGTGTCCCTTGAACGCCGCAAACGCGATGCACCATCCCTTGGTCCGCATCGTTATCGTGCTTTGCGCACAAACAAAACCGACGGTCACCAGTGAAAACAGTTTTATCTTTTCACGCTCCCCACCGATTGCCTTGAGCATCAGGTCTTCAAGGCTGCTGTCTTTGGTCCTGCGGGGATAGGATGACGCTCGCACAACGGACGTGACGTGTCGCTCCGATGGCCAAAATATGTCCCAAAGGCGCGTCGAACATGCCCAAAAGAAAAACAAATCGCTCAACATTTGCACAACTTAGTAGAACGATAGAATTAAATCGTTGAACAATCTTGACAGAATTGTGAAACGCGACGACGCTGCCCTTATCGATAGTCAATTCCAACACGACATTTCGAATGACGAAGCGATCAACGGAGAGGGTAACATGGATCAGAATACGACATCACCTGGCGGCGTAGCCGGCGGCATGTCCGCCAAGTCACGGCGCGCCGCACTGACGGCCGCCATATTCCTGATGGCCACATCGGCCATCGGTCCGGGCTTTATCACCCAGACGGCAACATTCACCACCAAGCTCGGCGCGGCCTTCGCCTTTGCCATTCTCGCCTCGATCCTGATCGACTTCGTCGTCCAGCTGAACATCTGGCGGATCGTCACGCTGACCAAGATGCGTGCCTCCGACATCGCCAATGCCGCGATCCCGGGGACTGGCTATGTCCTGGCCATACTCGTCATTATCGGCGGCCTGTTCTTCAACATCGGCAATATCGGTGGAGCGGGCCTAGGCCTCAACGCCATGCTCGGCATCGACCCGAAATGGGGTGGCGCGATCAGCGCCCTGATCGCCATCGGCATCTTCCTGTCGAAGCGCGCCGGTGTGGCAATCGACAGGCTGATCGTCGTTGCCGGCGTATTGATGATCCTGCTGACGCTCTATGTCGCAATCGTCTCCGCGCCGCCCGTTGGCGATGCGCTGTTCCAGACCTTCCTGCCGAGCACGATCGATTTCGCCACGATCACCACCATCGTCGGCGGCACGGTCGGCGGATACATCACCTATTCCGGTGCTCACCGCCTGCTCGACAAGGGTCAGGCAGGTATCGAGAACCTCGGCGCCGTCAACCGTGCAGCCCTGACCGGCATCGCGGTCACCGGTCTGATGCGCTACGTGCTGTTCCTCGCCATCCTTGGCGTCGTTGCTTCTGGCGTCGTCATTGACGTATCGGGCAAGGGTGCAAACCCGGCAGCCCAGGCCTTCCAGGCAGCAGCCGGCGATGTCGGTTTCCGCATCTTTGGTGCCGTCCTCTGGTTTGCCGCCATTACCTCGGTCATCGGCGCCGCCTATACATCGGTATCCTTCATCACCGTGTTCAAGCAGGACATTACCGAACGCGCTCGTAATATCGCGACCGTGATCTTCATCGCCGTCTCGCTGTTCTTCTACGTGGTCATCACCACGCCGCCGGCCCAGATGCTTGTGTTCGTTGGTGGCCTGAATGGCCTCATCCTGCCGATCGGCCTGTCGATCTTCATCTATGCCGCCTGGGCCCGCTCGGACCTGATGGCCGGGTATCGTTACCCGCGCTGGCTGCTGGTGCTTGGCGTACTCACCTGCGCATTGACCTGGTACATGGGCTACAAGTCTGTCGGCCCGATCTTTGCCCTGCTCGCAGCCTGAGGAGACTGACATGACTGCCATCGATCTGAACAGCGATCTCGGTGAAAGCTACGGCGCCTGGGGCATGGGCGATGACGCCGCGATGCTCGCCATCGTCTCCAGCGCCAATGTCGCCTGCGGTTTTCATGCCGGCGATCCCGTCGGCATCCTGAAGACCGTCAGGGCCGCGGCCGAGAAAGGTGTTTCGATCGGGGCGCATGTCTCCTATCCCGATCGCGTCGGCTTCGGCCGGCGCGACATGGATGTGACGAGCGGCGAGTTGATCGCCGACGTCATCTATCAGATCGGCGCCCTGAAAGGCATTGCGGCATCCGTCGGTGTCACCGTCTCCTATGTCAAGCCGCATGGCGCACTCTATAATCGCATTGCCCACGATCCCAAGCAGGGGCAGGCCGTGATCGACGGCATCAAGGCCATCGATCCCTCACTGGTCCTGATGGGTCTTGCCGGTGCGCCGATCCTGCAGCTCGCGCGCAAATCTGGCCTGAACGTGGTCGCCGAAGCCTTTGCCGACCGCGCCTATACGCCTGACGGCCAACTCGTTTCCCGCCGCGAACCAGGCTCTGTCCTGCACGACCCGCTGGTGATCGCAAGCCGCATGCTGCAGCTTGCCAGACAAGGCACGCTGGAAGCAATCGATGGCTCGACGATCAAAATCGATGCCCAGTCGATCTGCGTGCATGGCGACAGCCCCGGCGCTGTTGCCATTGCCCGCGAAATCCGCCGCACGTTCGAGGAAAGCGGGATCACGGTAAAATCGTTTCTGACTGCCTGATTTCAACTCAAGGGAGGAATACCATGATTGCCCTGGATCATCTTCGTCACGTCGATGTCGAGCCGGCCCGCAGCGCCCGTGAACGATATCGCGCCGGCCGTATCGAGCCGACATCGGGCGTTGCCCCGGGCTTCACCCAGGCCAACATGATCGTGCTCCCGCGCGACTGGGCCTTCGATTTCCTGCTGTATGCGCAACGCAATCCAAAAGCCTGCCCCGTGCTCGACGTGTCGGATCCGGGGTCGCATACGACCTTGCTTGCGCCCGATGCTGACCTGCGCAAGGATATCCCGCTTTACCGCGTCTGGCGCGACGGCAAGCTGGCCGAGGAAACTGCGGACGCGACTGCCGCCTGGGCCGAGCATCCCGATCTCGTCAGCTTCCTGATCGGTTGCAGTTTCACCTTCGAAACGCCGATGGTCGAAGCCGGGATCGAGATCCGCCACATGACCGACAAGTCGAACGTGCCGATGTATCTGACAAACAAGCCCTGCCGACCCGCCGGCCGCCTGCATGGCAACATGGTCGTCTCGATGCGACCGATCCCCGCATCACGCGTGGCCGACGCTGCCACCATTTCCAGCCGCTTTCCGGCCGTGCATGGCGCCCCGGTTCATGTCGGCGCCCCGGAAGAGATCGGTATCAAGGATCTGGCCAAGCCGGAATTCGGCGATCCGGTGCGCATAGAGCCTGGCGAAGTGCCGGTGTTCTGGGCCTGTGGCGTGACCCCGCAGGCAGCCGTCATGGCATCAGGCGTGCCGTTTGCCATTACCCATGCGCCGGGCCACATGTTCATCACCGACATTCCCGATTCCGCTTATCACGCTTGAGGTTGCCATGCGTATCCTGCCCGTCAGCCTGACAGTTCTTCTGGTGGAGCTCGCCGATCTCGACGAGACGCTCGCGCTGTTTGCCTCGCTCGAAGCCGATCCGGTGGATGGTATCGTGGAGATGGTGCCGGCCGCCCGCACCCTGATGATCCGGTTTCGTCCCGAAAAACTGACGGCCGAACGTCTTGCCGCCAATATCGCCACACGTGACCTGTCGGCCCGCATCACACCCTCGGACATACTGGTGGAAATCCCGGTCATCTATGACGGAGAAGATCTCGCCGACGTCGCCGAGCTGACCGGCCTGTCTGTCGAAGACGTCATCCGTCGCCACACCGACAGCACATTCACCGTCGCTTTCTGCGGCTTTGCCCCCGGCTTCGGTTATCTCGTCGGTGGCGACCCGGCCTTGCAGGTGCCGCGCCGCCAGAGCCCGCGGACGAAAATCCCGGCCGGCTCGGTCGCGCTCGCCGGTGCCTTTTCGGGCGTCTACCCGCAAAACAGCCCGGGCGGATGGCAGATCATCGGCACGACGCCAGAAAAGATGTGGGACCTCTCACGCGATCCGCCGGCGCTGTTCCAGCCCGGCCACAGGGTGCGTTTCATCGACCTGGCCAAGAAGACCGGAGCAACCACTGCCCCGTCCTCGAATGTTGCATCCATTCCGACTTCTGACGCCGCACAAGCTGCCCCGCTAGACAACGATCTGACGTTCACCGTTCTGGCAGCCCCCGTGCCGGCCCTGTTCCAGGATCTCGGTCGCTTCGGCCAGACCGGCCAGGGCGTATCGTCGTCCGGCGCGCTCGATCAGGGGGCGCTGAAAGCCGCCAATCGTGTCGTCGGCAATCCGGCCGCAACGCCTGTCCTCGAAATTATCCTCGGCGGGTTTTCCTTCGAAGTCTCCGGCCGCGCCGTGTTTGCCATTGCCGGCGCACCCTGCCCGATCACCATCCGAGACATATCGGGGCGCAGCATTGTTGCCGAGGCCTACCAGCCGATCGCGTTGGAAGCCGGCGACGTCGTTACCCTTGGCCAGGCCCCGAAAGGCATGCGCAGCTATCTGTCCGTCCGTGGCGGCTTTGCCGTAAAGCCGGTGCTCGGCAGCGCCTCGACCGACACGCTTGCCGTCGTCGGTCCGGATCCGGTCACGGCCGGCGCCGTGCTGACGTTCAACCAAGACGCGTCCAACCTGACCAGCGTTTCGCTCACCGAAGTGCCGGCATTCGATCCCCCGGCATTCGGCGATGTGGTCACGCTCGATGTGATCATGGGGCCGCGCGGCGACTGGTTCACGGAAACCGGCATTGCCACGCTGTCATCGCAGCTCTGGCAGGTGACCCCGCAATCGAACCGCGTCGGCATTCGTATAACCGGCGACGTGGCGCTCGAGCGCAAGGACAAGGCCGAACTGCCAAGCGAGGGCACGGCCACAGGTGCCATTCAAGTGCCGCATAGCGGACAGCCGGTGCTGTTTCTTGCCGACCACCCGCTGACCGGCGGTTATCCGGTGATCGGTACGGTTGCCGAATATCATCTCGATCTTGCCGGACAGATCCCTGTCGGTGCCCAGATCCGCTTCCGGCCCGTGACGACATTTGCCGATATCAAGCCCGCCAAAGCCTGAGTCTCGCGAAACTGCACGACAAAAACTGTGAGGAGACATCCATGAAAAAAGTGCTGATCGCCAACCGGGGCGAAATCGCCGTACGCATCATCCGCGCCTGTCGTGACCACGGCATCCAGTCTGTCGCCGTCTATGCCGATCCCGATATGGATGCGCTCTTCGTCGGACTCGCCGACGAGGCCTATGGACTGGACGGCAGCCGCCCGGCAGAAACCTATCTCGACATCGACAAACTGATCGGCATTGCCAGGCGTTCAGGTGCCGATGCGGTGCATCCCGGCTATGGCTTTCTGTCGGAACGGGCGGAATTCGCCCGTGCCGTGCAAGAGGCCGGCCTGATCTGGATCGGCCCCGATCCGCATGTCATCGAGGCGCTCGGCGACAAGGTCGAGGCACGGCGCATTGCAACCAGCGTCGGTGCGCCTCTGGTCGCCGGCAGCGACGGCCCGGTCGAGACAGCCGCCGAAGTCACGGCCTTTGCCGAGCAGCACGGCTTGCCCGTTGCCATCAAGGCGGCGCATGGCGGCGGCGGTCGCGGCCTCAAGGTCGCCTGGACCATGGACGAAATTCCCGAACTCTATGACTCCGCCGTGCGCGAGGCAAAAGCCGCCTTCGGTCGCGGCGAATGTTTCCTCGAGCGTTTCCTCGACCGGCCACGCCATATCGAGGCGCAGGTGCTGGCGGACAAGCATGGCAATGTCCTAGTTCTCGGCACCCGCGACTGCTCCTTGCAGCGGCGCAACCAGAAGCTCGTCGAGGAAGCTCCAGCCCCCTTCCTCTCGGACGCCCAACGTCATGAAATTCACGATGCCGCCAAGCGCATCTGCGCGGCCGCCGGCTATTCCGGTGCGGGCACGGTGGAATTTCTGCTCGGCGTCGACGGCACGATCTCTTTCCTCGAGGTCAATACGCGCCTGCAGGTCGAACATCCGGTCACCGAGGAAACGACCGGCATCGACCTGGTCATAGAACAGTTCCGCATCGCCGACGGTCTGCCGCTGATGGTCACCGAGACCCCTGCCCCACGCGGCCATTCGATCGAATTTCGCATCAATGCCGAGGATCCAGGTCGCGGCTTCCTGCCGACCCCTGGCACGATCACCCGTTTCGACGCCCCGTCCGGCCCCGGCATCCGCCTCGATACCGGCGTCATCTCCGGCTCGACCGTGCCTGGAACGTTCGATTCCCTGATGGCCAAGCTGATCGTCACCGGCGCCACCCGCGACCAGGCTCTGGCCCGCGCCCGCCGCGCCCTTGGTGAATTCACGATCGACGGCATCGCCACGGTCCTGCCTTTCCATCGCGCCGCGATCAACAGCCGTGACTTCACCGGCGATGACGGGTTCAAGGTACATACCCGCTGGATCGAGACCGATTTCGCCGCGACGCTGGAGCAGGCGGCAAGACCACTGCCGAGCGAGGATACCGGTCTTGTCCGTACCCATGTCGAAATCGACGGCAGGCGCCATGCGCTCGGCATACCCGCCGCCCTGCTGGCTGGTCTTGGCGGACTTGCTGGCCACAGTGCCGGCCAGCCCGATGCGGCCAAGGCTGAGGATGCCCTCAGCCTCAGCGCACCGATCTCCGGCACGCTGCAGGCCTTCAAGGTGGAAGATGGGTCTGACGTGGCCGCCGGCGACCTGATCGCCGTGATGGAAGCAATGAAGATGGAAACGCAGATCACGGCCGCGCGTGCGGGTCGAATCCGTATCGTTGCGCAAGCCGGAGCCTATCTGCAGGCCGGCGCGGAGATTGCACGCTTCGAAGCCTAGAACCTTTCCGGCCTAGATTGAAGCATTCTGTTGGCTCAAACCCTGCAGGAACTACCGGCGCGCCAAACTGGCCGGTAGTTCCATTCAGGGCATTAGCGCTTGTAGGCGCCGAGACCGGGACGATAGGTCTTGTCGTCGAGAAACTGCTTGAGGCCCTCGGCGCGACCATTGCTCTTGTCGAGAAACAGCATCTGCTCGAGCTTGGCATAGATATAGTCGTCGGCCAGTTCCCACGGCATGTTGCGCACGCGCTTGAACGTGTCCTTGGCCGCCTTGAGAACGACCGGGTTCTTTTCAAGCAAGGTCGCGCAGATGGCCCGCACGCGGGTCTCGAGATCGGCCAACGGTACGGATTCGTTGACCAGTCCCATATCTCGCGCCTTCTGGCCGCCGAAATTCTCGCCGGTCATGATGTAGTAGAGCGAGTCGCGATGGTTCATCACTTCTGCGACAGCACGGGTGACATTGCCGCCCGGCAGGATACCCCAGTTGATTTCCGACAGACCGAAGGTTGCCTCATCGGCGGCAACCGCCAGGTCGCAAGCGACCAACGGCGTAAATGCGCCGCCGAAGCACCAGCCATTGACCATGGCGATGGTCGGCTTTTCGAAATACATCAGTCGGTTCCACCAGCCACCGGACTGGCGGCGGCTCTTCAAGACTGCGGCCCGACCCTTGCCGTCATTTTCGCGGAAATATTCCTTGAGGTCCATGCCGGCCGACCAGGACTGGCCGGCGCCGCGCAGCACCAGAACGCCGCAGCGCTCGTCGGCCTCGAGATCTTCAAGCACCTCCATCATCCGCTTGTTCAACGCCGGATTCATCGCATTGCGCTTGTCCGGACGGTTCAGCGTGACAAAGGCAATGCCGTTGTCGAATTCCACGAGGACCGGATCAGCCACGGTCTTGTCAGTCTCGGTCATGATGAACTCCCTTTGAAGTCTGTTGTTGTCCGGCCGGTCCTGACCGGCCGATGATGTTCAGGATCGAATTTGGCTCTGGCGAAGAATATGTTTTTGCGCCTTGCCGGATGCCGTCCGTGGGATGGTGTCGAGGAAAACCACGCGTGTCGGCCGCTTGTAGGGCGCAAGCCGTGCGGCGCAGTGGACTAGAACTTCCTCTGCGGTAACGCCCGCGTCCTGCGCCACGACGAAGGCGAGCCCACATTCGCCCCATCGGGGGTCGTCGACCCCGATCACTGCGACGTCACGAACCTTGGGATGGGCGCCGATCACCGCTTCGACCTCGGCCGGGAAGACATTTTCACCGCCGGAAATATACATGTCCTTCAGCCGGTCCGGCACGTGGATCACGCCACCAGGATCGCGTCTGCCAAGGTCTCCGGACCGGTACCAGTCGCCAACAAAGGCTTTGGCCGTTTCTTCCGGCTTGTTCCAGTAGCCGGGCGTCACCGACGGGCCACGCAGCCAGATTTCCCCGACCTGGCCATCGGCAACATCCACGCCGTCTTCGCCGACCAGCCGAACCTCGATCAAAGGTGCCGGAAAGCCCACGCTGCCGGGATAGGTTGCCACCATGTCGCGGTCGAGCGGCATGTGGATCGCCGTGCCTGCCTCGCTCATGCCGTAGCCGTTGACCAACGGAATGCCGTCGTCGAGGAACGTCTTGATCAGTGCCGGCGACAACGGAGCCCCGCCGATGAAGATCGCCTGCAATGCCTTGAGTGCCGAAGGGTTCCAGTTCGGCGCCGAGCGCAAGGCCGCCGCCATCTGTGGCACAGCGAAATAGTGCGTGATGCCCAGCGATGGATCACCCAGTGTTGCCAGCGTGCGTTCCGTCAAGAAACGATCGGAGATGACAAGACGGCCGCCCATCAGCAGTGTTGTCCGGCCGATGGCGACAAGGCCTATCGTATGGAAAAACGGCAGATCGCAAAGAGAGACCGACGCTGCGGTGACCTCGCCGACCAGCGCAAAATTGATCGCAGCCGCAAAGGTGTTGCGCCTCGTAATGACGACACCCTTGGGAACACCGGTGGTCCCCGACGTGTAGAGCATGATGCAGGGCGCGTCCGCGTCGACCGACGCCGGTTGAGAGCGCTCGACAGCGCCTGCCAGAGATAGGATGCCACCCTCGCCGTCAACCGGCAGCAACTTCGGTGCGAGTGGGTGGATCATGCCGAGCACTTCGGCAAACTCCGCGTCATGCAGGAGAAGCGCCGGCTTGCAATCGTCGATGATCGGGGCAAGCTCCTTGGCTCCCAGGCGCCAGTTCAGCGGGACGAAGACATATCCTGCTCGCTGGCAGGCAAGGCAAACAGCGATCTGCGCGATCGAGTTGCGTCCGAGATAGGCGATGCGGGCAAAGGGTTCGCCAGGCACGACTACTTGCGCCAGGACAGTGACGATACGGGCGACGCTGTCGTCGAGTTCGGCATAGGTCTGGTTAAGGCCTGTCGCCACCTCGAAGACGGCAGGGCGATCCGGGTTGACTCTGGCCCGGTAAATCAAGGGGTCATCCGTCTCCAGCCCGACCGCGTCGGGATGCATCGCAGCAGTCAGCGTGCTTGGCTGCATAATTGGTTTCTCCTCCACATTGCCTCTCCCTGGCAATTTTGTAAGTTACACATACTATATAAAAGCAGTAACAGACAAGGGGAATTTTGGCTGCTAATGTTGTCAGTGATCATAAAAGGCGCAACACAAGCGGCGCTGCAGCGAAAGACAAGTCATGACGCGACCAAATGACCTGAGACCGGCCAACGACGATGACGCTCCAGAACTCGGCGCGGGCCTGCGCACCGGGCGGCTCGATGACATACTAGGCTTTCATCTGCGCATGGCGAATGTCGCGATCTACCAGGATTATTCGGCCGCCATGTGCGATATCGGCCTGACGCAGAAACAGTTCGCAGTGCTGGAGCTGATCGCCGCCAACCCGCGCGTCAGCCAGATCGACATTGCCAATCAGCTGAGCATGGACCGTGCGACGATGATGGCGCTGGTCAACAGGCTTGAGGCGCGAAAGCTGATCGAACGCAAACCCTCCGCCGTGGACCGCCGGCGCCAGGAGTTGCTGATGACGGCCGATGGTCTCGCCCTGATCGCCCAGGCCCGGACGATCCAGGAGCAACACGAGCAGCGTTTTACATCCCGCTTTACGCCGGAAGAGCTTCAGCTTTTCGTTTCCGGGTTGAAACGCATCTATGCCGATATAATTCCAGGCGGTGGCGACTTCGAGTAACCTCTGCGCCTATCTTACAAAAACGGCCGCCTTCCGGGCGGCCGTTCGTTGTCATTTCATATGCCAGCCCTTATCCCAGTCCCATGTCAGAACGGATAGTGCTGGTTCGGATCCTCGATTGTAATCCAGCGCAGTTCGGTGAACTCCGCAATCGCCGCCTTTCCGCCGAAGCGGCCATAACCGCTGCCCTTCACGCCTCCAAACGGCATCTGCGGCTCGTCGAAGACCGTTGGGCCATTGATATGGCAGATGCCGGATTCGATACGCCCGGCAACGGAAAGTGCCCGCTGAATATCGCGGCTGAACACAGCGCCGGACAGCCCGTATTCGGTGTCGTTGGCAACACGGATCGCCTCATCCTCGCCAGCGACGCGAATGATCGGCTTGACCGGTCCAAAGCTCTCTTCGGAATACATGCGCATGTCCGAAGTCACATGGTCGAGCAGTGTCGCTTCGACCACACTGCCGTCACGCTTGCCGCCGGCCACCAGCTTTGCGCCCTTGGAGACGGCGTCGCTGATCAGTTCTTCCATCTTCTTGGCAGACTCGAGGCTGATCAGGGAGCCCAGAACGACATGGCCGCGTGGATCGCCAGCCGGCAGTTTCGAAGCCTTGGCCGCAAGCTTTTCGACAAATTCATCGGCAATCTTTGCATCGACGATGATGCGCTCGGTCGACATGCAGATCTGGCCCATATTGGCGAAGGCACCAAAGGCTGCCGCGTTGACCGCCGCATCGATGTCGGCATCGTCGAGAATGACAAGCGGAGCCTTGCCACCCAATTCGAGCAACGCCGGCTTCAGGTGACGACCGCAAAGCTCGCCGATGATCTTGCCAACCTTGGTCGAGCCGGTGAAATTGACCCGCTTGATCGCCGGATTGGTGATCAATGCCTCGACGATGCTTGCTGCATCTTCCGGCGCATTGGTGATCACGCTGATCACACCGATCGGCAAACCAGCCTCGACAAGGCACTGGGCAATCAGGCGATGGGTACCCGGGCATTGTTCCGATGCCTTCAGGATGACGGTATTGCCACAAGCGATCGGCATGGCGACGGCACGGGTGCCGAGAATGATCGGGGCATTCCAGGGTGCGATGCCAAGGCACACACCAACCGCCTGACGCATGCCCATCGACAGCGAGCCCGGCTTGTTCGACGGGATGACCTCGCCGGAAATCTGTGTGGTCATCGAAGCCGCTTCGCGCAGCATGCTGGCCGCCACCATGACATTGAATCCGCCCCAATGACCGGTGGCACCGGTTTCGGAAATCACCAGCTCGCTGAACTCGCCGGCCTTGGCCTCCATGATGTCCGCCGCCTTCAGCAGGATCTTGCGCCGCTCGCCCGGACCGGTCTTCGACCAGGCGGGAAACGCCGCGGAAGCGGCATCGACCGCCGCCTGCACGTCCTTCAGGCTCGCGGCGGAAGCCGTCGTTGCGACCTTCTGGGTAAAGGGATTGATCCGGTCAAAGGTCCGGCCACCTTCGGCGGCCTGATCGGCGCCATTGATCAGCAATGAAATATGCATATTCATGAATGTCTCCTCCTTTTCGTATTGATCCATCCGCCAGCGCGTACAAGGACCATTCTGTCGCTGTGCGCCAAAACACTGCCACATCTCCCAATGCGCCAGATCGATTCCGCCAAGGCACCCAGAGGGCGCCCCTCCACCCGGGCGCAGCCGGCAATTCGGCAAGCTGTCACCTGCTCGGGAAGTCTGGTCGCATTATAGTAAGCTTAACATACTATTTGGCGACAGCAAGAGCGCGCGACCCTCAGTAGGGCAAGCCGACATAATTCTCCGCCATCGCTGTTGCAGCCGCCCGGGAATGCGTCAGATAGTCCAGTTCCGCTTCCTGGATCTTCTGGCCGAAATCGCCATTGTCGGGAAAGCGATGCAGCAGCGTCGTCATCGACCAGGAAAAGCGCACGGCGTTCCACACCCGTTTCAGCGCCTTGGCGGAATAGGCATCAAGCCCGGCCTTCGACTTCTCCTGGTAAAACTCAAGCAGGCCCTCGATCAGGTAGAAGACGTCGGATGCCGCCAGATTGAGCCCCTTGGCGCCGGTCGGCGGCACGATATGGGCCGCATCGCCCACCAGGAACAGGCGTCCGAAGCGCATCGGCTCGGCGACAAAAGAGCGCAAGGGTGCAATCGATTTCTCGAAACTGGGGCCAGTCACCAGGGCTTCGGCATGATGGGCCGGCAGCCTACGGCGCAACTCGTCCCAGAATCGATCGTCCGACCACATGTCGACCGTGTCGTCGAGAGAACACTGAACATAATAGCGGCTGCGGGTATTCGAGCGCATCGAACAGAGTGCGAAGCCACGGGGATGGTTCGCATAGATCAACTCGTGATTGACCGGCGGCACGTCGGCCAGAATGCCGAGCCACCCGAAGGGATAGACCTTTTCGAAGGTCTTGATCGCAGTTTCCGGAACCGCCTTGCGGCTGGCCCCGTGGAAACCATCACAGCCGGCGATGAAATCGCAGTCGATGCGATGGGAGACACCGTCTTTGTCATAAGTCAGATAGGGACTTTCGCCATCAAAACCTGCCGGCGTGACATTGGCCGCATCATGGATCGTGATGCTGCCATCCCGCTCCCGCCTTTCGATCAGATCGAGCGTGAGCTCGGTCTGGCCATAGACCATCACCCGCTTGCTGCCCGTCAGGTCGAAAAGGTCGATACGGTGGTCTCGGCCGTCGAACGCGAGTGAAAAGCCGTCATGTGGCAGGCCTTCGCGATGCATGCGCGCACCGACACCTGCACGGTCGAGCATGCCGACCATGCCTTCTTCCAGAACCCCGGCCCGCACGCGGGCAAGAATATGATCCTTGCCCACCCGGTCGATGATGATGTTGTCGATACCCGCATTGGTCAAAAGCTGACCGAGCAAAAGGCCTGATGGGCCTGAGCCGATGATGGCAACCCTGGTGCGCATGGTTCCTCCCGAATGCGTCTGCAAACTTGTCTATACGCAAACTCTGACCCCGGATCGGCGCCACAACAATGGACTAAGGACGTCTTTTATTGCACATTTCGAACATGACGAACCGCAAGCCTATTGCTGACAGAATGATCCCGACCTATGAACTCTATGGCGAGGACGAGCCCGCGTCTGCACGATTCTGGGTGCACTGCGAAACGATCCCGGCGCGAAGCAGCCAATACCATTGGGAAATCGGCCTGCATCGCCATGTGCATTTCTTCCAGATCCTGCTGGTCACCGGTGGCTCGGGCGATGCGCTTTTTGGCAGCGAGATTGTGCGTTTCGAACCCTGTGCGGTCTTGACCATTCCGCCCGCCATCAATCATGGGTTCCGCTTTTCGCCAGACATTGACGGCCACGTTCTGACGTTCCTCGCATCGCGCCTGCCCGTCCGCCCCGGTGAACCCAATCAACTGGGTGCCTTTCTGCAGAGCCCGCGGGTCACCCAACTCGACGATAACCATGCCGATTCCGGTCTGATCCGGGAAAGCCTCCGTCGGCTTTGCCAGGAGTGGCAGGATCGACGCGGCGGCCGCACCCTTCTGTTGGAAGCCTATCTTGCCACCGCCCTGACATTGACAGCGCGCCTCGCAGGACAGGAGGCCGGGGATGCCGAAACCACAGATGAAAACGACAGACGCATGGAAGCGCTGACGGCCATGATGCACCGCGAAGTCCGAAACCATCGCGCGGCAAGTTTCTATGCCAAGGCCCTCGGAATTTCGCCAACCCATCTCAACCGCGTGGTCAAGAACAAAGCCGGCGTCAGCACCCAGGACCTGCTGATGCGTCGCCTGCTGGAGGAAGCCCAGCGCGAATTGCTGTTTACCCCCGGCAGCATCCAGGAAGTGGCTTTCCGCCTCGGCTTTGCCGATCCCGCATATTTTTCGCGGTTCTTCACCCGCCAGACGGGGACGACCCCGCGCGCCTGGAGATTGCGAGAACAGCAGCGCCTGTCTCCGCGCGCCAGCGGCGACGCAGTCACCGGATCATCGTGAACAGGTCGATCAGGACAGCGCGCATCTGATCCATCCGCCATTCGCGCGTATCGGGCTTCGGGATCATGCCTGCGGCAAATCCGGCCCGGCGGAAACGGTCGATCAGCGCCGCGTCTGCGCTGACCACATGCAGGGGTACGCCGCGCGGCGCGTCCGTGCCCGTCACAATCGATGCGGGCTGGTGGTCGCCGAGAATGACAAAGACCGTGTCATTACCGAAACGTGCCATATAGCTTCCCAATGTCTCCAGCGAATAGTCAATGGTTCGGATATAGTGCCCGCGCACGCGCTCCGGATCTGCCCATACAACCGATGGCGACTCTCCGCCCATTGCCTGCGTATCAAAGACCGAACCATCCCCGACCGCTTGCCAGTCGACGAGGCTGGCCACCGGCGTCCAGGGCGCATGACTGGAGATCAGCGCGATTTCGGCCATCACCGGCTTGCGCTCGCTAACCGGAAGCGGACGAACCCGTCGCTCGAAGGCCGAAAGCGTGTACTGGTCGGGCATCGTCACCCAGTTGAACGGCTGACCGCGGTAGCCAAGATCGGCAGCCGCCAGAATCCGGTCATAGCCGAAATAGGCGGCCTCAGGCCACGCCATGGTGATCGCCGGCATGACCGCGACACTTTTCCAGCCCGCATCGGCGAACAGCCTGTTCAGGCTTGGTTTTTCACTGCGCATCAACCGATCATAACGTGCCTGGCTATCGACCCAGAGCCCGGACAGCAGCGTGCCATGGGCAAGCCAGCTCAACCCGCCCACCGTCGGCGAGCCGACCCAGGCGCTGGCGGAGGAAAGGCTCGCCGATGCCAGTTGCGTCTCGACCGCCTGCAGGCGGGACATCGTTACAGATGCATAACGGGGGTCTTCGATGGCACTGCGGCCATAGGATTCGACGAAGATCAAAACAACATCCTGACCCGTGATTGCCGAAAACAGGCCAGCGCCGGATGTCTGCCCGTCTGTGCGAGCCAGGTCAGCCTCGAAGGCCCTCAGATCCTCGACAGAGCTTGCGATCAGAGCGAGACGTTCAAGGAGATAACGCGACATCCGCGCCTCGACACGAGGCTGGCCGGCAGCAAAGCCGAATGCGCCGATCAGCAGCGGCGCAGCAAAGGCGACAAGCAGTCCGTTGCGCATCCTCCCTTCGGCCATCGCCATCCAGTCGATCGCCCGCAGGAACAGGAACCCAGAGCCAATCAGCGCAGCGGTGATGGCAACGATTGCCGCGAGCGTGGCGGCGATGCCGATTGAACCGGACAGGAGATTCCATCCATCCATCAGCATGCGGGCGTCCAGATAGGGGTTGAAAGGACGCTGAAATGCGGCCTGCGTGCCGATATCGGCAAGCTTGAGCAAGAGGATTGCAAAAACGAACAGCGTCACCAGCCAAGCAAGAAAGCGCGCGGGCCGGCCTCTGGCGAACAACAGCGCCAGCCCGAGTAGCGGCACTTCCAGCGGCAATCTCGCGAAAGCATCGATAACGATGGCATCGGGATGGTCCGGCAGGGTGAAGGCAAACCAGCCGACTGCGGAAAACAGCAACATCCCCAGGAGCGAAAATTGCGTCGAACGCGGCTTGCGATCCAGGATTTTGCGGTTCATGACAGTCCAAACCCCTCGCGCATTCGTATCCGGCTTCGAGAAACGATGTCCTGATCAGAAAGTTCAGCCACGTGTTCCTGCTCCGCCTGGCCGCCCCGATTGTGACCATTGCCCTGATCGCCGTCATGGCGATGTGGGTCGACAGGGTCGCCCTGGTTCAGGCTTTTTCCCATGTCTCGATATCCGACCTGGGGCTTGGCCTTGTGCTCGTTCAGCTGCAGATCATGCTGTCGGCGCTGCGCTGGCGCTTTACGGCCGCTCGTCTTGGCCAGCCCATAGCGCTGAACCGGGCCATCGGCGAATATTATGTGGCAAGTCTGCTGAACCAGAGTCTGCCCGGCGGCATGGCAGGTGATGCGATCAGAGCCTGGCGCATGCGGACTAGCGGACAAGGTGGCTGGAAGCTGCCGGCCAAGGCTGTTTTGTTCGAGCGTCTTTCCGGTCAGGCTGCGTTCTTCGTGCTGGCGGCCTGCGGTATTGTTGCCTGGCCCTTGCTGATGGGCGCATCCGAGCCGGTCCGGCTGCATTCGGTGCTGCCGGCCATGCTCGCATGTGCCGTCCTTGCCCTGATCGGCTTGATGTGGGCAATCCGGACCAATAGCTTCCACCGTCTCGCAAGCCTGTTGCCGGACCTGCAACACGTCTTTGTCAAAGACCGGGCTTGGGCGGTGCAGATCGGATTGAGCCTTGTCATTCTTGCGACCTATCTCGCAATCTTTCTGCTGGCATCGAAAGCCGTCGGCGCTTCGCTGCCCTTGGTCTCGGCGCTGACGGCCATTCCGCTCGCCCTGCTTGCCATGCTGATCCCGGCAGGCCTTGGTGGCTGGGGCACGCGCGAAGCTGCCGCCATGGCGCTTTGGCCGTTCCTCGGCGCCAGCGCCGCCGATGGACTGGCGGCCAGCCTGCTTTACGGCGCATTGTCTCTTGCCGGAGCGGCGCCGGGGATCCTCGTCCTCGCCCTGCCCGGTTTTGCCGCGGCAGGGACGAAAAGCTAGGCCTCCTTGGCCCCTCATCGGGGCTCCAGCCGTGCATAGATGTCGCCCGAGAACGCGTCCGGTGGCATGGCTGCGAGTTCGTCAAGCATTTCCTCGGCGCTTATCCACGCGTCACCGACAAAACGATGGCTTTCTCCAACGACACGATTGAAACGGTAGTCGCCCAAACTCAGCAACCGGCCGATTGCATGCGTCACGACCGATGGCATGGCCGGCAGATATTCGAACGCGATCAGCGCAATCGGCGTGCTCAAACCGTCCAGGATTTCCGCCTCGGCTCCCTCGACGTCGATCTTGCAAAAGACCGGCACGCCGTGGCGGGTGATCAACTGGTCGAGCGTAACCATCGGCACCGTCACCTTGTGGTCCCAGACCACCTGGGCGAAGCCCGGTGTCTTCCGCACCGTCTCGACAAAACGCGGCGATATGCTCGTCACGGTCGGATGCCGCCTTGAGATCAACAGGTCGATCTGCCCCGGCTTCTGGCCGACGGCCACACGCTCGAAGGCCTTCAGACGTCCCTTGAAACGGTCTTCGATAAAATCGGCAAAGACGGGCTGAGGCTCGACGGCGACGACTTTCGCCCCGAGCAAGAGCAGTGTCTGGCTTCTGCTGCCGACATGGGCACCGATGTCGAAGACCAGATCGCCTGGCTGGATCAGATGACTATAGAACCGCTTGAGTGCAAGGCGGCGCCAAGGCTGTGCGTAGTAGACGACAAGCGAACGGACCAGACCCCAGGAAGTACCGAGACGCGCCTTGAGGTTCATCGCGGTCTGCCCGGCTGGCCAAGCAGATACACGATATCAACACCGAAGGAATAAATCAGCATCGCAAGTGCAATTGCCGAAATGCCGCTCGAATAGGGCGGCTCGACAAACGGCATCAACACTAGGCAAAGCGCGACTATCTGTAAGACACAGGCCAGCTTTCGACGAAAGGAGACGAAGAGCTCACCGCGCAATCCGGGCATGAACAGCTGTGCGGCGACAAATCCGTAGCGCATCAATCCGATCAGCACGACCCAGACGCCCGCCTTGTCGAGGACAGCCGCTGCGACCGAGAGGATCAGGATCAGCAAGGCATCGACTTCCATGTCGAAGCGCGCACCGAATTCGGATGTGTGTCCAAACCGGCGCGCCAGATAGCCGTCTATGCCGTCCATCGCCAGTGCAACCAACACGACGCCGACCAAGGTCCAGAGTGCGATATCCGTCTGGTCAAGCTGGTTCAGAAACAACACCGCCGCGCCTGTCAGGCTGACCATTGCCGCACGAACGGCCGTCACCACATTGGCGGGCCCGAAACGTCGATGCGGGTGACCAGGTAGCGCGTGCAGGGCAAACGCGAAGATCACCCCGGTGATGACCATGGCCGAGACAACAAAATCCCAGCCAAGCGGCACATGCA
Source organism: Rhizobium sp. SL42 (assembly GCF_021729845.1). Taxonomy (NCBI): domain Bacteria; kingdom Pseudomonadati; phylum Pseudomonadota; class Alphaproteobacteria; order Hyphomicrobiales; family Rhizobiaceae; genus Rhizobium; species Rhizobium sp. SL42. The sequence goes on from NZ_CP063398.1 coordinate 285,074, forward strand.
ATGTCGCGGTCATTGCAACCACCAGCGTCGCTACAAATATGCCGGCCAGATGCAGGAGGGTATCGCGCAGGAGCAGGCTCGAACTGGGGCGGCGAAGCCCGTCGTCGCCAACCCAATCACCCATCCTCTCCGGTTCGCTGACCATGATCCGCTCCTCGACGCGATGCAGCCTATTCCGCAGCAACCAGCGTTTCGAGGTCCATCATATGGCCGGCGCGCAGTGTCTTGGTGCGCAGATAGTTCTCGTTTTCCGCGGTCACGATCCCGTTCACAGGCGCCCGCGCTTCAACGGAAATACCACCAGCACGAAGAGCCGCGATCTTGGTCGGATTGTTGGTATATACCGCAACGCGCTTGATCTCCAGCAGTTGCAGCATGGCAATGGCTGCCTCGTATCGCCGATGATCCTCACCCAGACCGAGTTCGGCATCCGCGTCGATCGTATCCAGGCCGAGATGCTGATAGCCATAAGCGCGCATCTTGGCGCCGATGCCCGTACCGCGTCCTTCCTGATCAAGATAAAGCAACACGCCACCGCCGGCATGCTTCAACAAGGACAGGCCATTGCGAAGCTGATCACCGCAATCGCATTTCAGCGACCCGCAAAGATCGCCGGTCATGCAAGACGAATGGACTCGCACGGGAACAGCCTTGGTAAGGTCAGGCTGACCGACAATGATCGCAACCTGATCCTTCTGCGCAAGGCCTCCACGGAAGACGACAAATTCCGCCTTGCCAAGGCCCGCCAATGGCACGCGCGTCCGAACGACCTTGTCGAAGCGCTGGCGGGCAACATCGGCACCGCGCAACCGGTCTGCCTCGATCGAGCAACAGCCGGAAAACCGGTCGGCGCTGTAGGTCACATCGGCGACGACCATGGCGGGGAGCAACAGGGCGATGCGGGCAAGTTCGGAAGACAAAGACGCCAGGTTGTCAGCCGGCTGGTACGACTGCGGCTGGTCCGCACCCAAGGCATATGCCAGCCGCGACGCCCTGTCGAAACTCACGCCGGCGAGTGGAGCGAGCATGTCTCGTCCATACCCGAGCCCAAGGCGGCCGGCGCGTGGCGCCGTCAGAAGAAGCGCATGGCTGTCTTGCGTAGCCAATGCAAACTGATCGTAGAGCGACGGCGCAATGCAATCGAGCGAGACAGCGGCGAGATGGCGCGCGCCCTCCTTCAGGATGACAGGCCGGCCGTAGCGCAATTCAGAGACAGCGCGCTCAACCTCGACGGCCGGCGTTGAAAACTGGAAGGCGGAATCATGCGTCGATGACATCTTGGCACTCCTTTGAACACTGCGGAACATTACGCCAATGAGACACAGCCGGATTGCGCCGGTGCGGTAAATATATTTTGATCATAGCGACAACCAAATACGCACTATCGCTCTAGGTTCAGCCAGAGATATGGTCTCAATACGCGAAAGAGGAAGACCGCGTGAAGCCTTTGAGCGATGAACAGTCTGTGTCCGACGTCATGACAACCTCCTCGCTGTGGTTTGAGGCGGAAGGGTGCTGTCGACTTCGCCACGAAAATCTGCCCCGTCCTCAGCAAGGCGAGCTCGGCGTTCGCACACTCTTCAGTGGCATCAGCCGCGGGACGGAAGCGCTTGTCTTTGCCGGTAAGGTTCCCGTCAGCGAACACGCACGCATGCGCGGACCCAACATGGGCGGCAGCTTTCCGTTTCCGGTCAAGTACGGCTATGCCGCCGTCGGACGGATCGAAGTGGGTCCGGCGGAGCTGATGCACCGCATGGTCTTTTGCCTTCATCCACACCAGGATGTCTTCGTGATCGCCGCAGATCAGGCATCAGTCCTTCCAGAAACGGTGCCGGCAGACCGCGCGATCCTGGCTGCCAATATGGAAACTGCGCTCAATGTCGTCTGGGATGCCGGCATCCTGCCGGGCGACAAGGTAGCCGTCTTCGGCGCGGGCGTGGTCGGCAGCCTGATCGCATTCATTGCCTCCGGTATCGTAGGTACCGAAACCGTGCTTGTCGATCGCGACCCGAGCCGCGCCCGCCTCGCCGTAAGCCTTGGTCTGGGTTTCGTGGAGGCCTCGGCTCTTGAGGGCGAGTTTGATGTTCTGATCAATGCCTCCGGATCGTCCGAGGCCCTTGAAAGCGCGATCGGCCATGCCGGGATGGAAGCGCGCATCGTCGAAGCCAGCTGGTACGGCGACAGGCAGGCCAGCATCCCTCTCGGCGGTACCTTCCATTCCCGCCGGCTGCAAATCGTCAGCTCGCAGGTGGGGGCCATTTCTGCTGCTCGGCGTCCGCGCTGGAGCTTTGCACGCCGCATGGCCAAGGCGCTTGAACTCCTGGCCGATCAACGTCTTGATGTACTGATTTCCGGTGAAACCGATTTCCGCGATCTTGAAACCGCTTATCCGCATATCCTGTCCTCGCAAGAGACCCTGTGCCATCGCATCCGCTACCGTTGAAAAGGGAAACCATGTTTGCCGTTGAAGTCCGTGACCACATCATGATCGCCCATAGTCTGCCGCGTCCCGTGTTCGGCCCCGCCCAAGGTATGCATGGCGCAACCTTTGTGGTGGATGCCGCCTTTTTCACCCGCGATGTCGATGAGGATGGTCTGGCGGTCGACATCGGCGCGGCGAGCACGGTTCTGGCCGAAACCCTGAAGCCGCTGAACTATCAGAACCTTGACGAAGTCGCCGTCTTCAAGGGTAAGGTGACGACGACCGAAGTCATCGCCAAACACATTTTCGACCAGCTGGCGCAGGCCGTCGCCGACGGGCGTCTCGGCCCGGGCAGCCATCGCATCTGCAAGCTGAAGATTACACTGCACGAATCCCACGCAGCGCGCGGCTGGTACGAGGCCGACCTTTGAGGCGCAGCCTGACATTCGCCTATCCGGGAGCACTCGATCTCAACACCGGCGGTTATGCCTATGACCGACGCGTGATCGAAAAACTTCGTGCAAGCGGCTGGGAAGTTGAGCTGCTTGGCCTCGGAGATGGCTTTCCGTTTCCCTCGGCTCAAACGCTGGCCATCGCCGAACGGCAGCTTTCCGCGCTCATGGATGACCAACTGCTCCTGATCGATGGATTGGCCTATGGTGTTCTGGACGGGTGGGCACGACAGCATGCGCAGCGTCTGAACATCGTCGCGCTCGTGCACCATCCCCTTGCTCTCGAGACGGGCCTCAACGAAAGACGGCAACAGACCCTGCGCGCTTCGGAGACTGCGGCATTGTCGGCTGCTCGCCATGTCATCGTCACGTCCCACGCCACCGCGCGTGAACTCGTCAACCGATACGGCGTAGCAGAGGCCGATATCACGGTTGCTTTGCCTGGCACCGACCGGGCGCCGCCCGCCAAGGGGGATGGCGAACCACCCAGGATCGTGTCGATCGGGACGCTTTCGCCCCGCAAGGGACATGATGTGCTGATTGCCGCCCTGAAGGCAAACGAGGACCTTGCCTGGCAAGCCCGCATCGTCGGCAACCGTCATCTGGATCCGAACACGGCAAAAACACTCGAAGAGCAGATCGAGACACTCGGCTTGTCCGACCGGATCACCCTTGTCGGCGAATGTGACGACAGCCGGCTTGAGCTGGCGAAGGCTGATATCTTCGCGCTTGCCAGCCGCTATGAAGGCTATGGCATGGTGTTTGCCGAGGCGCTGTCGCAAGGCCTGCCGATCGTCGCCTGCCATGCCGGAGCCGTGCCCGACGTGGTGCCTGACGACGCGGGTATCCTGGTTGCCGTCGACGATGTCGCAGCTTTTGCAACCGCCCTTCGCAGGTTGCTGCTCAGCCCGCAAGAGCGGCTTGAGCGCGCCAGGGCGGCGGCCAAGGCCGGGGCTCTTCTGCCGAGTTGGGAGGACACGGCAGCTCACATCGGCCAAGCGCTGGACAAGATCCTATGAGCGGTTTCGACAAGAACTGGCTGGCACTGCGGGAGCCTGCGGATCGCAGGGCTCGGGCTTTAGATCTGATCGACCGCCTGTGTGTGCACCTGGTTGCAGCAAAACCGCATCGTGCATTGCTGGATATCGGCTGCGGCACGGGCTCGACATTTCGAACCCTGTCTTCGTACGTACCGCCGGATACCACGTGGCATTTGCTGGACTATGACCCGTTGCTGCTTGCCGAAGCAGAAAGACGGATCGGTGAGAGACCGGCCGTCCGCTTCCAGCAGCACGACCTGAATGACCTGAAGAGCCTGCCGCTCGATGGCGTCACGGTTGTCACCGCCTCCGCGCTATTCGACCTCTGTTCGGCGGACTTTTGCAATCGTTTCATTGAGACGATCAGCCAACGTGGCAACGGGCTCTATGCGGCGCTCAACTATGATGGCGTGATGCACTGGACGCAGCCTCATCCACTGGACGAGCAGGTGGTCGCCGATTTCAATCGCCACCAGCGCATCGACAAGGGTTTCGGTCCCGCCCTTGGGCCGGACGCGACACAGCACCTTCGTCTCGGTCTGGAATGGAGCGGCTACATCGTCCGCGTCGCTCCGAGCCCGTGGATGCTGGGTCCTGCGGAAGCAGGACTGCAAGAAGAACTCTTGCGCGGCATGCTCAATCCCTTGATCGAGATCGGCAATCTGTCATCGACCCAGATCCGTGATTGGCTCGGTTTCCGGCTGGCATGCATCGCGCCTGCGGGCAGTTCATGCGTGGTTGGGCACACGGATCTCATCGCGCTGCGCAGGCGCTGACGTCACTCGCTCGTCCTGCCTAAGCCGACAATCGAACAGGATGTCGCTGCCGAGATTATAGACGGTGGCCTTCGGCCGCGTTGCACCTGACAACTGGTCAATGGGTGGCAGGCAGATGCCCGTCGGCCCGGATCCGATGATCAAGGGGGCAATCGCGACATGCAGCCGATCGACAAGCCCGCCTGCAATAAACCTCGCAATCGTCCGGGCGCCTCCCTCGACAAGAATACGACCGAGGCCACGTTCACCCAGCACATCGAGGATCTCTCGCGGATCGAGCCCATTCGCACGGCGACGGATGCGGATGACGTCGGCGCGGTAGCGCTTTTGCGCTGCGTCATGCGCCTGCAACAGGACGACCGGAGCGCCGCTGTCGTCAAACAGGCTCTCCTCACCGGAGAGTTCGGCGCGACAGTCGATAATGACACGCACGGGATCGGGACCCTTGACGGCGCGCACCGACAGTCGCGGATCATCGCATTTGACGGTGCCGACACCTACGATCACCGCATCCACAAGCGCCCTGCAGCGATGCAGATGCGCAATGCCGTCGGGACCGGATATGTCACGGGCGTCGCCGGTCGGCGTCGCCACTCGGCCGTCGAGTGATTGCCCCACCTGGGCCAGCACGAAAGGCTCGCTTGCGGTGGCAATCGGGCCGTACAGCGCCAGGGCCGGTTCACAATCCGACCCGTCCGCAAAGCCGCTCCCGCCGCGCAAGGCGAGAAGCCTTGCCCACAGCCCGTCATTCATTTCGATCATTCGCATGCGTGCCAGTCCTGCGATCTTCTAGAGGATGCGATACAAGGTTTCGTCGCGTCGGATGACGTGATGGAAGACGACCGCTGCAAAATGCAACGCAAACAGCGTCAAAAGGATCCAGGCGCTCCATTGATGAATGGTCGACAAAGTGCCGGCGACATCCGGGGTCTTGCCGATCGGGCTCCAGACCGGGATCAATCCGAACCAGTTGAGCGGAAAACCATGGGCATTGGTGGCGAGGAAGCCGCTCACCGGCATGACGACCAGGAAGACATAGAGCAGGCCATGCACGAGGCCGGCAACGAACCGTTCAAGCGCCGGACCGTCGATCACTGGCATCCTGCCGGTCAGCCGCGCGCCTATGCGCAGCAGCATCAGCCAGAGAACCAGAAAGCCGATGCTTTCATGGACCATGTAGAAGTCGAGCTTCACCGCGTCCTTGACGAAGCCGATCATCAGACCCAGTGGCCATGTGGCCAGCACCAGTCCGGCAATGATCCAATGCAGCAACCGCAGCCCGGACGGATATCTGCCTTCGTCCCCGAGCGGCTCTCCAAGCTTCGTCATAGGCTCAACTCGCTCCCACTGAACCGTTGACCAGATACCCCTCCGCATCTGATCACATCCGTTGATTTATCAGTGAAATAGGATGATCCGCTTCCGCGGCAATGTAAACAGCACAGGCTTCTGCCGCCCGCCCGGTCACACTCTGGTGATCAGCCAGTCATCCCGCAACCATGGAGAATGCCAAAGATCAGAGGGTCGCCGGAGCCCGCTGGAAAAACACGTAGGATCCTTTGGCGACCTTGAAGATGTCGCAGTTGCGCCGGACCTTGCCACCCTCTTCCAGCCGGAAGACCCCGAGCGAGCCTGAAAAACCTTCAGGTGCGGTCATGCGATCGACGAGAAAGGCATCGTCGCCATAGGTGTTGACCAGCCCGACCGCCATCGCCATCGCATCAAATCCGTAACCGGCCTGGGTCGATGCCGGCATACCATAACTTGTCATGTAACTCTTGCCGATACGGGCCTGGATGTTCTGGTCATAGCGACAGACGATGGCACCGGTCATCTTGGGATCGGAAAGATCCGCTGCTGTCAGTACCGTGCTTGCCACGACACGGCGCCCGGGCCTGGGCGGTTTTGCCAGATCGGTCTTCTTCAACACGTCGCCAGGCGACTTGACACCCGGCATCAGCACGACCATGTCGGCCTTGTTCCAGGCGGCAAGCTGCTTGGCGGGCACCTGGCCGCCGGCGACCTCGATGATCGGTTCGACCGTGCCGCCAAAGGCCTTGATCTGCCGCGCAATGCGCTCCGCCTCGATTTTCTCGGCAGGCGAAGACGCCAGGATCACCGCATGGGTCGAGCCTTCCGCCATGGCGAAGGAGGCGCCTTCGACCAGTCCGTCGACCGGACTGGAGACGAAGGAAAAGACATCCGGCGGCAGGGTCGCGTCGTTCATCTGGAAAGAGATGACGGGGATCTGCCGGTCGCCGAACGTGCGCTTGATCGCTTCGAATTCCGGGCCACGAGCCGTGGTAATCAACAGTCCGATATTCTGACTTGCCAACGATTTCGCCGCCGCCTCGATCGCTTCCGGCTTTTCCTGTGTTTCGAGCATGGTCAGCTTGACCTGCTGCGTGCCCAGCGAATTGACCGCAAGGGCGGCACCGTCGCGATATTCGCTATCTGCCTGCCGGCTCGGCTGGTCGTTGCGGCGAACGCCGAGATAGCCGATGCGCACGGATCCCGCACCCAGGGTCTGGTTGTAGAGCCCCGTATTGCTGACTGCGACGGCCGTTGCGGCCGCCCCGCCGGCCGCCGCCTTGTCGGCCTCGGTCGGCTTGAGATCATCGGTCTGGCAACCTGCCAGACCGATGAGAAATGTGACAACGATGGGGAGTTGGGCCAAACCTCCGCGCATGCTTTTGACTTGACCCTTCTTCATGCCGTCCCCACCCGTCTGTTTTCTGATTGTCCTTGTTTAACCACCAGTGGTGATCAGAGGCAAGGATCAGACCTGCTGCTCGACTGGCTTATGCGTGCTGTCATCAAACAGTATGCGGATCGCCTCGTTGGTGTGGGTGTAATTCTGAAGGACCGCGACTGTGGTCCAGCTGTTGCCACCGCCATTTGTATCGACTTGCAGCAAGGTGTCGCTGCCACTCTGCACAGCTTTGACATAGCCCGACGTTTCAAGGTCGGTCGTCTTGCTGATGCCGTCCAACAACGCAGTGAGATCAATCATGTCTTCGGAAGCATTGAAGTCCGTGATCACGTCCACAGCGTTCAGATCGCTCAGGATGAACGTGTCACTGCCTGCACCGCCTGTGAGGTAATCGATGCCTGTGCCGCCGGAAAGATCGTCGTTGCCGGATCCACCCACCAGGATATCGTTGCCCGATTCGCCGGACAAGAAGTCGTTGCCCGCTCCACCCAGCAAGACATCATTGCCATCGTAACCATAGAGCGTGTCATCTCCGGCACCGCCATCGAGAAAATCGTTGCCGGTCCAGCCATCGAGAAAATCGTCGCCACCCATACCATAGATAGCGTCGTCGCCAGAACCGCCATCAATGTTGTTGTCATCAGAGTAACCGACAACAACATCATCACCCGCACCGGCTTGCACCTGATCCTTGATCCCGCTGCTGACAATGTTGATTACATCGCCATCGCCGTTGCGGTCGTTGGCATAATCCAACGAGCCAGAATTGTTCCAGTTGCCATTGTTCTGGATGTTGAAAGTTGTGCCGGCGCTCTCGATCGCACTGAAGGCTACATAAGTGGTCTGAGTGACACCGTTTGTTGTCGCAGTCACCTGATAGACATAGAGGCCCGTGTCACCATTCGAGTCGTAGCTCCATCCACTCCAATAATTGCTGCGTGGATCACCTTCGATCATCTTGCCTTCTGTCGACAGCCAAGGTGTGTCTGTGGCCGAGACAACCAAGTAGGAATACTTGGTGTCACTCGTCACGCCGCTGAAAAGCTTGGAAGCGTCAAAGTTAATGGAACTTGGCGAGTCGTTGTTGTCGACAAAAGCGTAGCGACCAGTTGCGCTTGTGCTCTCGTTGACGGTCACCGGCGTGGCTTCAGCCGCACCATTGACGGTGAACTCGACGACCTTGGTCGTGCCGTCCAGCGCGGTAACCGTGAAGCTATCGACCTTGGTCGTGCCGGCACCGAGGGACTGAACTGCGGCATTCGACACCGTGTAGGTGTAGGAGCCGTTCGACTGCAGAACCAGCGAACCGACATTGCCGTTCGCAGAGGTCACAGAGGTCTTGAACGAGTTCTGGCCGGCATCCACATCGCTGATCGAGATCGAGCCGGTGGCAACCAGGTTGCCAGAGACAACACTCACGTCTTCCGTGACAGCAGCATTGGTCGGCGTTCCGATGACGGCTGCGTCGTTGGCACCATTGACGGTGAACTCGACGACCTTGGTCGTGCCGTCCAGCGCGGTAACCGTGAAGCTATCGACCTTGGTCGTGCCGGCACCGAGGGACTGAACTGCGGCATTCGACACCGTGTAGGTGTAGGAGCCGTTCGACTGCAGAACCAGCGAACCGACATTGCCGTTCGCAGAGGTCACAGAGGTCTTGAACGAGTTCTGGCCGGCATCCACATCGCTGATCGAGATCGAGCCGGTGGCAACCAGGTTGCCAGAGACAACACTCACGTCTTCCGTGACAGCAGCATTGGTCGGCGTTCCGATGACGGCTGCGTCGTTGGCACCATTGACGGTGAACTCGACGACCTTGGTCGTGCCATCCAGCGCCGTAACCGTGAAGCTGTCGACCTTGGTCGTGCCGGCACCGAGGGACTGAACCGCGGCGTTCGACACCGTGTAGGTGTAGGAGCCGTTCGACTGCAGAACCAGCGAACCGACATTGCCGTTCGCAGAGGTCACAGAGGTCTTGAACGAGTTCTGGCCGGCATCCACATCGCTGATCGAGATCGAACCGGTGGCAACCAGATTGCCAGAGACAACACCCACGTCTTCCGTAACCGCAGCATTGGTCGGCGTGCCGATGACGGCTGCGTCGTTCGTCCCGTTGATCGTCACACTGATGGTTTCGCTTGCCGTGCCGTCGACCGACTTGACGGCAAGTGTGTCGGTCAGGCTCTTGCCGCCAGCCAATCCCTGAACATCGGCATTGGCGTTGTCGAGCGTGTATTTCCAGGCACCCGTCGCCGTGTCGAGCGTGAAGCTGCCGTACTTGCCGGCAAGCGAGGCCGGGGCTGCGAGCTGGTTTTCGCCCGTGTCCTTGTCGGAAACGGTGAGTGTACCTTCTGCAGTCTGGCCGCCATCTTCCGTGACCGAGCCACCCTTGCTGCCGCTGATCGATGCACCGTCATTCGTGCCGGTCACCGTCACCTTGACCAAGGCTGTGGTGCCATCGACAGCCTTGACTGTCAGCGTTTCGATGACCGCTTGGCCAGCCTTCAAAGCCTGCGTCGCGGCAAGGGTGTTGTCGAGACGATATTCCCACTTGCCGCTGTTCTGATTGAAGGTGAACTTGCCGTAGGTGCCGTTCAGCGCATTGCCTTCGATCTTGACAAACTTTGCCTCGCCGTCGTCGACATCCTTGATGTCGAGATCGCCCGATGCGTAGGACACGCCGTCTTCGACAACTGCACCGGTCTTTGTGCCGGTGATTTCAGCCGGATCGTTCGTGCCGTTGATGGTGACCTTGATCACCTGGCTATCAGTGCCATCGAACGAGCGTACCGTCAGGCTGTCGGTAACCGTATCGCCGGCGCCGAGTGCCTGAACCTTGCTGTTGTCGACCTTGTAGGTCCACTCGCCGGTCGTGGCATTGAAGGTGAACTTGCCATAGGTGCCAGCCAGGGCCCAGTCCGAGACAGACTGGAACTTGGCTTCGCCGGCATCGACATCCTTGACCGACAGTGTGCCGCCAGCCGTCTGGACGCCGTCTTCGACAACGATGCCATCGGCCTTGCCGGAGATGACCGCGTTGTCATTCGTGCCGCTGACCAGAACATAGACGGTGTGGCTGTCGGTGCCGTCAGCCGACCATACGGTCAGCGTGTCATAGACCTCCGTGCCACCATTCAGCGCCTGGGTTTCCGCCCGAGCATTGTCGATCGTGTAATACCATTCGCCGGTCTGCTTGTTGAACTGGAAGGTACCATAGGTACCATCAAGGTCATCTGCGCTCGGCTGCTTGAATACAGCTTCACCCTGGTCAACATCCGTGATGTCGAGGTCGCCGGAGGCGATCTTCTCGCTGTTGTAGATGCCGTCTTCCTTGACATAGCCAAAATCGCCGCCATCCCACCAGTCGGCGCTAATGGTCGCCGCATCGTTCGTGCCAGTGACCGTTACGGTAATGTCCTGGGTGATCGAGCCACCCTTGCCGTCGGAGATGGTGACGGTGAAGGTTTCCGTCGCCGTGTCGCCTGCGCCGAGATACTGAACCTTTGCGTTGTCGACCTTGTAGGTCCAGGTGAAGCTGCCATTCTCCGTCGCGCTGTCTTCAGTCACGCCTGTGACCGTCAGCTTGCCGCCGAGCGAATTGCTCTTCGAGCCAGACACGTCGAGCGTGTGAGTGTCGATCAGGTCGACATCCTTGAACGTGATGACGCCCGTGTCGGTAAGGACCGGCTTGGATGCATCCTCCGTCACCGCGCCGACGGCATCCGTCGAGCCGGACAGGATCACCGGCGCGTCGTTCGTGCCGACGATCTTGACGGTCACGATCTGGCTGACGGTGCCACCATTCTTGTCGTCGAGCGTGATCGTATAGGTCTGGACCAGCGTCTGGCCCGCGGCGAGATAGTTGACCTTGGAGTCGTCGACCTTGAAGGACCAGGAGACGGTACCCTTGCCGTCATTGGTCGAGTCATTGCTGACATTGGCCGAGAACGTACCGAGGTAGGTTTCGTTTGAAGCGACGGACACCGTGTGCTTGTCCGATGCATCCACGTCGGTGAAGTCGATTTCGCCCGAAGCCTTGAGTTCGGTGGAAACCACCGGGGGCCTGCCATAGCCGTGGCCATGGCCATGACCCTCGTCGCCGCTTTCAAACTTGCCTTCGGTCAGGGTTGTGCTGGTTTCACCGCCCGAGACGAAGACCGGCTTGTCGTTGGTGCCGGTGATGGTCACGGTGATCGTCTGGCTGTCGGTGCCGTCTTTCGACTTGACGGTCAAGGTTTCGGTCACCGTCTCGCCGGCTGCCAGCTTCTGGACCTTGTCCGTGGCAGCCTGGTAGGTCCACTCACCTGTCTTGGCATTGAAGGCGAACGCGCCATATTTGCCGACCAGGTCCTTGGCGGACGGCGCATCGAACACGGCTTCGCCGGTATCGACATCCGAAACCGTCAGCGTGCCGCCGGTCGTCATCTTGACGTCTTCGGTGATCGTGCCGGCGCTTTCGCCGGAGATCACGGCGACATCATTGGTGCCATTTACATAGACCGTGATCGTGTGGCTGTCAGTGCCATCCTTCGAGTAGACGGTCAGTGTGTCTTCAGCGACCTTCCAGCCATTGAGGGCCTGGGTGGCTGCGAGCTTGTTGTTGATGACGTAGGACCATTGGCCGGTTGCAGCGTTGAAAGTGAAGGTGCCGTACTTGCCTTCGAGGGATTCCGGTGTCTGGAACACGGCTTCGCCCTGATCCACATCCTTGATGTCGAGGTCGCCCGAGGCCGTCTTTTCGCTGTTCCACTTGCCGTCTTCAACAACAACGCCCCAGTCGTCGCCGGCCCACCAGTTGGCGGTAATCTCGGCGCGGTCATTGGTTCCAACGAGCGTGATCGTCACATCCTGGGTGACGGTCGCACCGGAGCTGTCCACCAGCGAAACGGTATAGGTCTGAACGAGCGTGTCGCCGGCGCCGAGGAAGTCGATGTCCTTGTCATCGACAGTGAATTTCCAGGTAATCTGGCCAGCATTGTCGCCGGTGGCAGCGTTGGAGATCGAAGGAATGAACTCGCCGAGATAGGCTTCCCCCTTGGCAGCAGCAGTAACAGTATGCGTGTTCGTGTCGTCCGCATCCGAAAAGTTGATCACACCGGTCGCCGAATGCGCCTTCGCAGGCGCGCCCCAATCGCCGCCGTGGCGCTCGTCGCCGCCCTTGTCGAAGCCGCGCGGCGTCTCATCACGCCCACGTCCGTCGACAAACTCCGTCACGGTCGCCTCGGTCGAGCCCTTGCCCAGGACCGGAACGTCGTTCGTGCCGGTGATGGTAACGGTCACGTCCTGGGCAACGGTGCCGCCCTTGCCGTCACTAACGATGACGGTATAGGTCTGGGTCAGGGTCTCGCCGGCAGCGAGGTAGTCGATGGCAGCGTCGGCAACCTTGAATGTCCAGGTCACTTCGCCTTCGTTGTCGCCGGTCGCGCTGTCCGAAATCACTGCCTCGAACGTGCCGAGATAGTCTTCACCCTGCGCTTCTGTGGTCACACTGTGCTTGTCGATAGTGTCGACGTCGGAAAACGCAATCGTTCCGGTCGCCTCGAGAACATCAACGTTTTCACCCTTGGCGCCGTCGGCAATTTCCGTGACGGAGCCCTCGCTGACCGCGCTTTCGATCACCGGGGTATCGTTGGAGCCATAGATGCGAACCGTAATCGTCTGCTGGCTGGTAGCGCCTGCGCTGTCGGTCACAGTGACGATATAGGTCTGGCTGATCTGCTGGCCTTCGGTGAGGAAGTCGAGTTCGGCGTCGTCGGCCGTAAACGTCCAGCTGATCTCACCGACCGCGCCACCGGTCGTGTCCTGAGTCAATACAGCTTCGAGCTGACCGACATAGGTCCGCTCCTGCTGCTCGGACCTGTCGCTGACGGAAACCACATGGGTGTCGATGAGGTCGACATCCGTGAAGTTCAGCACGCCTTCAACCGAATGGGTGGCAGGCAGCTCTTCGGATGCCGGCTCATCGCCAGATGTTTCACCTTCCACGGCGATCTTCACCGCCTCCGACGGCAGATCGATGATCATGCCTTCTTCATTTTCCGAAACGTCGCTCCATACGCCTTCGACATTGCCGGCGTCCAAAACCGGCGCATCATTGGTGCCGATGATGTTGACCGTAATCGTCTGCTGAACCGGGAGGCCGTTGCGGTCTGCGATCGTGACGACATAGCTCTGTGTGCGTGTTTCGCCAGCGGCCAGGAAATCGATGGCATTGTCGGCGACCGTGAAGGTCCATGTGACGGTGCCCTGACCGTCAAAAGTTGCGCTATCGGTGACGACCGCGGTGAAGTTGCCAAGATAGCCTTCACCAGCGGCAACTACCGTGACCGTGTGAACGTCGCCGAGATCTGCATCGGTGAAGCCGATCGTGCCAGTAGCTGTGTGATCGGCATCGCCGATTTCGTCTTCCGAAAGATCAACCGCCTCGGTCACGCTGCCTGCGCCGCCGTCGGAGGCCGTCAGGATTTCCGGCGCATCATTTTGATCGACCGGCTGCTCGTCTTCGCCGCCATCGTTGTCATCGGCCTGATCCGTGTCGGAAAGCAGCGAAATCGCATCACCCGCTTCACCGATATCGCCGGAGCCTTCCGCAAAATTGCCACCCGCGCTGCCGCTGTTGCTGACAACGGACACAGCACCATCCGGGCCGGCGGCAACATTGATGCCATTCGCCTGGAGCGCCGCGACCAGAACCTGCTGCGGCACTTCCACTGCACCGATCAGAAAGGTCGGAACGTTCAGCGCGCCGCCTTCGATGACGATCCGGGTGCCATCGGCCTGGACGAGAATGATGTCGTTGCCGTCAATCTCGATGTTGTCGAGCGAAACACCGACCGGCAGCGTAATCGTGTTGGACGCGTCGGCGACGAAGCGCGTGGCGGCTGGATTGGACTGACCATTCGACGGCACACCGATTGCCGCGCCTGTTGCCGGATCAACGAAAGCCGGATCCTGGCTGCTGGCCTGGGCAACTTCGACGATCCTTGCTGCCGGCTGAGTGGCCTCAGCGATATACTCAGCTTCAACTTCAATATTCTCGTTCGAAACGTTGCGATCCAGCATGGTGAACTCCTGATTAATTTAACCAGACGTAAACCATTGAATATCGGGCCGCACAACGAACAAAACTGGGTGGAAATTGGTTAAAACATAATCTGATATGCCAAATTACAAGCTATCTGTTCTTTGGTTAATCTTGATGCATAACCTGATATTCATCTTGCAAATCAGGCCCCTCTGTAGCTGTTTGGCTCACCTAACGGCAGTTAGGCCACAGAGACATTTCTCAACAATATAAAATTTTACATAAATGCCATCATGGATGTTATATAAGAATAATCTAAGTCTATTTTCGAAGTTTTTGGAGCTTAAATGTAGGTTTCTCCCATAACCCGGAGAAAGACATGCGGTTCTCAACAAATAAAAAACTAATAAAAAGAATAGCAACGACAGCCGCCCTGTCCCTTACGCTTGTCGGCGCCATGGCACCATCGGCCTTCGCCGTGTCGAGCCGCCTTCCCGACATCAGCCTTGGCTATGTATTGCGCTCGCAAAGCCAGCTCATGCTGTCAGAGGTCATCTATGCGCGCATGACAGCCGCCATGCGGCCGGAAGCGGCGATGCCGAGAGTGTCGCCATCCCGATCAAAGCCGGATACCTCGATGAAAAAGCCGGCGTCTTCAGCGGTCTTCGCCTCGGTCACCATACCGTTCGGCAAATTGCCGGTGACAGCCAATTGGCAGCGCGTTCGCGCGCAATTGGCCATGCCTGAAATGTCGACATGCGCCGGTACTGGCACTAGCTCCAACGCACCGTGCACGGCCAACCAGAAGCGACTGGCCCAGGTGATCGCAATCGCCAAACAGATGCCATTCCAGGAACGCCTGAGCTATGTGAGCAATGCCATCAACAGCATGATCACCTACACATCTGATGAGAAGCAATACGGCAAGATGGACCACTGGTCGGCACCCGCCAAGACGCTGGCCGCCGGCAAGGGTGATTGCGAAGATTATGCGATCCTGAAGATGGCGGCACTGAAGGCGATGGGTATTCCGGACAGCAGCATGTCGATCGTCGTGTTGCGCGTTACCGACCGCAACATCTACCATGCCGTACTGGCGGTTTCGACGGCTCAGGGTCACTACATTCTTGACAATCTGCGCCGTAATGCCGGCCTCGATACCAGCTATCGCACATATCAGCCGCTTTATTCGATGAGTGGCAATCGTTCGTGGATCCACGGCTTCATCAATGAAGGCGAGGCAATCGCCGCGCAGACGGTCGATTTCAACTCCGTCCCGGGTTGAACCCGGCTCGAAAAACCGTGCCTGGCGAAAATTAGGCGATCAGTTGATCAGAAATCCTATGATGGCCCCGCCCTCGGCGGGGTCGGCCAGAACAGCATTCATCCGGCCGCGCAGGGCCTTTTGCTGGGCCACGATGGTGTAGTTCACCACGATCGGATTTTGCGGATCATCCTTGAGGCGGGCCACCAGCCCCTCGAACGGAATGTCGAGCTGCAGTTTCAACCCGCTGCCAATCACATCGGACGACAGTGGCGAAAGTCGCGCCTGCAGCAAGGTGAGAAATGCCGAATTATACGATATGATCTTCTTGTCGCTCGACAGGGCGAAGGCCGGAGCTGGACTGCCGGCAACCACGCCAAGCGTCAACTTGACGTCGCGGGCGGCCTTGCGGTCATTGTATCGCTTGCGCAAGGATTCCAGTACCCCGAGACGCACAGCGCCGGTGGCATTGTCGAGCATCGGATAGCGCTCGGAAAATTCCTCGATAAGGTCGCCGACGCGCTTGCCCTCTTCACCGGCAATCTCCGCCAGCGAGGCCCAGAATGCATTCTCCAACCTGATGCCGCGACGGGAGCCATTGGCCGTGACCGCGCGGAAAATCAGTTTGGCACTGTCTTCCGGCTCATCGGGGTTTCCTTTGAAGATCGATCGTCCCATCACCGCTCCCGCAACGCTTCCTGCCGCGCCTTGATGATCGGCTTGAGCAGATAGGTCAGCACCGTTTTCTTGCCGGTAATGATGTCGACCGATGCCACCATGCCGGGCGTGATCGGATAGCTCTGACCATCCTTCTCCAACGCTGCCTTGTCGGTGCGCACGCGCACCTGATAGAAGGCGTCGCCCGTTTCCTGGTCGACGAGACTGTCCGCAGAAACCGTTTCGACCTTGCCCGAAAGACCGCCATAAACCGTATAGTCATAGGCGGTAATCTTGATGACCGCATGCTGTCCCGGGCGCACAAAGGCGACGTCCGATGGCGAAAGCCGGGCTTCGATCAAGAGGATGTCAGACGTCGGCACGACACCGGCGACAACGGCGCCCGCGTTCACATAGGCACCAACCGTATTGACATCCATTGTGTTGACGATGCCATCCACCGGAGACCGGATATCGGTGTTGCTCACGCGGCTCTCCGCGCCCTTGATCGTCTCGTCGATCACCGACAACTGCGACAGCGCTTCCGTCTTGGCAGCGAGCGCTTCCTGCTGGGTCTGCAGCTTGACTTCCTCGACCTGCAACTGCGCTTCGCTCGCCGCACGCTGGATTCGTTCCAGCGTTTCTGCGTAGAGCTTGAGCTGGCCCTCATTGTCGGCCACCTCCTTCTGCACACGCAAAAGGTCAGTCTGAGCCGCAAGTTTCTTGGCAACGATCGGCGCCAGGATCGCTTCTTCCTTGCGGGTAATCGCGAGATTTGTCTGCAGCCGCGCGATGTTCTCACGCGTCTCGGACACTTCCTTGAGGCGCTGTTCGTAACGCTCGACAAGAACGGAGCGCTTGTTGAGATAGGTATCGGCGCGCGCCTGCAGCAAGCGGGCCTCGTTGTCGCAAATCAGCGGTGCAATCTTGGCAATTTCGTCGGGACACGGATATGTGGCAGTGAAATTGCCGGTCTGCTCGAGATCCAGGCGCGCGATCTGGGCCATCAGCGAGCGGGCCTTGGCCCGCGCTTCGCCAAGGGAAGACGCCGTCATCGTGTCGTCGAGCCGCACCAGAAGGTCACCCTTCTTGACAACCTGTCCAACCTGAACGGCGATTTCCTGGACAATGCCCGGCTCGCTCGACTGGATGATCTGCGTCTTCGACACGGGAATGACCTTGCCGACGCCGCGCGAGATTTCTTCGAGTTCGGCGAATGCCGCCCAGGTGATGAATGTGACGAGCAGGGCTGCGAAGACATAGAGCGTCAGCCGCGGTGCCCAAGCCTGCCGTTCAACGGTATGGCTCTCCAAATCTGCCGAACCGCCCAGATTGAATGGCATCTTGATGTTCAGCAACGAGGAAAAGTCTGGAAGATTGAACATAGCTCAACCCCTCGCCCGAGCCGGCACTGCGCCCGCCTTGAGACCTTCGATCACCTGGTTCTTCGGTCCATCGCTGATCACCCGGCCCTGTTCGAGAACGATCAGCCGATCGACAAGCGCCAGCATGCTGTAGCGATGCGTGGAAACGAGCAGCGTCACATCCGTCGGGAAACACTTGAGCAATTTGTCGATCAGTTCTTTTTCACTGGCCATGTCCATCGAGCCCGAGGGCTCGTCGAGAAAGACGATCGAGGGCTTGCGCAGCATGATCCGAGCAATGGCGATCGCTGCCCGCTGTCCACCGGACAGAAGATTGCCACGTTCACCGACCGGCATGTCATAGCCTCGCGGATGGCGAGAGACAAAACTGTCAACGCCGGCGATCTTCGCGGCCTCGATGATTTCCTCATCCGTCGCCGTCGGTGCGGCCATCAGAAGGTTATCCTTGACCGTGCCGGAGAACAGGTCGGAGTTCTGCGAAACGAAGGCGATCGCGCTGCGCACCACAGCCGGATGATACTGCCTGATATCCACACCATCGATCAGGACGCGACCAGCACCCGTGGTATAGAGGCCGGAAATCAGCCGTCCCATCGTCGTCTTGCCTGACCCGACACGACCGATGATGCCAACCTTTTCACCGGGCTGGATGGTGAAATTGATGTTGTTGATCACCTGATGATCGGTGCCTGGATAGGAGAAACCGACATTGTGGAAGGTCAGCGCCCCACTATTGATCGTCCGGTTGACGAAACCGGTGGTCGACGGGCGATCTTCATCCTGCGCCATGATTTCATCGAGGATACGCAGCGACAGGAACGCCTGGCGCATGCGCGCCAAGGTCAGCGCCAGTTGCCCGAGCGGTGCAACCGCACGGCCCGCCAGCATCGTCGTCGCGACGATCGCACCGGAGGTTATATTGCCGGCGGCGAATTCATAGGCACCGGCCAGAATGATCACGACCGTTACCAACTGCTGGATGAATTGCGTGATATTGGCCGCCCAGGCCGAGATGTGCTTGATCTCCTCGGACGTATGGGACGCATTTTTTGCAAGCGTATGCCAGCGGCGCAGCAAAGTTGCTTCCGCATTGAGAAGCTTGATGGTTTCCAGTGCCGAAATCGACTCGATCAGCAGGGATTGGCGCTGGGATGCCTCGTTCAGCGCGGCTCCCATCACGCGCCCGATCTTGACCTGCGCATAATAGCCGATCGCCGCGACGATGAAGAAGGCAGCAAGCGGCACAACGGCGATCCAGCCGATGATGATATAGATCACTGCCACGAACATGAAGACGAAGACGCAGTCGATGGCCACGCTGATCGTATTCGAGGTGAAGAACTCCCGGACAAATTCATATTGCGACACGCGGTTGGCGTATTCGCCCGTCGACATTGGCCGCGACTTCAGCGACGTGTTGAGGATCTTGTCAAAAAGCTTGTAGGATAGCTTGAGATCGGCCTTGCGACCGGCAAAATCGATCGTGGCAGCCCGGATCGACTTCAAGATGAAGTCGAACAGGATCGCACCCGAGACACCGATGGCCAGAACCCAAAGGGTCGCGACCGCCTTGTTGGGCAGCACCCGGTCATAGACGTTCATCGTGAACAGCGGCGCGGTCAGCGCCAGCACGTTGATCAGGAAGGTGGCCAGCGCCACATCCAGATACGAGCGCCAGAATGGCTTGAGAATGGCACGAAGCCAATGGACGCGGTCGATTTCCTCGGCCGTGCCCGTGACGCCCGCCTCGCTGTCGTTCTGATAGACGGCAGCGAAAGAAAATGCGGAAACCACCGGCTTTTTCAGGACTTCGGCAAAGGCAACCTGCGTGCCGTCGCCAGAGAGCATGGATAATCCATGCGCATCTTCTTCGAGCAGCACCATCGAGGTGCGGTCAGCAAAGAGCAGCATCAGCGGCAGTTCGAAGGCGCGGCGCCGCAGTTCGTCGACCGTGACCTGGTGGGCGTCAAGACCGATACGGCTCGCCAACCGTTCCACTTCCTCATAGGTCGGGGCCTGAGGATCGAAGGGCACACCGGAGAAAAGAAGAATATCGGCCGTTGGCCGGTTCATGAAACCGGCCAGGGCGCGAAAGGACGCGGTAAACTCGTTGGTCATCAGGCTGAGCCTACCATTCTAAGATACCGTTCCTGATCTACCGACGCTTCGCTCAGTCGTTGGCTGTCGCGAAGAGATCGATCGGAAGGCCGGCATTCTGCTTCGAGACCAGACGCTTCTGCTGAGGCTCGCCGCCGGAACGGACCTTGAACTCGCTGCGCGCATAAGCATCATTCTGCTTCGGCGGGGTGATGTTCATGGCCTTCAACAGGCTACCGGTCGAAGCCAGCAGGCGATATTCGGCAAACAGCGATGCATATTGTGCCGTCATCGACAGAACGTTGACGTTGTACTTGGTGTTCTGCGCGCCAAGGACATCGAGCAGCGAGCGCTGGCCGATATTCAACTGTTCCCGATAGCTGGACACGAGCTGCGCATTCGCATTGGACTGCTGCTTGAGCAGACCGGCAAGCTGACGCTGCTGGATGCGACGATCCCAGGACAGGCGCACGGCTTCGTCGACTTCACGATGCGCGGAATCGAGCGCAAAGCGCTGTTCGCCCGCGCGACGGATCTGTTCTTCTTCGCGCGCCTGGTCGATACCGCCGCGATAAAGGTTCCAGCGGGCAACGAGGCGAACTTGCGCATCCGTGGAGCGACCTTCGCTGCCATCGATATCCGTGCCGGTGACCAAACGACCTTCGGCAGATACTTCCGGCAGATAGTTGTTGCGCGCACCGCGCACACCAGCGTCAGCCGCATCGACATCAGCAAGGCCAGCCTTGATACGCGGATTGTTGCGGCGCGCCGTGTCAAGAGCCACATCCAGGCTCTTCGGCAAGTGGGCCGCCAGCGACGGCGGCATCTTGCCGCCGGTGATCGGCGTGCCGACCAGACGCAGCAGCGAAATCTTCACCTGCTGAAGCGCTTCCGTTGCCTCCTGCAGGCGAGCCCGAGCCGCGAGCAGGCGCTCATCGGCCTGCTGCCTGTCAGCCTCGGTCAGGGTACCGCTGGAGATCAGCGAACCGATATCCCCGCGAAGAGCCTGGTGAACGCGGACGTTCTCCTGGGATTCGGCAACGATGCGCGACTGCAGCAGGTATTCGAGATATTCCCGAACGACCTGAAGGGCGATCGTCTCGCTGCGCTCCATGACGCGGTAGGACGCGCTGTCGACGCGGGACGCCTGCTGGTCGAGCTGCGCGCGGCGACCGCCGCCATCAAACAGCTTCTGGGTAATGGTGATGCCAGCCTCGGTCGGCGACAGATCGTCACCATCAATGCCGGACGCACGACGGCTCGGGCTATCGAGATTTCGAACCCCGACGGACGCTTCCAGATCGATACTGGGGAGATAAAGGCCGCGCGCCTGGCGCAATTCGAATTCGACAGCTTCGCGGTTTTCAACCGCCTGACCGATATCCGGGTTGGTGGAAACGGCAGTCTGCATTGCTTCGCGGAGATCAGCAGCAGTGGCCAGCGACGTGGTGAGAGCAATCGTGCCGGCGAAAATTGCCGTCGTTGCGAGCATCGAAAATTTCTTCATATCCCCCTCGTAGCCGAACTACGCAGTTATTGAGACCGTCTGATCAAGTGTGGCGAAACCTAGCCGAAGCCGTCACGCCAATCTATGAATTCTTACGGGTTAAAAGAACCATTTTTGGGCCTATTAACCTTTAGGAAGCCATCAATGACCTTGCGGATCTCTCCCCTCTAACGGAATCCCCAACAGTGCAGGAACAAATCCAGATTCGGATGTATACTCAAGCTTCTATGAGAGTCACGTGCTTTCGCGAAACATGGAAAACGCCACACGGAAAAATTCAAGTATAGTTGCAGAATTGCCCTACTCACAATCGCAGAATCCGGATTGCGACAGCATTCAAGGACATCACGGAAAACCGATATTATTTATTCTTTTCCGCTACTTGTATATTCGATCACCCAAACGCCTGACGAGGGCGGAAACTCCGGACTCGCCGCGTTAATCCTATTCATCAATATCTAGACTCAACGACCGACACAGGCGCGAGTCCTCGGCAATAGAAAGTGACACATACGACTCACACTCTGCTTTGCAGACACGCCAACAAAACGATCTAAACTGCGCGCAACTCACAATGGCATATCATGATATGCATATAGGAAGATGAATTCTTGATGAGATATAACAAGTTATGTATTAGTGAATTCCTCCACTGCGCCAAAACAGGGCAGCCGTTCATCGAGCCAAGCCTTCGGGGCTTTCGTAAGCGCCAGCTTCCCCACCAGAGCTAAATAGAACCTGTTGCGGGCTCCAACATTGACTTTTTCGCGCAAAAAAATGGCCGCACAGGGCGGCTCATTTTCACTCAGCGATCCGACAGGCACAATTCGCCGTGGAGATCAGTTTTCTTCAAAGATCGGGTCGTCGACAAACGGCCCCCCTTGGTAGATGGCAATCGAATCCTGCGCCGAGGGCCGCGGAACGGTTGCCTCGATCTCGGCGCGGAAGCGCTCGGCATTATCCTTCGGATGCCAGCCGAGATAGGCGACAGCCGAGTTATCCCACCAGCGACTGTCGTTGTTGGAGCACCCCCAGATGATCGGGCAACCGAGACGCGGAACGCGGAAGATGCATTCGATCATCGCGAGGAAATCATCATGGCTCATCCAGGTGGACAGCATCCGATGGTTCTTCGGCTTATCCATGCAGCTGCCGATGCGTACCAGCGCCGTCTCCTGACCGAACTTGTCGAAATACATGCTGGCCAGCGCCTCGCCGAAACATTTCGACACGCCATAAAGACCGTCAGGCCGCATCGGAGCGCTGGCATCCAGAAAATCGTCCTGGCCGTAGAAGCCGATCGTGTGATTGGAACTGGCAAAGAGAATGCGCGGCATGCCATTCGCCCGCGCGGCCTCGTAGAGATTATAAAGTCCCAGCAGATTGGCGTTCAGGATCTTGGAAAACTTGTCCTCGACGGAAATGCCGCCCAGATGAATGATGCCGTCACACCCTTTAACCAGCCTGTCGACGGCGGCACGGTCGCCCAGGTCGCAGACAACCAGTTCCTCGTGCTCTGCCGCCTCGCCCATGCCGACAATGTCCGAGAGCCGCAAGACTTCCGCCATGCCTTTCAGACGCCCGCGCATCGCCCTGCCCAGCCCGCCCGCAGCGCCGGTCACCAATAGTCGCTTCACATGAACCTCCCTTGTCCATTCGCGGATGCCCGCATCCGGCCTCATTAAACTCATCATACAGGTAGCGCCAATGCGGTCAATATTTCGCGACGCTCTCCTTCGTGCTTGGCTAACTTGCCAGACGAGTTTATGGATAAGCTCATTGAATGCCGAACGAACGCGGAGATGAGCATGGCGCTGCAGGCGAAAATGGAGGCCGGGTCCGGAACACTGACGCAGAGGCTGAGTGACAATCTGCGCCGCGCCATCCATGGCGGCCAATTCCCGCCGGGCAGCAAGCTACCCAGCGAGGCGCAGCTTTCCGAGGCCAATGGTGTGTCGCGCACCGTTGTCCGCGAGGCGATTGCAGCCCTTCGCGCAGATCGCCTCGTCGAGGCCCGCCAGGGCGCTGGCGTCTTTGTTCTGGAGCCGCGCGAACCCGCCCCTGCCCCCCTGTCCATCGCCCATATCGACCCGGCGCGTGTCTCCTCGATGATCGAGCTGCTTGAGCTTCGAACCGCCGTTGAAGTCGAGGCCGCAGGGCTTGCGGCGCTGCGCCGTTCCCCCGCCCAGGAGGAGGTCATCCTGGAACAGCACTATGCCGTGCGCGCCTGTCTCGATGCCGGAAAATCGAGCAGCGAGGCCGATTTTGCCCTGCACCTGGCCATCGCCGAAGCCACCAACAACCCGCGTTTTCGCGAGTTCCTTGCAATGATCGGCAAGAATGTCATTCCCCGCGCAGCGCTGCGTGGCGAAGAAAGCGACGAAGATCAGGCAGCCTACATTCGCCTGATCGATGCGGAACACGCCGATATCATCGAGGCGATTTCCGCCGGCGACGAGGAAGCGGCGCGAGAGGCCATGCGCCGGCACCTGCGCGGCAGCCAGGCCCGCTACCGCACGCTTCTGCGCGAACAACGCCAACCTGTACGATAACTATTGACTGATCGGCGCATAATACGTATGACAACTTAGCCTGAGGAGGCCAAAAGAGGATATTCGATTATGACGCCGCAAGAAATCAAGGTCGCGCTTGGCGCCGGCCTGTTGTCCTTCCCTGTCACCCATTTCGACAGCGAAGGCCAGTTTCAACCAGACAGCTACGCCAAGCATGTGGAATGGCTGGCAGGTTACGATGCGCCGGTCCTGTTCGCCGCCGGCGGCACGGGTGAGTTCTTCTCCCTTTCCCCCAGTGAAATCCCGCGGATCGTCGCAACGGCAAAGGAAGCTGCCGGCAAGACGGCGATCGTATCCGGCTGCGGCTATGGTACAGAGATGGCCGTCGAGATTGCCCGCGCCGCTGAAAAGGCTGGCGCCGACGGCATTCTGCTTCTGCCGCATTACCTGATCGATGCCCCGCAGGAAGGCATCTATCACCACGTCAAGCGCGTGTGTCAGTCTGTCGGCATTGGCGTCATGGTTTATAACCGCGACAATTCGGTCATCGGTGTCGATGTCCTGAAGCGCCTTTGCGACGAGTGCCCGAACCTCGTCGGTTTCAAGGACGGGACCGGCGAAGTCGGCCTGATCCGCCAAATCACCGCAACCATGGGCGATCGCCTCACCTATCTTGGCGGCATGCCGACAGCGGAATTGTTTGCTGAAGCCTATCTCGGCGCCGGCTTCACCACCTATTCGTCGGCCGTATTCAATTTCGTCCCCGGCCTTGCCGTCGAATTCTACAAGGCCCTGCGGGCCGGCAACCGCGAACGCTGCGAGACCATCCTGAAGGACTTCTTCTATCCGTTCATGGAACTGCGCGGCCGCCGCAAGGGCTATGCCGTGTCGGCGGTCAAGGCGGGTGTGCGCCTTCAGGGCTTCAATGCCGGCAAGGTTCGCCCACCGCTCGACGACCTGACTCCGGCGGAAGAAGAAATTCTTGCCAAGCTGATCGAGCCATGGAAGCGCTGATATGAAGATCGTCGACGTCCGCACCCATCTGCTCGAGCACAGGTTGGCCGTTCCGTTCCAGAGCGCATCCATGCGCTTTGACCGGCGTGCCCATGTGCTGGTCGAGATTGTGTGCGACGACGGCACCACGGGCTGGGGCGAATGCCTCGGCCCGGCACGTCCGAATGCAGCTGTCGTTGCCGCCTACAAGGCCTGGCTGATCGGCGCCAACCCGCTGGAAACCGAAAAGATCTGGGCGACGCTCTACAATGCGCTGCGCGACCAGGGCCAGCGGGGGCTGACGCTGACTGCTCTATCCGGCATCGATATCGCGCTTTGGGACATAAAGGGCAAACATTTCAACGCACCTGTGTCGATCCTGCTTGGCGGCCGCTTCCGCGAAACCGTCAGGGCCTATGCCACGGGCAGCTTCAAGCGCGATGGCGTTGATCGTGTCGAAGACAATGCCACCGATATCGCGACCTATCGGTCGCAAGGCTTCCATGCCTCGAAGATCAAGGTCGGTTTCGGCATCGAGGAAGATCTGCGCGTGATCAAGGCTGCGCGCGAAGCCGCTGGCCCCGACATGCGCCTGATGGCAGACGGCAACCATGGCTACGGCGTTCTGGAAGCGGTTGAATTCGGCCGTCGCGCCGCCGAATACGGCCTCGACTGGTTCGAGGAACCGGTCGTGCCCGAACAGCTTGCTGCCTACCGCGAAGTGCGCGCCAGGCAGCCGATCCCGGTTGCCGGCGGTGAAACCTGGCACAGTCGCTGGGGCATGAAAGAGCCGATCGAAACGCGTTGCATCGATATCGTCCAGCCGGACCTGGCGGGTGTCGGCGGCTTCACCGAAGCCAAGCGGGTGGCCGATCTGGCCGCCCTGTTCGGCGTGCGCGTCGTACCGCATGTCTGGGGTACAGCCGTGCATATCGCCGCCGCCCTGCAGTTCATCGCTGCCATGGTGCCGGATCCGGTGCGCGTCAATCCGATCGAGCCGATCCTCGAATTCGACCGCACCGACAATCCGTTCCGTCAGGCGGTGATCAAAACCCCGATCGAGCATCAAAACGGCGTCGTCGCCATCCCGAATGGTCCTGGCCTTGGCATCGAGATCAACCGCGATGCCCTCGCCGACTTCAAGATGAAGGACGACTGATGACGCTCGTTCGCCCCCTTTCCGGCCGCAAACCCAAGATCGCGCTCCCGAAAGGGGCGATCGACACCCAGATGCACGCCTATCTGCCGGGTTTCGCCGCGATCGAAGGTGGCCCCCCTCTGCCGGCCGGCGAACTGCCAAGTCCGTCGCAGTACCGCGAATTCATGAAATGGATCGGGATCGACCGGGTTATCGTGACCCAGGGCAATGCGCATCAACGCGACAACCACAACCTGATCGCCTGCCTGAAGGACTTCGGTGATCTCGCCTGGGGTGTGGCGGCGGTCAATGGTCAGGCAACCGAAGCCGAACTCGATGAGCTGTCCGATGGGCGTGTGATCGGCCTGCGGATCATGGACCTGCCCGGCGGTGGCGTCGACCTGAGCCATCTGGAAGCAGTCGATGCGATTGCATCAAGTCGCAACTGGATGCTCGCCGTGCAATTCGACGGCAGCAATATCGTCGACCACGAATCCCGCCTGTCCCGGTTGAAATCGCGCTGGGTGCTTGATCACCATGGCAAATTCTTCTGCGGCGTTACACCGGATAGCCCGCAGGTCAAGGCAGCCAAGCGCCTCATCGATCGCGGCAATTGCTGGTTCAAGTTTGCCGGCGCCTACGAATCGTCGAAGTCCGGTGCACCCGATTTCTCCGATGTCGCAGCCGTTGCCCAGGCCATTGCAGCCCATGCTCCGGAGAGAATCGTCTGGGGGTCGAACTGGCCGCATAATCTCGCAAAGACACAAGCGGACTATCCCGACGACGCTGCCCTGACCGACACAATTCTTGGCTGGCTGGCCGATGATGCCGCTCGCCATCTCGCACTCGTGGACAATCCCGAGCAACTCTTCGGCCTTGAACCAAGGGGGAACAAGGGGACCTGAGAGCTAACCGTCAATCCTGGGAGGTTTTGACGGATCACCGATAAAGAGGAGGAAGACATGAAAACTGCCGCAATGCTGAGCCTCGTCATGGGGCTGACACTGGGTGCCGGCGCGCTGAACGCGCAAGAGATCACCCTGCGTTCCGCCGATATCCATCCCGATGGTTATCCGACCGTGGACGCTGTGAAATACATGGGCGAACTGGTGTCCCAAAAGACCAATGGCCGGGTCAAGATCGAGGTCATGAACAATGCGGCGCTCGGTGCCGAAAAGGACACGATCGAGCAGACCCGCTTCGGCGTCATCGAGATGAACCGCGTCAACAGCGCGCCGTTCAACAACCTGGTTCCTGAAACCGTCGTCTTCGGCCTGCCCTTCCTGTTTCGCGATACCGATCACATGCACAAGGTGGTGGATGGCCCGATCGGCGACGAAGTGCTTGCGGCCTTCGAACCGCACGGCCTGATCGGCCTCGCCTTCTACGATTCCGGTGCGCGCTCGTTCTATTCGACCAAGAAGCCGATCGAAAAGCTCGCCGATCTGAAGGGCATGAAGGTACGTGTCCAGCAGTCCGATCTGTGGATCGCGATGATGGAAGCCTTCGGTGCCAACCCGACCCCCATGCCGTTCGGCGAAGTCTATTCCTCGCTTGAAACCGGTGTCGTGGATGCCGCCGAAAACAACTGGCCGTCCTACGAATCCTCGCGCCACTTCGAAGTGGCGAAGAACTACACCCTGACCGAACATTCCCTGACCCCGGAAATCCTGGTCATCTCCAAGATCACCTGGGACAAGCTGACACCGGAAGACCAGAAGGTCATCCGCGAATCCGCCAAGGAATCGGTCGGCAAGATGCGTGAACTGTGGCAGGCCCGCGAAAAGGCATCGGAAGAAAAGATCCGCGCCTCGGGAGCCAATATCATCACCGTCGACAAGGCCGAATTCTCCGCAGCAATGCAGCCTGTCTATGACAAGTTCATCACCGACCCCAAGATGAAGGACCTGGTCACCCGGGTCCAGGAAGTCAAGTAATCGGAAGCAGCCGGCCGTATCGCAAGATATGGCCGGTTTTTCATTCAGGGTTGCAGTGTGGCCGCCTATTCGTGGTGGCCGTGGAGGGAAATATGTTGCGCTTTATGACGGCTGTGCGCCCGGCTCTCGCACGCCTTAGCCAGTTCTGCCTGTATATCTCTGGCATCGGCCTTGTCGCGATGACCTTGATCATCGGATGGCAGATCTTCGGTCGCTATGTTCTGAACGATACGCCGAGTTGGTCCGAGCCGCTGTCGCTGATGTTGATGTCGTGGTTCATCATGCTGGGCTCTGCCGTGGGGGTCCGTGAAAGCGTGCATCTCGGCCTCGATTTTGTCCGTCACGGAGCGTCTCCGGCAATTCAGAAGATCATGGACCTGGTGAGCCTCGGCTTGATCGTCCTGTTTGGCGTCGCGATGAGCTACTACGGCTTTCTTCTCGCTGCCGGTACCTGGACAGCAACCATTCCGGTCCTCGGTCTGCCCGGCGGCGTCGACTTCTTCCCGCTGATCGTCGGCGGCGCCATCATCGCCATCTTTGCCGCCGAACGCTTCATAGATGTTTCCATCGGCGAGAAAATCGCTGCCACCGTTGTTGTGCAGGAGGCTGCGTGATGGCCTATACCGTTCTTTTCGGCGTCTTCACCCTGCTGATGATGATCGGCATGCCGATCGCCTTCTGCCTGGGCATCGCCTCGCTTGCCACCGTGCTTTATATCGGCATCCCGCCGATCGTCGTGTTCCAGCAGATGAATTCCGGCATGAACGTCTTTGCCATGATGGCGATCCCGTTTTTCATCTTCGCCGGTGACCTGATGGTCCGCGGCGGGATTGCCAATCGCCTGATCCGTTTTGCCGCCGGCATTGTTGGCCATCTGCGCGGCGGCCTGGGCCAGGTCAACATCGTTGCTTCAACCCTGTTCGGTGGTATTTCCGGCTCCGCGGTCGCCGATGCGTCCGCGGTCGGCGGCCTGATGATCCCGCAAATGGCAGCCCGCGGTTATGACCGCAGCTACGCCGTCAACGTCACGGTCAATGCTGCAATCATCGCACTGATGATCCCGCCCTCGCACAACATGATCCTCTATTCGATTGCCGCCGGCGGCAATGTCTCGGTCGCCGACCTGTTCACCGCCGGTGTCATTCCCGGCATGCTGCTCGCCGCAGCTTTGATGGTCACCGCCTATATCGTTGCGCGGCGCCGCGGTTATCCGTCTGAACCCTTCCCCGGCTTCCAGAAGCTCGGCTACTTCTTTCTCGCCTCCCTGCCGGGGCTTCTGCTGATCGGCATCATATTCGGCGGCGTGCGCTCGGGCATCTTCACGGCGACGGAAAGCTCATGCATAGCGGTTCTCTACGCCTTTCTCGTCGCCATGCTGGTCTATCGCGAGCTGAACTGGGACGGCTTTGTCGAAGCCGTGTTGGGCGCGGTACGGACCACGGCCATGGTCCTGCTGGTCATCGGTACGGCGGCATCCTTCGGCTGGCTGATGTCCTTCCTGCAGGTCCAGACACTGTTGGTCCAGGCCATCAGCGCAGTGTCCGATAATCCGATCGTCGTGCTGTTGATGATCAACATCATCCTGCTTCTGCTTGGAACCTTCATGGACATGGCACCGATGGTGATCATTGCGACACCGGTGCTGCTGCCAGTCGTCAAAGCCTTCGGCATCGATCCCGTGCATTTCGGCGTGGTGATGATCCTCAATGCCGGGATCGGCCTCAATACACCACCGGTCGGAACGGTTCTATTCGTCGGCTGCGCGGTCGGCGGCATCACAATCCGTGAAGCGATGAAGACGATCTGGCCCTTCTTCGGCGCCAGCATCGCGGTGCTGATGGCCGTGACCTATATTCCGGCGCTGTCGCTCTGGCTCCCCAGCCTGTTCAAGTAAGCAGCCCTGCTCAAACAGGCATCTGGCGGGGGCTTTGGCCCCCGCCTTTTTTGTCGCCGGCCGGCAAAGGCTTGCAATTTGCGCAACATAAATAGGCAAAACGTCAGTTTCATCGATCAAACAGATAGATTATCGCCATTTCGCATAGCCTGCCTGCCGGATTAGACTGCTTGCAGTTAACGCTCCAGCCCCGGTGGACCATGACAGCACCCAGCCCTTCGGAAAAAGCCTTCGTTCCCTTCGTTAGCGTCGAAAACATGATGCGCCTTGTGCATCACATCGGCATCGAAACGGTCCTGACCGAGCTGACCGACGTCATCGAATCCGATTTCCGTCGCTGGCCCCTGTTCGACAAAACCCCGCGTGTTGCATCCCATTCGCGCGAGGGCGTGATCGAGCTGATGCCGACGTCGGACGGCGAGATCTATGCGTTCAAATATGTAAACGGCCACCCGAAAAACATGGCCCAGGGCCTGCAGACCGTCACGGCATTCGGCCTGCTGGCGGAGGTTTCCACCGGCTATCCGGTCCTGCTCACGGAAATGACGTTGCTGACCGCACTGCGTACGGCAGCTACATCCGCCATGGCCGCCCGCCATTTGGCACCTAAAGGTGCAAAGACCATGGCGATGATCGGCAATGGCGCCCAGGCGGAATTCCAGGCCCTGGCCATGAAGGCCGTACTCGGCATCGACAAGATCCGGCTCTATGACATCGACCCGCGCGCCAGCGACAAGGTCGCCCGCAATCTCGCAGGATCTGGTCTGGCGGTCACCGTATGCACATCGGCCCAGGCGGCGATCGAGGGCGCAGAGATCATCACGACCTGCACCGCCGACAAGCAGAACGCGACGATCCTGACGGACAACATGGTCGGCGCCGACGTGCATATCAACGCAATCGGCGGTGACTGCCCCGGCAAGACCGAGCTGCACAGGGACATTCTCAAGCGCGCCGAGACCTTTGTCGAATACCCGCCGCAAACCCGCATCGAAGGCGAGATCCAGCAGATGGATCCCGACTATCCGGTAACGGAACTGTGGAAGGTGGTGACCGGCGAGGCTATCGGTCGGCGAGAGCCGGGCCAGATCACCCTGTTCGACAGCGTCGGATTTGCCATCGAGGACTTTTCCGCCTTGCGCTATGTGCGCGCCAAGCTTGAAGGCACCGGCTTCTACCAGGACATCGACATCATCGCCGATCCGGACGATCCGCGTGATCTGTTCGGCATGCTGCAGCGGGCAAAAGACTGAACTCTATCCGCTGATTGCCGGGCGTTTCATGCAACGTTAGCCCTCCGTCCGACTTTACGCCGGACGCGGCGCGCGCGCCATCAGCCGCGCATAGGCGATCGCCGACAGCATATTGATGTGATTGGCCTTGCCGGTTCCGGCAATATCGAAGGCCGTGCCATGATCGACCGACACGCGGTCGATCGGCAGTCCAAGCGAAACATTGACGGCGGTCTCGAAGGCGACGAGCTTGATCGGGATATGACCCTGGTCGTGATACTGGGCGATCACCAGATCGAAGGCGCCGTTATAGGCGCGGGCAAAGACTGTATCGGCGGAGATCGGCCCGACGACATCGATACCCTGTGCCTTGGCAAGCTCTACGGCAGGCGCCAGGAATTCCGTGTCTTCCGTGCCAAAAAGCCCGTTTTCACCGCAATGCGGATTGAGCCCGGCGACCGCAATGCGCGCCTTCTTGCCGAGCCGCAGGAAATGCCTGTGTCCTGCCTCGATGGTAGCCAGAACACGCGCGGTCGTTGCCCGTTCGATCGCACCCTTCAGCGAGATATGGGTCGACACATGGATGGTGTTAAGCCGTTCCGAGGCGAGCAGCATGAAGGAGCTTTTTGACCCCGTCAGATGGGCAAGCAGGCCCGTGTGACCGTCATGATGATGCCCGGCAAGGTTCATCGCTTCCTTGTTGATCGGTGCCGTGACGATGACATCGGCACGACCGCTCATCGCAAGATCGACGGCCCGCGTGATATAGCGAACCGAGGCTTCGCCGGCGACCGGACTGACCTTGCCGATCTCCGGTAGCGGCGCATCGAGCGACACTTCGTCCACGGCAACCGCATCCGCAATGCCAGCCGGCTCCAAACCATATCTGAGACCGGCGCCGGTCGCCTTGTCGGCACGCTCCAGCGCTTCGATATTGCCGACGATGACGAAGTCGCGGCGCTCCTCGGGCGTCATGCTCGCCAATGCCTTGACGATGACTTCAGGGCCGACACCGGCAGGGTCGCCGAGCGTCACTGCCACTTTCGGGTTGCGCGCCATGATCATGCTTCCTTCTTCAAAACTTCGGCTCAGTAGGCAGCCTGGTAGATTGTCAAAATGTCGGCCTGGCTGAGGTCGCGCGGATTGTTGTCGAGCAGGCGGCGGATTGCAAAGGCATCGCTCGCCATGGTCGCAAGATCGTCTGCGTCCACGCCCAGACCCGACAGGCTCATTTCGATGCCAAGGTCGGCACAGAAGGCGTAAGCCGCATCAAAGACCTCGCCGACCTCAGTTTTGCCCTCATATCCGAGCGCCTGCATGACGGCCTGCGTTTTCACCGGGACGGTCGGCGTGTTGAAAGCAAGGACATGCGGGAAAATCAATGCGTTGGCCGCCCCATGCGGCACATGCCAACGGGTTCCGAGCGGGTAGGCAAGCGCATGGCCGCCAGCCGTATTGACCGGTCCGAGACAGAACCCGCCATAGAGCGATGCAAGCGCCAGGCCGGAGCGGGCTTCCGCATCGGCCCCGTCACGCACGGCGCGGGCAAGATATCGGCCGACAAGCCTCGTCCCTTCCTGCGCATAGAGATCGATCGCCGGGTGCGCCTTGCGGTTGGTGAAGGCCTCGACACAATGCGCCATGGCATCGACACCGGTCGCCGCCGTCACCTTTGGCGGAACGCTGAATGTGAAAGCAGGATCGATTACCGCGATATCGGCCAGCATATGCAGACTTTCCACCGCGAGCTTTGCCTTTGTCGCCGGGTCGGTCACCAATGCGCGAATACCTGCCTCGCTGCCGGTTCCAGCGGTGGTCGGCACCTGCGCCAGCGCGACGCGGCGTGGCCCTTCGACCTTGTTCGGGCCGACCACATCGCGAAGGCTCTGAGACGAACCGACCAGGACTGCAGCCAGCTTGGCCAGATCCATGGCGCTGCCGCCACCAAAACCGACGATCAGCTGGGCGTCAGCAGCGTTTGCGGCCGCCAGCACCTTGTCCAGATTGTCTGTGTCCGGTTCGGGCTTCACCTCGCCGAAGACCGCAACGTGCCCCGGCAACTCGAGCGCATCGACGCGGCCCGCATTAAACGCATCGGAAATCACCAATATGCGGGCAAAGCCTTTATCTGCGGCCCATTTTCCAAGCTTGCCCGCTGTTCCCACGCCGAATTCGATCAAATGCGGACGAACGATTGTGATCGGCGCTTCAAGGCTTGCCATCGAACATTCCTCCCCGGAAGACCGCTTACAAGCGCTTCCGATTTGTAAAGTTGTTACTACGTGATGAGCGGCCGCAATGGTCGCCCAGCCGCTACCCGCCGGACCTCAGGTCTCTTTGCCGGAAGGGATGCGGACATATTTGATTGCGCGGCGGAAATAGGTGTAGGCCACATGCAGCGTGCCATCCGGACCCTCGACAACCGACGGGTAGGAAAACTCGCGATTGAGCGACTGCTGCGAATTGTTGCTCAGGCAGTAGCCGTCTCCCGTGTCGAGATCTACATGCTCAAGGAAACTCACGCCGTCGTCATAGGAGAAGGCAAGCGACAATGGTGCGCGAGGAACGCCCCACACCGCACGCGGGCCATCATAGGCGCCGCCTGTGGCCGGTTCCGCCTGTTCGCCTACCGCCTCTTCCCCCGCCTCGCCTTCGATCTCGTCATAGAGCGAAAGTCGTCGCTGGTCGGAGCTGGCGGCGTTTGAATGATTGTAGACGATTGCAATGGCACCATTCTTCAGATCGACCGCCTGGATCGAGGAATTGTTGTTCGGCAACACGGTCGGTTGCGGCGGACTCCAGTTGCGGCCGTCGTCGTCGGACCAGCTGTGCAGGACCTGCCCCGCATACCGGTTGCGGAAGAATGCGGTCATCCGCCCGTCGCCTCGGGGCACGATGTTCATATGGACGGCACCGTAGCTGTCTGGAACCTCGGTCAGGCTCCAGCTTTTCCCATCATCTTCAGACACAAGCACACCCGCCGTATCGGCATCGCCGGTCCAGCGTTGGCCGGGCAGCGAGCGGCAAAGAAAGACCGGCAGCAGCCAATCTCCAGCGGCATTCACGATCACCGGCTGGCGCACGAACGTGCCGGGCAGATCGCACAGAATGCGCGGCTCACCGAAGTGCTTGCCGCCATCCGAAGAGATCCGACATTTTACAACTGCTCCATCCTGATTGCCAGAAACCTGGGACGTGTAAATCAACCAGATCTTGCCATCTGGTGCATTGAAAACTATAGGGTTTTGTTCAGACTTTGTGGCGTCCTCGGTCATTTTTTCCGGAACGGACCAGGCGGTCGAACCGGGCGCCAGGCGCGACATGTAAATCGATATGTCGCCCATGCCTTCCATGGTTCCGCCGAACCAGACGCAGATCAGGGTACCATCGGCAAGAAATGCCAGGTTCGCGGCGTGATTTTGTACCGTTGGCGAGACGAGGAACGCCTCCTGCCAACCCTCGTGATGGGGATGCGCGGTCAACAGGCCGGTCATGCGGGCCGGGACATCTTCGGGCGCCAGTTCTGTCGGCTGGTTCAATGCGGACATAGCATCCATCCTCACGGCAAAGCGTTGAAACTCTTGGAGAGACTTGCAAAGTCGACATCGGACAGCGGCATCAGGGGTGCCCGCGTCCGCCGCCAGCCTGATTCTCCGGTTTTCAGCTCGACCATCGCCTTGATCGTCGGGATCTGCACATAGGAATTGGAAAGCGTGCGGTAAGCGTTGATCCGCGCCTGCGCCGCCTCGATCGCGCCGGTCTCGCCAGGTTCCGCCACCTTATCATAGATCGTTCGCAGTGACCCGGCGACGAGATTCGACGTCGCCGTAATGCAGCCAGCCCCACCTGCTTTCAGCAGCGGCAGCAACAACGGATCGGCTCCGGCGAGCACCGAAAAGCCCGGAAATGCGTCAACCAGCGCCTGCATGTTATTGAAATCGCCTGCAGAATCCTTGATGCCGACGATTTGTTCTGGAAAGGCTTCCACCAGTCTGCCGATCAGGTCCTGGCCGAGCGGAACACCGGAAACCTGTGGGATGTGATAGAGGATGACCTGCAGGTCCGGATTGGCGACAGCCTCGATGATCCGGGCATAGGCAGCAAACAGTCCATCGTCCGAAACGCCCTTGTAGTAGAAGGGCGGCAACATCACCACCTTGCGCACGCCATTTGACAGTGCATGTCTTGTCAACTCAACCGTATCGGATGAGGCGACGACGCCTGTGCCCGGCAAAAGGGCGTCAGCCGGCACGCCGGCCTTCAAAGTCGATTCAAGAATGGCGAAACGCTCGCGCATCGAGAAGGAGTTCGCCTCGCCTGTCGTGCCGAGCAAGGCGACCCCATGACACCCCTCCGCGAGCAACCGTTGGCAATGGCGGGTGAACCGGGCGAAATCCGGCTCACCCTGCTCAGTAATCGGGGTGGTCGCCGCGCAAAATACGCCGGTAATCTTGTGAGCCTTCATCTCCGCCCTCCTCCGGCGAAAAACAGGCGCCGATCCGCAATCGGCGCGCCTTAAAAAGCGTTGATTGGAAAAATTTGTCAACAACAGTTTCCAGGCATAAAGTTCGGCTGAGATCTATATTGTTGTTTTAAAATGCCTTTTTTCTCGTATTCTGAAAATGCCCACAAGAAAATGAGGTTGATGATTGACATATTTACAATAACGTCGCAGTCTCTGCCATCCCGGCGATGGCTCGAACGGCCTTGCCCCTCGGAGGAGGCTGCCGGTGATGGGAGATCAAAGGGAGGAGACGGAATGACTGACGGTAACGTTGGAACACTCGGCGCGGGTCTGTCGCGTCGCGAGGCATTGAAACTGGGCCTAGCAGCCGGCGTGAGCTTCACGCTTCTGGGCGTCAGTGCAAAGATCGTCCAGGCAGCGGGAGAGCAGATCCTCAAGATCGCCCATCCGACCTTCAGCCAGGACTGGTCGCCCCTGCGTGGCGGTGGACCGCCCTTCCGGTGGAATTCCCTGTGGTGGGCATCGCCGATGTATTTCGACGGCGACGGGAAGATCAATCCTTATGTCTTCACGAGCTGGGAAACCGCGGACAACAAGGTCTGGACCTTCAAGCTTGATCCAAAGGCAACCTTCTCCGACGGCAGCAAGATCACTTCGGCGGACGTACAGGCATCGTGGAATGTGGCAGCCATGCCCAATACCAAGAACCAGCGCGCCGATCAGGTCCTGTCGAAGATCGCCGGCTTTGCCGATCTGACCGGCGGCACGGTCAAGGAACTGTCCGGTGTTGCCACACCGGACGAAGGCACCGTTGTCGTCACGCTTTCGGACGTCGATCCGATCTTCTTCATGCGTCTCGCCAATCACATCGTTCCGATTGCCAAGGCATCTCAGGTACGCGGCGAAGATGGCGAGGAAGTCGCAGACTGGTATATGCCGGCCAATGACACAGTCTATTCAGGACCATTCAAGCTGGTCGAGATCGATCTCGACGCCGGCACACTTGCCTTTGAGCCGAACGAGAATTTCTTCGGGCCGAAACCGAAACTGACCCGCATCGAGCTGTCATCGATCGAAGACAATGTCACGGCGACATCGCTGTTGAATTCCGGCGAATACAACGCTCATACCGAACTGATCACCTCGACGATCATCAAGGATCTGGGCGCGGACTTCTCGTCCGGCCCGACCATTCCGACAAGCCAGCATTTCTGGTTCAACACCGCACGTGCGCCGATGGACGACCCGAAGGTGCGCCAGGCGCTGATCATGGCCGTCGACCGCGAAGGGTTGATCAAGGCTTCCTATCCGGACGGCCCGCACAAGAAGACGGATCAGGTCCTGAACTCGGTTCCCGGTGCGGACAATTCCGGTTTCGAGCCTTTCCCCTATGATCCCGAGGCTGCCAAGAAGCTTTTGTCCGAATCCAGCTATGGCGGGCCGGAGCGTCTGCCCAAACTTCTGTTTGTCGGTGTATCGGGTCCGGCCATCGAGGCTGCCGCCCAGTACATCGCCGAGCAATGGCGACAGAACCTCGGCATCACGGCCGTCGACATGAAGCCGCAGCAGGATGCCTATGCCGGTCCTGACCAGAACGCGGTGCAGATCTTCCGCGATGACGTCGGCACCCGGGTTCCCGATGCCGTCTCCTATCTCGCCGGTTCGATCGCCTCGACCTCGTCGAATGCGCAGAACAAGATGGGGGGCTACAAGAATGACAAGGTCGACAGCCTGCTTAAGGAAGCGGCCTCCAAGGCTGCTGACGACCCGCAGCGTGTCGCCCTTGCACAGGAAGCCCAGAAAGCCTTCCGCGAGGATTGGGCCTTTATCCCCTGGTATGCTCAAACCATGTCGCGCTGGGCCGTCGCAGAGGTCAAGGGCATCGACAAGAACCTCGACTGGCAGGTTGTTGCCCCTTGGGAGATTTCCATCGGCTGACGGTTCTGGCGGACCGCTGTCAGCGACACATTCGACGCGTGCCGGGGCCGTCAGGCCCCGGTGCATTCTGGAGGAGTAAAGGGCGGCCGCGGCCTTGGCTGTTGGCGATGAGACCCGAACAAGAGGTGGGAGGCACCGTTGCTTCGCTACGTGCTCACGCGTTTCGCCATCTGGATCCCGTCCGTGCTGCTGGTCATGCTGGCAGTCTATGCCCTGGCCTTCTATGGCGCCGGCGATCCAATCAAGCTGATCTTTCTGAGGGCGCCCGGCGATGTCGCCTATAACCCGGCCAAGATCGAGGCCATTCGCGAAAGTGCAGGTCTCAACCGGCCATTTCTCGAACAGTTTGCCGGTTATGTGCTCAATCTGCTGCAGGGCAAGTTCGGCAATTCTCTGACCTCCGGCCGCTCTGTCTGGGCCATGGTATCGGCGGCGGCCCCTGTTTCCTTCAAGTTGGCCCTCTGTTCGATCGCGCTGACCGCCATCGTCGCCATCCCGCTCGGCATGATCGCGGCGCTCAAGCAGAATTCCCGCCTCGACTATATCATTCTCGGCACGGCGCTGTTTCTCTGGGCAATCCCGGCCTATGTGGCGGGGCCCCTCCTCATGGTCGGCCTGATCGTGCTCTTCCCCGGTGCGGATGTGCCTTACGGATGGGGCGGCATCTTCGATGTACGCATCCTGCTTCCCCTGCTGGTCCTGTCGTTCCAGCCGATTGCGCTGATCGTACGCCAGACGCGTGCCGCAGTGATCGAAGTCCTGTCGGAAGATTTCGTTCGAACCGCCCGAGCCAAGGGCGTTCCTGAAGTGATCGTTGCGATCCGCCATATCCTGCGTCCCGTCCTGACGCCGGTCGTCACGCAGCTCGGCCTGATCATGATCACCATCGTCAACGGGGCGATCTTCGTCGAACTCGTCTTCGGCCTTCCCGGCCTTGGCCGTCTGACCGTGCAGGCACTGATCAACTCCGACTATCCGGTAATTCTTGCCATCACCCTGATCGGTTCCTTCCTGGTGATGATCTCCAATCTTCTGGTCGACGTGCTGTATCCGATGCTCGACCCCCGCGCCCACGATACCAAGAGGAGCCGCTGACATGTCGACCATTTCGGCCCCGCCGCTTGTCCAGTCTCACGATGAACCCAGCGTCAGCCTCTGGCGCGACGCCTGGTTCCGGCTGAAACGCAACAAGCTTGCCGTCTTCGGACTTGCCATCGTGATGCTGCTTGCGTTCACCGCGATCTTCGGTCCGCTGCTGACCCCTTACGACTATCTGAGCCAGAGCCTCGAGGGCCGGAACCTCGCGCCTTCGTTCTCCCATCTGTTCGGCACCGATGATCTGGGGCGTGACGTCTTCAGCCGCGTCGTCTATGGCACGCGAACAGCCTTCCTGGTTGCCGTCGTCGTTACGTTCATTGCGGTCCTGATCGGGGTCACGCTCGGTGCCATCGCCGGTTTCTTCGGCGGTGCCTGGGACCGGATCATCATGTGGCTCACAGACATGACCATGTCCGTGCCCAACCTCCTGCTCGTTGTCGTCATCAATGCCTCGCTCAAGACACCGATCGCGACATGGATGGAAAGCCGCTACATGGCGACGCTCAATCCGTTCTACCGTGAAACGGTCTGGATCGATTTCCTCCTCGTCTTCGGCTCCATGGCACTGATCTCCTGGCCGCCCTATGCGCGCCTGGTCCGTGCCCAGGTCCTGTCGATCCGCTCGCGTCCTTACGTAACGGCCGCCCAGGCGCTCGGCCTGACCAACTGGATCATCATACGGCGCTATATCGTTCCGAACTCGCTCGGTCCGTTGATCGTCTCGGTCAGCGCCGGCCTCGGCACCGCGATGGTGCTCGAAAGCGCCTTTTCCTTCCTCGGCGTCGGCGTGAACCCTCCCACACCCAGCTGGGGCAACATGATCTCCGATGGTCTTCGCGTCTGGCAGCATTATCCGCATCTTCTGGCGGCCCCCGCCGCAGTTCTCGGTCTGGCATCCGTCGCTTTCAGCTTTCTCGGTGACGGCTTGAACGACGCACTCAATCCGCGAGGCAACAAATGACGGATCTCAAAAGCATGATCCCCCTTCTTGATGTTCGTGGCCTGACGATTGACATAGACGGCCGCAATGGTCCCGCGACCGTGGTCGACGGCATCGACCTGCATGTGAACCGCGGAGAAACGCTGGGCGTGGTCGGGGAATCCGGTTGTGGCAAGAGCCTGACAATGCTTTCCCTGATGCGGTTGCTGCCGAACAAGATCAAGGTCACGAAAGGCACCGCCATGTTCGACGGCCGCGATCTGCAGACCATGTCGAACAGGGAACTGCGCAAGGTTCGCGGCGGCGATATCGGTTTTGTCTTCCAGGATCCCATGACCTCGCTAAATCCGGTCATGCGCATCGGCGACCAGATCTGCGAGCCGTTGCGCTACCACAGCGGCATGAACAAGCATGAGGCTCGAACCCGCGCCATCGAACTCTTGCGCCTCGTTGGTATCCCGGGTCCAGAACAGCGCCTGCAGGCCTTTCCCCACGAATTGTCAGGCGGCATGCGCCAGCGGGTGATGATCGCCATCGGCCTCGCCTGCAATCCGAAGCTGCTGATTGCCGACGAGCCAACGACTGCCCTTGATGTGACCATCCAGGCCCAGATCGTTGACCTGGTCAAGGATCTGCGCACCAAGCTCGGCATGTCGATCGTCTGGATCACGCATGACTTGGCACTGATTGCCGGTCTCGCTGATCGCGTCGTCGTGCTCTATGCCGGGACAGTCGTCGAGGATGCGCCGGTCGACACGCTCTACAGCAAGCCGCTGCATCCCTATACACAAGGGCTGCTCGCCTCGATCCCGCAGATCGGCCATGCCGCCACAAGCCGTTTGAGCTCGATCGGCGGAACGCCACCAGAACCAGGTCGAAGACCAGCCGGCTGCCCCTTTGCACCCCGCTGTCCGCAGGCCATGGCGATTTGCCGCGAACGCGTGCCGCGTCTCGAATATGCCAATGAAACAGACGGCCACCGCGTTGCCTGTTTCGCAGCCCAAACTGCCAAGGAGGCCGCATGATGGCTGGCGAACCGCTGCTCAGAATTGAGAACCTGGTCAAGCATTTCCATGTGCGGCTCGGCGCCTTCGGCGAACGCGAAGCGACCGTGCATGCCCTGGACGACATCGATCTCGACATCATGCAGGGCGAGACGCTCAGCCTTGTCGGCGAATCCGGTTGCGGCAAGTCGACGACCGGTTTCACCATCCTCAATCTCTACCGCGCAACCAGCGGTAAAATCCTGTACCAAGGCCAGGATCTATCAAAACTGAACGAAGACCAGATGCGTCCGTTCCGTCGCGACCTGCAGATCGTCTTTCAGGACCCCTATTCGACGCTCAATCCGCGCATGACCGTCGGCGAAGCGATCAGCGAACCGATGTTGTTTCACAAGCTGGCAACCAAGGCACAGTTGAAGGACAAGCTCGATTCACTCCTCTCCGACGTCGGCCTGCCGACCCGGTTTGCCCAGCGCTATCCACATGAACTGTCCGGTGGTCAACGCCAGCGGGTCGTCATTGCCCGGGCACTCGCCTGCCAGCCGAAGTTCATTGTTTGCGACGAGGCAATTTCCGCGCTCGACGTATCGATCCAGGCGCAGATCATCAATCTTCTGCTCGATCTTCAGGACAAATACGGCCTGACCTACCTGTTCATCGCGCATGACCTCGCAGTCGTGCGCCATATCTCCACCCGCGTCGGCGTGATGTATCTCGGCCGCCTTGCCGAACTTGCACCACGCGATGAGATTTTCACCAACCCCTTGCATCCCTATACCCGGGCACTTCTGTCGGCCGTGCCGGAAATTGATCCGGCCCATGAACGGACACGCCAGCGCCAGATCCTGCAGGGCGATGTGCCAAGCCCGCTCGATCCACCTTCCGGCTGCCGTTTCCACACCCGCTGCCCGATCGCCATGGATGTCTGCCGCACGGATGTGCCGGTTTGGCGCGAAGCCCGCCCGGGCCACAAGGTCGCCTGCCACGCCGTTCCTGTCGAGGTTCATGCATGACGCTCAAGGCCGCGATCCTCGCCGATGATCTGACGGGTGCCCTGGATACCGGGACGCCATTTGTCGAAAACGGTTTAAAAGTCGCGGTTGCCGTCTGTTGCGAGGGCCTGGACAAGGCAGTTGCGGCAAAGCCGGACGTGCTTGTAGTCAACACCGCGTCACGAGCACTGTCACCCGAAGAGGCGTCCAGTCGTGTCGGCAATATCGCTGCCCGGCTGAAGGCCCATTCACCAGATCTGGTGATGAAGAAAATCGATTCCCGGCTCAAGGGCAATGTGGCCGTGGAAACGCTGGCCGTCGCCGATGCACTTGGCCGTCGCCGCATTGTCATTTGCCCAGCCATTCCCGACCAGCAGCGCCTGACCCGCAACGGCCATGTCGTCGGCCGCGGTGTCGATCAGCCGATATCGATCGCTGCGCTGTTCGGTCAGACATCGGTCACGATCTGTGACGCCGAAAGCGTTGCCGACCTCGACAGGATCGCCGATATGCAAGACTGGCAAACGGGGCTTGCCGTCGGCGCACGCGGCCTTGGCCTCGCTTTGGCAAAAAGGATCGGCAAAGGCGCAAGCGGTTCCACGCAGCCGGCTTTACTGACACTCACCGATCAGACACTCTTTGCCTTTGGTTCACGGGATCCGATCACCGTCTCGCAGATGCACCAGCTTTATATGCAAGATCGGCTCGCAGTCCTGGCGGATGCGCCCCATGGTCAACTTGGCGAACTTGACGCACCACTGCGCTTGCCTGCATTGCTGCGGTGCACCGGCAACGTCCAAGACGATGGCGCGATGGTCGCAAAGCGTTTTGCCGAGGGCGTGCGCGACGTGATAGCCGCTGGCAATGTCGAGATGCTGATGATGGGTGGTGGCGACACGGCGCTTGCCGTCCTCACCGCACTCGGCATAGATGTGCTCTTCCCGATGGGAGAAGTCGAACCTGGAATTCCCTGGTTCGACGTGACGTTGCAGAACGGCAAGTCGCTGCGTTGCGCGGTCAAATCGGGAGGATTCGGGACCGTCGACAGCCTGGTTGCGGTGCTGCCGGCAAAGCCGGATCAGAAATCGACGGACAGCAAGGAGACCTTCATTGGCCGAAGCTAGCGACGCTGTTCTCAAAACAGCTGTGACACCGCCAAAGCCGGAGCGGATCAAGCCGGTAAAGCTTGTCGACCGCGTGTTTGATCAATTGATGGAGCGCATCCGCGCCGGCAATTACCCACCCGATTCCCGCCTTCCCGGCGAACATGAATTGTCGTCGATGCTTGGCGTGTCGCGGCCCGTCGTGCGCGATGCTCTGGCACGGCTGCGCGAACAAGGCATCGTCTATGCACGCCAAGGCGCCGGTACCTTTGTCAGTGCCCAGGGATCGTCATCGGCGCAACTATCATACTCTCCGGTCAAGACGATTGCCGATATCCAGCGATGCTACGAATTTCGCCTGACCATCGAACCTGCAGCCGCCTATTTCGCCGCCAAACGCCGCGACGAGGCGGCAATCCAGAAAATTGCAGCGGCTCTTGCGGAGCTGCGTGAAGCGACAAGTCATCAGTTGCATCGCACCGATGCCGACTTCGTCTTTCACCGGGCGGTCACGGAAGCTGCGAACAATCACTATTACACAGCCTCGCTGGACGCACTGAAAGCGCACATCGCCGTGGGCATGCATTTGCACGGACTGTCGCTACTCGGTCCGAAGCTTGGCCTCGAAAAGGTATATGAGGAGCACAACACGATTTACCGTGCCATTGCCGAAGGCCGTGCCGAAGACGCCAAAAGCGCCATGCTCAAACATC
The DNA here is from genome assembly GCF_021729845.1 of Rhizobium sp. SL42. Lineage (NCBI taxonomy): Bacteria > Pseudomonadati > Pseudomonadota > Alphaproteobacteria > Hyphomicrobiales > Rhizobiaceae > Rhizobium > Rhizobium sp. SL42. Next base: position 328,371 of record NZ_CP063398.1, read on the forward strand.
TGGAAGGGTCTCGCGACCGTCTGTTTGAAGGCCGTGCACTCGATCTCTCGATCTAGGCGGAGCTTAGCCGATCCGCCAGCGCCTGACGGCAATCTCCCTCACCCGGCTTCACCGGGCGAACCTATTTGATCAGGGATCGCCGTAGAGGATCTGTTCGGCCTCATCGAGATCCATCTGCATGATGCGCCGGCCCAGTTCGAAGCCGAAGCCGTTGCGTGCAAAAGAGGCAAACTCCTTCGTTCGCTGCTTTTCATCCGCCTCCGTCTTGCGGAATGGGCCGAAGGCCCGTTTGCGCGCCAGTACCACCGCGGCTCTAAGGTCGTCCGCTTCCCCGAGAACTGTCGCGACAATCTCACGATCGACGCCTTTCTCCTGGAGCTTGCGGGCAATTGCCCGTTTGGACTTGCCGCTGCGCGCGGCCGAATTCGAACGGATCTCGGCATAGGCCTGGTCGTCGAGCACCTTCATGTTGCGACCGAACGTAATGGCAAAGGAGCCGAGCGCCTCCACCTGTGCCTGAGAAATCCCCTCGAACTTTTGTCTGGCCTTGCGCATGATTGCATCGGACAATTCGCGTTCCGTCATCATGCGCTTTGCCAGACGGTAGGCGGCGGAATTGCGTGCCCAAGCCAGCATCCGGGCAGTCGGCACTTCCGTTTCATCCGCCGCACTTGTTACTGCATCCATCAAACCAATCTGCCTAACCATAAAGATAGCGAAGAGATCGCAATTCCCACCCGTCAACTTCCGTTGACAGCTGTCAACGTCTGCATTTCATCCGCCAACGTCTCCACTACGAGGCTGGCCTTCATTCCGTTTGCCGTTCAAGGGCCTGAAGCATCGGATAGACACTGAACGCCGACTTCTCGGCCTTGCGTGTCAGATCGCGAAGGTAACCACCAGGCGACCGGATCTCTTCGGCACGCTCCAGCATGATTGCCACGACAATTGCCGCCGCCTGTTCGCCCATCGCTGCCTTTGCTTTCTGCCAGGCGTCTGGCGAAACACCAAGCATTGAGCGAACCAGGTCGGCCGCACGGATCAAATCCTGCCATCCGCTCATTCCACCGCGGGCATAATCACCGATCTGCGGGCAAATCCGCTTCATACGCTCGAGACTGATCGCCATCTTGCGGTTTTTCGCCAAACTCGGTTCACCCGCTTCCGCCCTTTCTATGACTCTTTGGCCTTCTAATTCAAATGGAAGGTCTGTATTTGAATTCTGTATATGACGCTCGTTTTGATCGTCATTGCCGCTCATTTCTTCTTCGGAAAGCGATGAAAGATAAGCGTTTTCCACCTTTGCTCTGAATGCTGCCAGCCGGTCGCGAAGCGATACAAGCAACGTTGGATCGTAGCCGCGTGGCAAACTGCCGAAAGACATCTCCTGGAACTCGGTTGCAATATCGGCCCAACCGCCTTCACGCCCTTCTTCCAAGGCCGTGGCAATGATCTTGGAGATATCACGCAGATGTAAAGTCACCTCGGAGCGCTGCGCGCGGATCATCCGGGCTTCAGCCCGTGCCTTTTCTGCCAAGGACAGGATCTCGGCCGACTTCAGCGCCAGCGGAGCCAGATCAAATCCGAACGCGTCCTCGACAACACCATTGTCATCGCGCCGGCAGAAACGCTTGCCATTGGCGCTGTCACGACGAAACAGGAGGCCTGCTTCGACCAAGGCCGTCAGATGCCGTCGGATCGTGGCAGGCGCCATACCCCGAGCCCTGAGCGACAGCTCACGATTGGATGGAAAGACGATGATCGGATTGGCGCCGTCAAGCACGCGCTCTGTCGTGAAGCTGACTAAAGCTTCCAGAAGCCCGATCGCGCGGTCACTCAAGCCAAAATGGTCGCGCGCCTCGGTCAGTGCCCGAATGAGCTGCCACTTGTCGCTCGCGCCTCTATCATTTCCGCCGTCACCGGCGCGCAGTTTCTCCTGCCTTTCAGCGACGGATGCTTGGCGGGCAAAGAGCCGCGCAGTCATCCGGCCGCCGCCAAAAGGCGTCGTTGCCAGTCTCTCCACCATGATCCGGTCCTCTTTGAGGAGCCAAGCCGGACCCGAAAAACATGAAATTTGGCAATAGTTTCAATATTCGGACTCGACATTGCGGTCGCCGACTCTTGACTTTGCACGCTGGAAGTGATTCTCTCGGATTGCTACATAGGAGAGGGGCTTCCGGAACGTCAGGTTTTGGGGGCCTTTTTTCTTGTCTCCGCGCTTCCTTTCTTGGGTTTCGCGATGTTTCATCGAGCGGTCGGTCGCGACTTTGCGCCCAGTGCCTCTACTCACTTCAGCAAATCAGCCGGCCGCTTCCGTAGCCTCGCATCATTTGCCTGTTTCCTTCGCCTTCAAATGCGCTGCATAAGCCTCGCTCACATGCGCCGACAGCGCATCGATGAAGGCCTCGTCCGCATCCTTGGCAAAATCGATCCTGACTGCCCTGCCCTGCCGCTTATAGGCTGCGAAAGCACGGCCACTCGGCGCCAACAACTGATCCGGCTCCGGCTTGTGAGCCCCCGTGTTGCGCGCCAGCCGGGCAAACAGAAGCTCGAACCGGCGATCGGTTTCGGCCTCCTTGAATGCAGTCACCTTGATCTCGTCCTGCGCCTTCTCATTGCCTGCCGGGCGCGTATAGAGCTCAACGAGTTTCATCCACCGATCCCGCCCGGCTTTCGGCGCCGGCCCGATGGCACGCACGATATGTTCAGGAATGCCTTCGGCGACCTGGATCAGGCGTGACAATTCGGATTTCTGCACCGAAAGCGCATCACCGATGAGCTTCCGGTCGAACCCCCTGGTCACCAGGGTCTGGGCAAACACAGCGCGCTCGATAAATGACAAATTGCGCCGCTCGGCATTTTCCTTGCCCTGGGCCAGCACGAGTTCGTCATCGGAGAGCGCACGGACCAGAGCCTTGACCTGAATGCCCAAGGCCTGGGCCGCGCGCATGCGCCGATGGCCATAGGCAACCTGATAGCGACCGTCATCGTCCGGATGCGGCCGGACCAGGATCGGAACCTGTTGGCCGCTTTCGCGCATGCTCTCGACCAGTTCGATGAACTGCGGGTCATTCACCTCACCCTGGCTCAGCCGATCGGAGATGAAGGACGCATCAACCTGTGCGGTATCAAGCGAAATCACACGCTCGCCCTCTTCGAGAGCCTGACGGAGCTGCCGCGCTTCTTCGGCTTCACGCGCGATCGACGAGAGCGAAAGGCCCATAGCCTTCACCGCCCCGGACGCGCTACGCGCCGGCGCTGCATTTGTTTCCGTCTGTCCTGAAGGCGTCTCATTCGCCTGGCCGGTCGTCTGCGGCGGCACAGGTGCCTGCGGCAAGGACTTGGTTTCCGGCGCCGGCGTCAACGCTTCACCAAACAGAGCCTTGATTGAATTCTTGCGGTCGCGTCCCGTCGTCATGCCGACCGCCCCCAGGCTGCGTGGATCAGGGCTTCCACTTCCGAGTTCACCGCGTCCAGGGACTCCATCGCCCGGTCATAGGTACCGCGGGAGAAATTCTCCCGTCCGACCTCGTATAGCGTCTGCTTGGTGAGGCCCGCATCCGAGACGGCGGTCGACTTCAGCATCGGCGCGGTCAAGACCCGCTCTCCGAACAGCGAGCGCAGGAAGCCGACAATCTGGGTCTGCGGCCCGTCATGCGGTTCGACGCGGGTAACAAGGTAGCGCAGGAAGTCGAAATTCAGCTGGCCACCGGCCTCGCGCACGACTGCGAGCAGATCCGATGTCATGAACAGGAACTGGCTCATCGACGCAACGTCGAGCATCTGCGGATGCACGGTCACCAGGACCGAGGTCGAGGCACACAGCGCCGAGAGGGTCAGGTAACCAAGCTGTGGCGGGCAATCGATGATCACGACATCATAGTCATCGGCGACCGTGGCGAGCGCGGCCTGAACGCGGGTAAAGAACAGCGAATGTGTATCGCCCGCACGGCGCTCGGCGAGTGCGCGCGGAGTTGCGTGCTCGAATTCCTGCAATTCAAGATTGCCAGGCAACAGGTCGAGATTGTGAAAATAGGTCTTGCGGATGATGTCCTTCAGCGGCCGCACTTCGCCATCATAACGAATTGCCCCATAGATCGTGTCATTGCCGACAAGATCGAGTTCCGGTTGATAACCGAAGAGTGCCGAAAGCGATGCCTGCGGATCGAGGTCAACGGCCAGCACCCGGTGGCCGGTCATGGCCAGATATTGCGCCAGATGGACAGACGAAGTCGTCTTGCCGGACCCGCCCTTGAAGTTGGTCACCGAAATGATTTGCAGATGTTCGCCCCGGGCGGGATCGCGCCATTTTACATAGGAGCGCGCCTTTCCTTCGTTGCCCTTGGCTCGGGCCTGGTCAGCCAGGAAATGGCGGAGGGCATCGATATCGGACAACGAGTAGTACCGGCGACCGCCAGAGCCGACTTTCGGCTGCGGACCTTCACCAGCCAGGGACAGCTGGCGCAAATAGCCGTCGGACACACCGATCAGGCGCGCCGCCTCTCCCGAGGTGAACGACCGCAGTGTCTTTTGCGATGTCGGCGGAAACAGCCGCTCGCGCATCGCTTTCAATTGCGCCGAAAGCGCCTGGGCATCTTCGGCAATGGTCTCGTCGGCAGGGCGCAATGAAATTGCCTCTTCCTGTGTTGCCGTGATCGATGGACTGCCCATCCGACCTTCTCCATTCTCTTGCAGCTCATCCGACAACGTCGCGGCCCTCATGGTGCGCTGCTGTCGAAACGGGCAAACTGATTCTACATCCGTGATTCTCTTCGCCGTGGAAATACGCGATTGCGAGAAATAACAGACATTATAGTAATTTACGGCAAAGCCCCTCTGATGCGGCTTCTATCCGTAACAGCGTGTGACATCAAGCGAGTCGCGTCAAGAGATTTTTGGTCGTCGCGATTTCAACCGCACGTATGACTGTCCATCGGCCCGCACGATCGCCGAAGCGCAAGAGCGTTATCGGGCTCGTGCGGTGAGCCGCAGCTCTCCTCATCACTCGGGACAGCCGGGCCCATCGCGCGGGCCTAAGCTCTATATCGTTCAGCTTGCTGTCAGAAAAATCACGCATTGCCGATGACACGCCGCCTGCCCTCAGGCTGGCTCAGCGTGCCTGGCTAGGTGAAACCACACGACACATGTTTCAACGCCGTCCTGCGCTGACAAGAGAGGGTGGGTTTCCTGCTTCCGTTCACGACAGGTCCAAACCTTGCACAGCGTAACCCACACAAACGACAATGCAGCACTGCTGCGTCCGCAGATCAGAAGCCTGACGCTGAGCGTGCTCACAGCCCTGTTTCTGTTGTTTTCGACAAATCACACCTTCTGGACGAAGGCCGCTGCGAATTACGCAAGCCAGCCATTTGCCTTTGCCTCGTTGGTCATCGGGCTGGCTGGCGCCTATATCGCCGCCTGCGTTACCCCGTCGGTCAAGTACCTGACCAAACCGGTGTTTATCCTGCTTGTGCTTGTAGCTGCAGCCGCCTCCTGGTTCATGGACAGCTATGGCGTCATCATCGATGTCAACATGATCCGCAACGCGGCGGAGACCAACACGGCCGAAGCCGGTCATTTGATCACGGCCGGTTTCGTCCTGCACATGATGATTTACGGGGTCTTGCCAGCCTCCCTGATTGCCTGGGTCCGGATAGAGCATGACAGTTTTCCGAGAAAGTTTGTTCGCAACATCAGTGCGATTGCCGCCGGTCTGGCACTCTTTGCGCTGGCCGGCATTTCCTTCGCCGGCACCCATGCCTCGCTGAGCCGCGAGCATCGCGACATGTTCGCGACGCTCAACCCGTTCGTGCCGATCGGCAAGATGGTCGACTACGTTATCGCCAGCAATACCGAGCGCAACCTGATCGCCGCTCCGCTGGGAACGGACGCCCGGCTGCTCGGACTGCCTGCCGGCAAGAGAAAACCCCGACTGACGATCATCGTCACGGGCGAGACCGCGCGTGCGGAGAACTTCTCACTTGGCGGCTACGGTCGGATGACGAATCCCGAGCTTCAGAAACGCGACATCTTCTATTTCAACAACGCGACCAGCTGCGGCACCGCGACCGCCACCTCTGTGCCTTGCATGTTTTCCAACCTGACCCGGGAGAATTATTCGCACAGCAAGGCCCTTGGCACAGAGAATCTGCTCGACGTCCTGTCCCATGCCGGCGTGCATGTCGAATGGTGGGATAACAATACCGGCAGCAAGAACGTGGCGAAACGGGTCAAAGAAGTCACCCTGTCAAATCGCACTGACAAGCGCTTCTGTTCGGATGGAGAATGCCAGGACGGCGTGCTGCTCGACGGGCTCGACGCCTGGCTCGACGGCGTCTCCCAGGATACCGTTCTGGTCCTGCACCAGATGGGCAGCCACGGACCTGCCTACTACCTACGCTACCCCGAGGAATTTCGTCATTTCACTCCGGAATGCGAAACGGCAGAATTTTCAGAATGCAGCCGCGAGCAAATCGTCAATGCCTATGACAACACCATTCTCTTCACCGATCACGTGCTCGCGACCATCATCGACAAGCTGAAGGCACGCGAAGACAAGTTTTCGCCGTCGCTGGTCTATGCTTCAGACCACGGTGAATCCCTGGGCGAATACGGACTATACCTGCATGGTGCGCCCTATATGCTGGCACCGTCGCAGCAAACCCATGTTCCCATGCTGGTCTGGTTCGGTTCAGAGCAGAAAGCCGGGATGAACCTCGACTGCCTGCGCAAGGAGACCGAAGGTCCGGCATCGCATGACAACCTGTTTCATACCGCGCTCGGCATGATGCAGGTGGACACGGCAGCACGGGATCCGGCCCTCGATCTTGCCTCCGCCTGTCGAACTCCCGTGGCGACACAATAAGATGACGAGATGAACGAAGATACAGATGGCGGCCATCTGCCTTCGCTTGTCTCTGTGCCGAGGGCACGTGTCAAGTTGCAGATCCGCATCAAGGTTGGATGCTGATGTCGAGCGTTACAAAGCTCTTCGGATCAAACTGCGCATTCACCGGCTCGCCCTTTTCATTCACGGCATCGACCAGGTAGCAACCGTCCTTCGACCGGATTGAGCGGAGAGTCCACCCGGCTCCCTCCAGCCTGGCCTGCAGCGCCTTTCTCGGCTGCCAGTCCACAAGGGGCACATTGCATTTGCCGGATGCGACAGCGAAACCGGCAAAGACATGACAGCCCAGGATCGTGACCAACAACAATTTCATCTCGGTTCTCCTTTTCGACTGGCAACGATGCGGCTATCGGACCTCTGCCTGACGCGGACCTGAAGGGCTATCTGTGCAGGCGGGGCAACGCATGGACGTTGCGGCTCCAGTTCAGCTACAGTGACCAGCAGCCGAAGGAATCGTTACAAATGCAGACACATCCAGGCGATCAACCGACAGGGAAATGGCCTTGAGAATTCTTCTGGTCGAAGATGACGCGATCCTTGGCGAGGCGGTGCGCGATCATGTCCGGACCGTTGGCCACGCCGTTGACTGGATGAAATGCCTGGATGACGCCGTCATCGCGCGCGAAACGATCGACTACGGCCTGGTGTTGCTCGATTTACGCCTGCCCGATGGCAGCGGCATTGGCTTTCTCCGGCAAATGCGCACCGAGGGCGACACCACGCCCGTCATCATCCTCACGGCCCATGACCAGATATCCGACAGGATCGAAGGGCTGAACAGCGGCGCCGACGACTACCTGGTGAAACCCTTCAATCTTGACGAGCTGAGTGCCCGGATCCTGGCGGTTTCACGGAGATATGCCGGCGCGGCCCATACGGTCGTCACCATCGGACCGCTCGCAATCCGGCCAGCAGATCGCGTGGTGCGAAACGGCACGCAGGAAATTGCCCTGTCCAGCCGTGAATGGGCGGTGCTCGACAGCCTGATTTCGAGGCCCGGCGCCATTGTCTCGAAGTCTCAGATCGAAGAGGCCCTCTATGCCTTTGGCTCGGAGGTCGAAAGCAATACCGTCGAGGTCTACGTCAGCCGCTTACGCAAAAAACTGGGCAAGGACATTGTCCAGACGGTTCGGGGTATCGGCTATCGCTTGGGGAAAGACGGATGACTGGCTATAGCATGACGCGCCGTCTGGTCATCTGGCTCACGGTCGCCATCTCCTGCTTCTGGTTCGTGGCCGCGGGCCTCGGCGTCATCGTAATGCGGGACGAATTCGGTGAAATCTTCGACAGCGCGCTTCAGCAGACAGCCGAACGACTGATGCCACTGGTCGTCGACGACCTGTTTCAACGGCCGGAAACGGACACGCCGCTCAGTCTGCAGCCAAACAACGCCGTCGCTGTCGCACCGGAGGATGAATTGATCTACCAGGTTCGTGATGCGAACGGCCGGGTGATCCTTCATTCGCATGACAGCACAAAGGAACCCTTCAAGGCGCCGCTCGTGCCCGGTTTCTGGCAGGATGAAGAACACCGTATCTTGACCACTTCGGCCGTCAGCAACACCATCTTCCTGCAGGTTGCCGACAATATGGCCCATCGCCGTGAGGCCTCGCTGGAAGGCGCCGGCGCCCTTCTTTTGCCAATTCTGATCCTGGTGCCCGGTAGCATTCTGCTTGTCTGGCTGATCGTCCGTCGGCTCGTTGCCCCCGTGAGTGAGCTCCGCAATGCGATTGCCGGCAAGGATAGCGGCAACATGGCCGACATCGAACTGACCGCGCTGCCGCAGGAACTGCAGCCGATCATGGCATCGGTGAACCTGCTGCTTGCGCGGCTGCGTGCAGCACTCAGCGCCGAACGCGAGTTCACCGCCAACAGCGCCCATGAACTGCGGACACCGCTGGCCGGAGCACTGGCACAGACGCAATTGCTGATCGGTGAACTTGCCCCGGGTCCTGGCCAGGAGCGCGCACGCCAGGTGGAAACATCGCTCGTGAAGTTGACGAGGCTGACCGAAAAGCTGCTGCAGCTCGCCCGCGCAGAAGCGGGAATCGGCGCCACCGACAGTGACGTCGACCTTGTTCCAGTCATGGATCTCGTGGTCCTCGATGCAAAACGGTCCACACCGAACCCGGAGCGCATCCGCTATCATCGCCCGCCCGGCAGCACGCTGATGTGGGCCGCAAGCGAGGACGCCTTTGCCATCGTCATCCGCAATCTGATCGAAAATGCCATGATCCACGGAATGCCGGATCAACCGGTCGACATCCATGTCGAAACCGGCGGCAACATCCGCATCACCAATGGTGCACATCCTTTTTCGCAGACCGAGATCGCGGATATCAGGCAGCGGTTCGGCAGAGGCAAGACCGCAGCACCCGGCTCGGGTCTGGGCCTGTCCATTGCGGAACGGCTTCTGACCCAGATGGGCGCCAGTCTGACGTTACACTCGCCAGCGACTGGGCGGGAAGATGGCTTTGAGGCCCGCATTCATTTCGGCCAGCTGCCGCCGAGAAAATGAGGCACCCGTGTGGTTTGCCTCCAGATCAAACCTCGATGCAAAGCCACAGCAAACCTTTGCTGGCATCCCCCAAATCATGCCCGGTTCGCGCGGATCCGGGAATGATTTGGACAGAGCCGGATGCGCAATATTCGAAAGAGATCGCGATTGCGGCCACGACACGCGCGCAATTTCCTGCTAGAGCACCGGCAATGAAGATCGACAGCAACACCCATTCGCCTGGGAAAAACGGTCGACTGGCTCGATATGTTTGCGCCAGTGAAGGACGCGCGCTTGGTCTTTTGATTTCGACCATGCATTCGCTGCTCTTTCTCCTGCTGCTGGTGCCAGGCGACTGGGGGCAGACGCTGCAGCGGCATGCGGTCCATGGCCAAGCGCTTGCAGACGCGCAGGATTCGCGAAACATTCTCGCCAACAGGACAGAGGCGACCAGGGCGCTTGTTGCAAATTCTGACCGTCAACGCTTCAAGGCGCGTTTGGCCGATGCGCCTGATGCGGCACCGCCTGGCCAGACACGCCCGCTCTCTGGCCCTGACGGGCACAGCCCCCATGCTGCGCCAGATCTCGCACATCTGGCCCCGAGCACAAGCTCTGCCTACAGAGCGCGCGCGCCACCCGTTCTGATCATCTGACGCTCAGACGCCTTACTATCAGAAGCGGTGTCGCACTGTATCCCCGAGACCAGGCTACGGCTTGGTCGCTGACGGGCAGTCGCGACCATTTCAGGAACCACGACCTTGAGAAACTCACCCTGGAAGGTGCTGACCTATGCGGTCATCATCGTCATGGGCATGCTGATTGCACTGCCCAATATCCTTTCCGAAAAGACCCTGGCAGCCTGGCCATCCTGGCTGCCATCATCGAAAATTTCGCTCGGCCTCGATCTGCGCGGCGGATCGCATCTCGTTCTCGAAGTGGACCGGCCATCGCTGGAAGCTGAGTGGCTGCAGAACCTGACGCAGGATGCGCGCAACACGCTCGAAGCGGCCAAGATCCCGACGGCGTCCATCCGTCGGGAGCAAAACAATGTCGTGGTAACCGTCAGGGACCCGAGCCAAAGACAGGCAGCCCAGACCGAACTTGCCAAACTGGTCAATCAGGTCACCTGGGGCACGTCGATCGGTGTATCTGACCTCGACATTGCACAGCGCGGCGACAGCGCAATCACGCTGCATCCATCCGAAATCGGGCTTTCCCACCGGATCAGCGGCGCAGTTGACCAGAGCCTTGAGATTATCCGGCAGCGCGTCGACCAGGTCGGCGTTGCCGAGCCAACGATCCAGCGCGTCGGCGCGGACCGCGTTCTGGTTCAGCTTCCGGGCGAGCAGGATCCCTCGCATCTCAAGCAGCTGCTCGGATCAACTGCCAAGATGAGCTTCCATCTGCTCGGTCGCACCGGTGATCGGGGTGTTTCGTCCCTTCAAGACGAAGAAGGCCAGACGTATCCCGTCGAGGACCGCGTCCTCCTTTCGGGTGACCGGCTGACCGATGCTCGCGTTGCATTCGATCCCAATAACAATCAACCGGTGGTCAGCTTCCGTTTCGACCAGACGGGCGCTACCCGCTTCGCCGATATCACCAGACAGAATGTCGGCAATCCGTTTGCCATCGTTCTCGACGGAAAGGTGCTCAGCGCGCCCGTCATCCGAGAACCCATCACCGGGGGCGCGGGTCAGATTTCCGGCTCCTTCACGGTTGAAGGTGCCAATACGCTTGCGGCCCTGCTCAGGGCTGGCGCGCTACCTGCCAAATTGAACGTCATCGAAGAGCGTACGGTAGGCGCGGACCTCGGCGGCGACGCAATCGAACGCGGCATCCTTTCAGGCCTCGCAGGTTTCGGCCTCGTCATGGGCTTCATCCTTCTCCTCTATGGCACCTGGGGCCTGCTTGCCGTTGTCGCCCTTGCCCTGAACGTCATTCTCACCTTTGCGGGCCTCAGCATTATCGGATCGACTTTGACGCTACCCGGCATTGCCGGCATTGTGCTCGGGATCGGTCTTGCCGTCGATGCAAACGTGCTGATCAATGAGCGCATCCGCGAGGAAAGCCGCAAGGGCCGCGGCGTCCATGCCGCGATCGATCAAGGCTTCCAGAAGGCCTACTCCACCATCATCGACAGCAATGTCACGGCGCTGATAGCCACCGTCCTGCTATTCTGGTTCGGCTCCGGACCGGTACGCGGTTTTGCCGTAACGATGGGGCTTGGCATCGCCATCTCGATGTTCACGGCAGTGTCGGTCGTCCGTGTCGCAATGATTTCGATCACGACACGTTTCAAACTGAAGACGATCAGCATCAATGCCCTCGTTCCGATCCGCCTGATCCCCGATGGCACCAAGATCGACTTCATGAAGGCCCGCCTGGTCGGCCTTGGCATTTCCGCCTTTCTGTCGATCTCATCGGTCATCCTGTTCTTCACGCCGGGATTGAACTATGGCGTTGACTTCAAAGGCGGCATCCAGATTGAAGTGTCGACGGAACAAGCCGCCGATCTTGGCGCGTTTCGTGCCGGATTGGAGCGGCTCGGCCTTGGCGAGGTCGCCCTGCAGGAGTTCGGTGACAGCAATCACATCCTGCTGCGTGTCGAGCGCCAACCAGGCCCGGAATCGGCGCAAAATGAAGCGGTCGAGAAACTGAAGACGGAAATCCAGACCATCGATCCGACGTCGCAGATCCAACGCACGGAAGTCGTTGGCCCGAAGGTCAGCGGCGAGTTGGCAACGGCCGGTTTCCTCTCGGTCATCCTCGCCAGCATCGCCATGCTGATCTATATCTGGAGCCGTTTCGAATGGCCGTTCGCGGTGGGCGCGATTGCGACGCTCATTCTCGACGTCACCAAGACCATCGGCTTCTTCGCCCTGACCGGTCTCGACTTCAACCTGACGGCAATCGCGGCCCTTCTGACGCTGGTCGGCTATTCGGTCAATGACAAGGTGGTGGTCTATGACCGCATGCGGGAAAACATGCGCCTCTACAAGTCGATGCCGTTCCGCGACCTGATCAACCTGTCGATCAACGAGACGCTCGCCCGCAGCATCTTCACATCGGCCACGGCCTTCCTCGCCATGTTGCCCATGGCGATCTGGGGCGGAAGTGCGGTCGAGAGCTTTGCAATCCCGATGGTCTTCGGGATCTTCATCGCGGCCTCTTCGTCGGTCTTCATCGCGGCCCCCATCCTGCTCTTCCTCGGCGACTGGCGCACCAGACGCCGTGCAGCGGCCGACGTGGCGGCACAGGCCGAAACCGCCTGAACCTCGCCGTTTCAAACAGAAAGGGCACCCGGCTTGTCCGGGTGCCCTCACACTCAACGGGAGAAGTTCTGCCTCGACAACACCGGCATGGATGCATCCGGTGCAGGCTCAAGCGTCAGGGGCCGTCCTGTTTGGCCGGAGCCTTGCCATTTTTCGCTACACGGTCTCGGTGAAGGGCCGCACGCGCCAGAAGCATGAAGGTCACCGGCGTGGTGACGGTCACGAAAACTCCGATCAGGATCTCATGGATCACCAAGCGCTGAGAGGTGACAGTGAAGAAGATCATCGATGCCAGCATCACCCCGCCTATGCCCCAGCTGGTGCCAAGCGTGGGGGCGTGCAGCCGTTCATAGAAAGTCGGCAGGCGCAGAAATCCGATAGCGCCGACCAGCGCCAGAGATGCACCGATCAGAAGAAAAAGGGAAACGAGTATGGCCGCCCACAGCGGCAGATCAGCCGTTGCCTGCATCATTCGATTACCTCTCCCCGCATCAGAAACTTTGCCAGTGCAACCGTTGCCACAAAACCGATCATACCGATGACCAGTGCAGCTTCGAAATAGATCACCCGCCCCGTGCCGATACCGAAGGTTACCAGCAGCAGCATCGCGTTGATGTAGAGGGTGTCCAGGCCAATGATGCGGTCCTGCGCACGGGGACCGCGGAACATGCGGATCGAGGCGATGCCCATGGCACAGGCAAGCAGCATTTGCGACAGGGACACAGCGGTGAAGAGGATGACGGCGCTCATGCGAAGATCTCCATCAACAGTTTCTCGTAGCGGTTCTTGATCGTATTGACCCAGGCCTCTTCATCGACAAGATCGAGTACATGCAGCAGGACCGTGCGCTCGCGTGAATCATATTCGAGCCAGGCCGAACCCGGCGTGCTCGTCAGAATGACGGCGAGCAAGGCAAGCGCAGTACGATCCTCAAGCTCAAGCGGCAGCAGAAGAAAACCGGCATGATGGCCCCTCGGTCGACCACTGACAATGACCCGGGCGACGGCCAAATTTGAGCGGATGATATCCGAGAACGCGAGGGCAAAGAGCTTTGGCAAGAGGTACCATTTGCGCAGGCGCGGTTTCTCCGGACGCAAGGCAGCGAATGCCCAGCTGGCAAAAATGGCAACGAAGGTCCCGAGCAGCAAATGGCCAAGGCTGAAGCCATTGAGCAGCAGCCACATGACGACAAGCGAAATCGTCAGGAGCGGATATGGAAGCATCAGTTACCTCCCGTCTCTTGCGATTGAACCCCGGCACGCGTTCCAATTGCCGCGGCATTTCTCACCGCATCGATATAGATCGTTGGATTGCTCAGCGTCCGGATGGTGGTGTCCATGTATCGCATCGTGGCACCGGCCTGGAGTGTCAACGCCAATGTCAGGGACAGAAGGAACATCACCGGCACAAGTTCGATGACCAGCACACGCGGCACCGTTCCTTCGATCGATGTCCAGAAGGCGCGGATACCGGCCCGGGTCATCGCGATCAATGCGGCGACGCCGGAGAGGATGACGAGCACGACCAGTGTCCAGACCGCAGCGGTTGGCGGAACGCCTGTCGCGCCGGCCCCCATCATCGCAGACAACATCGCGAATTTGGCGACAAATCCGGATAGCGGCGGCAGGCCCGACAGCAGGATTCCACAGGCGGCGAAACAGATGCCAAGGATGGCCATGGTTCCCGGCATCGCCAGTCCTCCGCCTTCCTCCACCTCGTCCTCACCCTCGCCATAGGCCTCCATGGTAACCGCAAGGACGTTTGCTCCGGCGTCCTGCCCGCGCTCCACCAGTTCAATCAACATGAAAAACGCGCCGATCGTCAGGGTCGAGCTGACGAGATACAGCAAGGCTCCCGATGACACCGCCCCATCATTGATGCCCAACACCATCAGCATCGTGCCAGACGAAACCAGAACCGAATATCCGGCAAGGCGCCCGAGCGCCTGGGAGGCAAGCACGCCGATCGTCCCGAAGACGATGGTTGCGATGCCGCCGAAAAGCAGGAGTTCCGCGCCGAAGCCGGCGGACGGTCCGGCACCGAACAAAAGCATGGTCAGGCGCAGGATGACATAGATTGCCAGTTTACTCAGGATCGCAAACATGCCGGCCACCGGAGCGGAGGCCGCACTGTAGGCGGTAGGCAGCCAGAAGCACAACGGCCACATGCCAGCCTTGATCAAGAAGGCAATGCCGAGAACACCGGCCCCCGCTTCCATCAGCATGCGCCGATCGGCTTCCATCTCGGGGATGCGCGCAGCAAGGTCGGCCATGTTCAGTGTGCCGGTCGTCCCATAGATGAGGCTGACGCCGATCAGGAAGAACAGTGCGGCAACCAGGTTGACCGCGATGTAGTGCAGTCCGGCTTTCACCCGAAGCGCACCGGACCCGTGGAGCAGCAAGCCATAGGATGCGGCCAACATGACCTCGAAAAAGACAAACAGGTTGAACAGATCGCCCGTGAGGAAGGCGCCGTTGACCCCCATCAACAGGATCTGGAACATCGAGTGGAAATGCGCGCCGACCGCGTGCCAACGGGCGAGCGCGAACACAAGCGTGGCAAGGGCCAGCAACGACGTCAGTGCCAGCATCAGCGCCGATAGCCCGTCCAGCACGAGGACGATGCCGAAAGGCGCCACCCAGTTGCCGACAAGATAGACGCCGTCGAATGTCTCGGCAGAATTTTCGACCTGAAGCAGGATGATCGACACGCCGGCAATTGCAATCGTCGATGCCAGGCTGATCATCGCCTTCATGACGCGACTGCGTTCATCAACGAAGAGCAGCGCCGCCGCTGCTATCATCGGCAGAAGGATCGGCAGGATGATCAGATGGTTGTGCCAGCTGGTCATCAGCCTCAGTTCCTTCCGTCGACATGATCGTTGCCGGTCAAGCCGCGCGACGCAAGCATGACGACCAGAAACAGCGCAGTTGTGGCAAAGCCGATGACGATCGCCGTCAGCACCAGCGCCTGCGGAACCGGATCGGCCAGAGTGGACGGCAGGATGTCATCGCCCAGGATCGGCGGCACATTGCTTTTCACGCCTCCAACGCCAAAGATGAACAAGTTCACCGCATAGGAAAGCAACGAGAGGCCGACGATAACCTGATAGGTCCGCGGCCTCAGGATCAGCCAGACGCCGCAGCTGGTCATCACACCAATGGCGATCGACAGAACGAGTTCCATCACCCCTCCTCGGTTCGGTTGGTCTCGATCGCGCGGAGCCGGTTGATACGAATGGATTGGTGCGCCAACGCGACAAGGATCAACACGGTCGATCCCACCACCAGCATGAAAACCCCGAGATCGAACAGCAAAGCGGACGCTGCCGGAACCTTGCCGACCAGCGGGACTTCGATGTAGCGAAAATGCGAGGTCAGGAACGGATAGCCCAGCACCCAGGCACCGATGCCTGTCGTGACCGCAGTGAGCAAACCAGCACCCATCCAGCGCAAAGGCAGGATTCGGATGCGGTCCTCTGCCCATCGTGTACCACCTGCCAGATATTGCAGAAGGAAGGCAATCGACAGCGTCAGCCCTGCGGAGAAGCCGCCACCCGGCAGATCGTGGCCGCGCATGAACAGGTATACCGAGAAGGTTATGATGACCGGGAACAGCCACTGCATGATGACCGACGGCACCAGCAGATAATCGCGCACCGTATCTCCGGCCGAACGCTCGGGGCGCTCTTCGTCAAAACGGTTCTGGATCCGCTGCTGTTCCGGCATTTCAAAGCTGTCTTCAGCCGGGCGGAAGCGGCGCAGCAATGCATAGACGGTGAGCGCCACAACGCCGAGAACAGCGATCTCGCCCATCGTGTCAAAACCTCGGAAGTCGACTAGGATGACATTGACGACATTACGTCCGCCGCCCTGCGCATAGGCATTTTCGAGGAAATAGTTGGCGATCGCGTCCGGCACCGGCATGGTCATTACCGCGTACGCGACAAACGACATCCCGACACCGCAAATCACGGCCAGCATCAGGTCCCGGAAACGCCGGAACCGGCCACGAAGCGTGATCTGATCGTCGACGTTCACGGTCCGCTTCGGCAGCCACCGCAACCCGAGGAGAATGAGTACCGTCGTCACCACTTCGACCAGCAACTGGGTGATGGCCAGATCCGGCGCCGATAGCCAGACGAATGTAATACAGACGATCAATCCGACGCCACCGAGCATGATCAGGGCTGCCAACCGGTGGTATTTGGCGAGCATGGCCGTGCCGATTGCAAGGCAGATGCCGAGCAGCCAGATGGCGGCGAAGGCCGGGTCTATGCCGGTAAAGGCAATGTCGCGGATTTCGAAACGCGCAAGATAGAGCGGCAAGAGTGCTGCCAGGAAACCAACCGCCACCAGCCATCGCAATTGCGGCTGGAGATTGCGTGTTCCAAACCGCCGCTCGGCCAGTCTTGCCCAACGCCAGGAGACGTCGACTAGGACGCGTTCGAAAATGCGCTGACCTTTCAGATTGCGCAGGATCGGCGGGCCGTCATCGCATGACGCCAGATATTTGCGCAGGACGACATAAAGAATGCCCCCACCCACGATCGCGACAATGCTCATCAGCAGCGGCAGGTTGAACCCGTGCCAGATGGACAGACTGTATTCCGGCATCTCGCTTCCCAGCACACTGGTGGCGGCGACATGCAGAAACGGGCCGATCGATATGGCTGGAATGATGCCGACTACCAGACAGGCAATGACCAGGATCTCGATCGGGAGGCGCATCGAATGCGGCGGCTCGTGCGGCTTGGGCTTGGGCAGGTCAGTGGGTGCCGGCCCGAAAAATACCGTATGAATGAGACGCAGCGCATAGACGACACTGAACGCTCCGGCGAGCGTCGCCACGTAGGGGAGCGCCCGATCAAGGATTGAATCGGCATGGGTCTCGACGGCTTCGGCGAAGAACATTTCCTTCGACAGGAAGCCGTTCAGCAAAGGAACGCCGGCCATGGCCGCACTGGCGACCATGGCAAGCGTCGCGGTAATCGGTAAGAAGCGAAACAGACCGCTCAATCGCCGGAGGTCACGTGTGCCCGTTTCATGATCGATGATGCCGGCCGCCATGAACAGGGACGCCTTGAAGGTTGCGTGGTTGAGCATGTGGAAGATCGCAGCGACCGTTGCCAGCGGGCTGCCCAGGCTGAGCAGTGTCGTGATCAGCCCGAGGTGACTGATGGTAGAATAGGCCAGCAGCCCCTTCAGGTCCTGCTGGAACATAGCGAAATAGGCGCCCAGCAGCAGCGTCAGGATACCGGCCAGACCAACGAGCCAAAACCATTCATAGGTTCCCGACAGCACAGGCCATAGACGCACCAGCAGGAAGACCCCTGCCTTGACCATGGTTGCCGAATGCAGAAGCGCGGAGACAGGCGTCGGCGCCGACATCGCATTGGGCAGCCAGAAGTGGAACGGAAACTGCGCGCTTTTGGTAAAGGCTCCGAGCAGGATGAAGACCAGCGTCGGCAGGTAGAGCGGGTGGTTCCGGATCAGATCGCCAGAGGCGAGGATCTTGTCGAGATCATAGCTGCCGACGATATTGCCGAGCAGAAGCAGGCCGATCAGCAGGCTGAAGCCGCCGATGCCGGTAACGGTCAGCGCCATACGCGCACCGTCGCGGGCCGCGGCATTGTGATGCCAGAAACTGATCAGCATGAAGGAGAAAATACTGGTGAGTTCCCAGAACACCGAGAGCAGGATGACATTTCCCGACAGGACTATGCCGAGCATTGCCCCCATGAACGCCATCAGGAATGAGAAGAAGCGGGCGACCGAATCGTCTTTGCCCATGTAATAGCGGGCATAGAGCACGACGAGGAAGCCGATGACTGCGATCAGCATGGTGAAGATCCATGCGAAGCCATCCATACGGAGGCTGAAGTTTAGCCCCAACTGCGGAACCCATTCGAGCGAATAGCGTACAGCCTGCCCGTCGGAAACCAGCGGATAGAAGCCTGCGGTCAGAAGAATTGCCATAAGCGTGACCGCGCCACCGACGGCGACCGGAAGATCACGAGATTTGTTGTTCAGCAGAAAGACGCAGATCACGCTGCCGATGAATGGCAGGGCGAGCAGGACAGTCAGAAAATATGGCTCGAACGTTATCCCAAGACCTGAAGACCTTCCCAATGATTGACAGCGCCAAAACCGCCAAGCGGGTCAGCAGCCGCCACACCGCGCATCTGGATATTTGCGGAAAACCACTTATTATGGTGTATAGTGACCAATATGGGTAACTTATCGCAGTGGGTCAACCCGAAATGACGAAAACACTGACACCCGCCCTCTGTCGAGCGGCACGCGGCTTTCTCGACTGGACACAGGCCGATCTAGCGGAGCGATCTGGCGTTTCACGCAGCACTGTCCGCGACTATGAAGGCAACCGGCACGACGTACACCGCGCAACGGAAGCGCAGCTTTGCCTGGCCTTCGAGAGGAGCGGCATTCGCTTTATCGCGTGCGACGGAGACCATGTCGGTCTATCCGGCCTCGATCAGCCCAATGCACCGCAAACCTGAATTTCCTGGAACGCAGGGCATGTTGTCATGCTTATCCGATGTTTGAATTTATTGATGTTCGAACTGGACCCAATCACGCTATGCTTTGACAAGGGAATCGTCGATCTGAGGTCAAATCACCCGATGCAATGACGCAGGAATACGTATCTGCCGTGCGACAAAGCATAAAGTACCAAAGGACATGAGAATGGCACAGACGCCCCGCAGACCCGTTAACCCGAAAGACGCGGCCGAAGCGCTGTTCAGGCCTGTCAAGAAACCAGCCACACCCGCGATCGAGCGAGCAGCCCTTCCCAACACCAAGGAGTTGGTCTCGATCAAGATCGACAGCGACATCATTGCCCATTTCCAGGCAGACGGCCCCGGTTGGCAGGAGCGGATCAACGCAACATTGCGCAGCGCGATCGACCAAGCGCCCTGACCAAGCGCGGAACGGCCGATCGCCATTTTCAGACGCATCGGCTCAGTGCGCGATCAGCACCTGGATGCCACGCTTTTCGAACTCCTTTGCATCACGATCGGAAATACCGTCGTCCGTGATGAAGGAGTGGATGACATCGAGCGAGCCGAGACGGGTGAAGGAGGATTTGTTGATCTTGGTCGAATCCGCCACGAGATAGACATGGGCGGCGGCCTTGATCATCGCCTCCTTCAGCTGCAGATCAGCAAAGCTCGGATAGGTCAGGCCCGTATCCAGCGCGACGCCGGCTGTCGCCAAGAAGAGCTTTCCGGCGAAGATATTGCGGAAATACTCGACAGACTTGTCACCTGAAAGCGACAGGGTGGGCGACTTGAACTGACCGCCCGGCATATGCACGGCAAATGTCGGAACAGCACCGAGAATGATCGCGATATTGAGCGCATTGGTAATCAGCGTCAGATCGCGCCGGCTGGTCAGTCGCATGGCAATTTCGGTCGTCGTCGTGCCCGCGTCGAGGATCAGGGTTTCACCATCCTTGACCAGTCCGGCAGCAAGAGCGCCTATTCGGCGCTTCTTGTCCATGTTCTCCTGATGATGCAGCGTCATCGTGCCAGTCTGGATCGGCACTGTGTTGAGGAAGGCACCACCGTGCTCGCGGGTGATGAACCCCTCGTTCTCCAGCCTCTCGAGATCCTGGCGAATTGTGGCTTCGGACACGTGGAAAGCGGCGGCCAGTTCCCGGACACGCGCAGAGCCTTCCTCCTGCAGCCATTCCAAAATGCGCCGCCGCCTTGGCTCGGACAGAAGCCCGATCATGGTTTCGGAGTTGTCCTGCTCTGTCTTCGCATCCATGGCGATCTGCCCAAACCTAAAAATTCGCAATCAAACGAAAGCGCGTCATCCCGAATAACCCAGGATATACAGCAACCGACGCCGATTTGAAATCCTCACGCGGCCTGCTGCTGCAATATCACCCGGGCCTGCAGCTTCTGCTGGATCTGATCGACCACAACTGCCGCAATAATGACCAGCCCCTTGATGACCGTCTGCCAGAAGGACGATACACCCATCATGATCAGGCCGTCTGCGAGAATGCCGATGACAAACGCGCCAATGATCGTGCCACCGATGCGCCCGCGTCCGCCGGACATGGAGGTACCTCCGAGAACGGCCGCCGCAATGGCATTCAACTCGAAGGTTTCGCCGGTTGCCGGATGGCTTGCCTGCAGCTGCGATGAGATGATCAGACCGACAAGCGCCGCGCAGAGACCGGAAAACATATAGACGAACAGCTTGGTCCGATCGACATTGACGCCGGAAAGGCCCGCTCCGCGCTCATTGCCGCCGACGGCATAGATGTGCCGACCGAGCGGCGTGCGCGTGGCCAGATAGCCTGCCGCGAGCGCAACCACCACCATGATCCATATGGACAGCGGAAAACCGAAAAAGCTGCCGGATCCAATCAGCTTGAACGTATCCGAACCATAGGCCGGATTGCCGGCGAGATTGGGAAAGGTCCGGCCATCGGAAAACAGCAGGGCTGCCCCACGCGCCACATACAGGACGCCAAGCGTTGCAATGAACGGCGCGACATTGAGCTTGGTGATCAGCAGTCCATTGATCAGGCCGATAAACACACCGACCACCAGCACCAGAAAGCAGATCTCGAGCGTGTTGAACTGGATGGTCCAGCCGATGCCGAGATCGATCCCATAGAGCACGAGATAGCCGGCGACCATGGCGCAGAGACCGACGATCGATCCGACCGACAGGTCGATGCCGCCGGCGATGATGACAAAGGTCATGCCGATCGCCAACAGCGCATTCAGCGCCACATGCTTTGAGATGATCAGCATGTTGGCATAGGACAGGAAATTCGGTGCGGCAAAGGCGAAGAAGGCAAATACGAGAATAAGCGCAACGAAGGTGCGCATACGCAGGAGCAGCAGAACCGCCGAGCTGCCGGATGCCTTGGATTCCGCATTCGCGGCGTTTGCAGTATTGATGATGCTCATGGTGTTTCGACCCTGCTCAAATTGGGCGTTGCGGCGGAAATAACGGCCGCCGCGTCGGCGCCGGCGGGGAAATCCCCAGTCAGCTTGCCATTCGCCATGACGAGAATGCGATCCGAGAGGGCGAGAACCTCATCGAGATCGGATGTTACAAAAAGAATGCCGAGGCCTTCGGATGCCAGCCGGCGCATTGTGCGAAAAATCTCGGCCTTGGCACCGATATCGATGCCGCGCGACGGCTCATCCATCAAGAGGATACGCGGTTTGGTCATCAGCGCCTTGCCGATCACCACCTTCTGCTGGTTGCCGCCTGACAGACTGGAAACCGGGTGCTCGAGGCTTGCGATCTTGATCGCCATTCGCTTGACGAATTCCGTTGCCTTGGCGACCTCGGCCTTTAGGTCGAGATGAAAGATCCGGGTGAAATCGGGCAGTGACGACAGGGTGAGATTCTCCCGGATGGTCATGATCTGTACCAAACCGTCGCGCTTTCGGTCTTCCGGGATCAGGGCCAATCCGCGGCTGATCCGGCCGGACACACTTTTTTCGCGCACCGGCTGGCCGGCAATGTAGAGCCGGCCCGTCGATGTCGGATGCTGCGCCATGATGCATTCCAAAAGCTCGGAACGCCCTGCCCCCATCAATCCGTAAAGCCCGACGATCTCGCCTTCACGAACCGCAAGAGACATATGGTCGACGGCGTAGCCACCTGCGGGGCTCGCAAGGCAAACATCCTCAACCCGGAACACCTCGTTGCCGAGTGCATGGTCTCCGGTCTTCGGAAACTCCTTCGACGCACTTCCGATCATGTTGGCGACAATCCAGGGGATATCGACGCCCTGCATGGAACGCGAGCCGGTGATCACACCATCCCGCAGGACGGTAATGTAGTCACCTATGCGGATCAGTTCTTCCAACCGGTGCGAGATGTAGACGATGCCGACGCCTTGGCGCTTCAGGTCGCCGATGACGCGAAACAGCACATCGACTTCAGCCGCAGACAGCGCCGATGTCGGCTCATCGAGTATGAGAATGCGGGCGTTTTCCGCCAGCGCCTTGGCAATCTCAATGATCTGCTGCTGTCCTATGCGCAGATTTCCAAGCGGCGTTTCCGGGTCGATATCCTGCTCCAGCCGCTTCATCAGAGCTTTTGCCGCTTCCGTCTGGGCGGCACGCTCGATATGAATGCCAGCACGGGTCTTTTCATGACCGATGAAGATATTCTCCGTCACGGTCAGGTTAGGGAACAGGTTGAGTTCCTGGAACACGATGCCGACACCGTGGCGGGTTGCGTCCGATTTGTCGGCAAAGACCACCGGCGCACCATCAAGCTCGATCGTGCCACCATTCAGCTGCTCAACGCCGGCGATTATCTTCATCAAGGTCGATTTGCCGGCGCCGTTTTCACCGACCAGAACGTTGACGGCGCCCATGCGCAGGTCGAAATCGACATTCTTCAGGGCCTGCGTGCCGGGATAAAGCTTGGAACCACCGCGGATCGACAGGCCGATGGGATGGGCCGCACTCATGGCGCGACCTCGACAGAAACCGGGGTGACCAAAGGCATCTCGCCGGCGGAGCGTATGGAGAATGCACCGAGGAAGGTGAGCGTCTTGCCCTTCAGGCCGTCTTTCGGAACCACGATTCCGGAGACCGCCTTGTCGTTCAATGCCCGACCCAGCTTGGCGAACTCGATCTGATCACGGAACGTGGAAAAATCATAAATCGCAATTGTATCTCGGATCGCACTGCCCTTGACCACCGGGCCAAGCTGCAGGTTCGCGTCCCCCTTGCCGTCCCGATCAAAATCCAGATGCGCCACGGCTGCCTTGGAAGACAGATCAGCGTCGGACACCGACGCTGTTCCCTTGACGGCAAAATTCCAGCCACCTCCCGCGCCGCCGACGCGCACGCCATAGGCTTTGCCGGCATCGTCGAGATTGGCCTTGATCGCCGCGAGCAGAACCGGCATGTCGACGGCCTTCTCCCTCAGCATCGGCACAAGCTTGCTGTCATAGGTCGACGAGACCAAGGACGCGATGCGCTCCTGATCACCACCCGGCCCGTTCGCGGCAGCATCTTTGCCGGCCTCTTCCGTCTTCACCAGTTTGCAGCCGGAAAGGCACAACGCTGCGAGCATGCCTGCAGCAAGGATCATTTTCATGTTCATGAGACAACCGAATTCGTTCGCATCAACTAATCCTCCCAAGGGAATGCCCCTTGGGAGGTGTTTGGCTGGACTCAGTTGGACAAGGCGAATGTCTCAAGCTTTGCCGCATTGTTCGCATCGATGAGCACGCAATCCATCAGCTGCTTTTCTTCGAGCCCGGTCGAACCGGTCTTGATGAACTTGTCCGCCTGTTCGACGGCGAGCTGCGCCTGGCTGTAGGCCGGCTGCAGAACAGTGGCCTTGATGCCGCCATTCTTGATCGAGTCGCGCACGTCATTGGAGCCGTCGAAACCGACGACGATGACATCCTTGCGACCGGCCGCCTCAAGTGCCGCATAGGCTCCCATGGCCATGGTGTCGTTGCCCGAGATCACGCCCTTGATGTCCGGATGTGCCTGAAGGATCGATTCCATTACCGTATAGGCTTCGGTCTGCGACCAGTTTGCAGTCTGCTTGGCAACCGATTTCAGACCGGAATACTGGTCGATGACGTCGTGATAACCCTGGGAGCGGATACCGGCATTGGTGTCGGATTCCTTGCCCACCAGTTCGGCGTAGTTGCCCTCTTCGCCCATGAGCTTGACAAAGGCCTCGGCACCGAGCTGTGCGCCCTGGTAATTGTTGGAGACGATCTGCGATACAGCAACGCCGGTCGTGGTGATCTCGCGATCGATCAGGAAGGACGGGATACCCTTGTCCTTGGCTTTCTGTACCGCGGCGACAGACGCGTCAGCGCCGGCATTGTCGAGGATGATCGCCTTGACGCCTGCGGCAATGGCGGAATCGAACAATTCATTCTGCTTGTTGGCATCATCGTCATGGACCAGCACCATGGTGTCGTAGCCAAGCTCCTTCGCCTTGGCTGCGGCACCATCGGCTTCCGCCTTGAAGAACGGATTGTCGTGGCTGGGCGTGATGATAGCGATTGTATCTGCAGCCATGGCCAAGCCCGGCACGACGCCCGACAGTGTGAGCACGCAAACGGAAACAAGCAGACGTCGAGTGATCTTCATGAGAACCTCCCTTTCTCAACAAGCCGCCCTTTGGCGACCCTCCTTATTTTCTATCGATTGTTATCGATTGATGTCAAACTGTTTTTGTTTTGCGTCGCAGCATGGGGAATTGCGACGCAGCAATGGCCTATCTGCCCAAAGTCGCGCCAATTCGCTCGTTTTTAGGCGCCGAAATAGCCGGATTCAAAAGTTTCCGCTTGATGAAACTTTGGGATTATGGGAAATAACGCACACAAACGAAAACAAACGCGATCTTTCATCACAGAAGTGCCGCGACGGCGCCAGCATCAGGGAGGCAGGATTGGACCGATTCATTGGCAAACTGACTGCATCCGATCTTGCATTCACCACAGCGCAGAAATTTCGCCCGAACGCGCGCGGCGGCACGCATATTCATTCATCTGGAGGAACCCTATGAGCAACCAGCGTTTTGGTGCCGGCATCTGGCACTTTGCCACCTATCTCGATCGTTATGCCACCGATGGCTATGGCACACCGCGCACAATCATCAATGCGATCGACCTGGCCGGCCAGGTCGCGGATCTTTCCGTGGTGGATATCAACTATC